>JAJXBQ010000002.1:0-41235 GCA_021640525.1 Segatella copri
GTTGACAGTTAATAGTTAATAGTTGACAGTTAACAGTTAATAGTTGACAGTTAACAGTTAATAGTTGACAGTTGACAGTTAATAGTTGACAGTTAATAGTTCAACAGCTTTACTAATCATAAAGTTCAATGTTCAACATTCAAAGTTCAAAGTAAATGTTGTACCTGATTTTGGCCCTGGTGGTCCTAGGCTTGATAAGCGCCATTTTCGGCATTGTCTCCCATCGCAAGGGAGAGGACGAGGAACCTTTGCAGGAAGGCGTTTCGTGCAATACCTGCAATGGAGAGAACTCTAAATGTGAACAGGAATGCATGATGGAAGCCGCCACCAAGGAAATAGAATACTACGATGACGAGGAACTCGACCGGTTTGCAGGAAGAGCTGCCGACGACTATACCGATGAGGAGGTAGAGGAATTCTCGGAAGTGCTCTATACGATGCAGCCGGAAGAGGTGGCGGGATGGAACCGAAGTCTGATTCTGCGAGGCATCAACCTGCCTAACCAGATCAAGGACGAAGTCATCAGTTTTTTAAGTTAAACATGCAATGCGTAACACGCAAAGTTTAAAGCTTAAAGTTCAAAGCTCAAAGTTCAAAGTTCAAAGTTCAAAGTTCAAAGTAAATACATGGATATACTGCAATATACATTTTTTCAGAACGCGCTGATTGGTGCCCTACTGGCAAGCATTCTGTGCGGCTTTGTAGGCACCTACATCGTCACCCGCCGACTGGTCTTCATCAGCGGTGGTATTACGCATGCCTCTTTTGGCGGCATCGGTATCGGCGTATTTGCAGGCATCAACCCCATACTCTCTGCCATGGTATTCGCCATCTTGAGTGCCTTCGGCGTGCAATGGGTATCACGGAAGAAAGATGTGCGCAAAGACTCTGCCATCGCCATGTTCTGGACCCTGGGCATGAGCGTGGGCATCATCTGCTGCTTCCTTACTCCGGGATTCATGCCAGACCTGCCCTCTTTCCTCTTCGGAAGCATACTTGCCATCGACAGCACAGACCTCTGGCTTCTGGCAGGCCTTACCCTGTTTGTAGCATTGCTGTTCACCTTTCTGCTGCGTCCTATCCAGACCATCGCATTCGACAGCACCTTTGCCAAATCGCAACATCTGCCGGTTACTGCGATAGAATATATGATGATGACGCTCATCGCCATGACCATCGTGGCAACCATCAAGATGGTGGGCATCGTACTTGCCATCAGTCTGCTCACCATACCACAGATGACTGCCAACCTCTTCACCTACAGCTACAAGCGCATGATAGGAGCCAGCATCGTGATAGGCTGCATCGACTGCATCGTGGGCCTCTATGCCAGTTATCTGCTCAATGTACCATCAGGTGCAACCATCATCTTCGTCAGCATCATCCTGTTTGCAGCAGCAAGGATACTGGCAGCCAGAAAGCACTAAGGCTTTCACACGCTCTAAAAGAAAAATTTTAAATAAAGAAGAAACTTATGTTGAAGCATTTCCCATTCAGAAACCTCTTGCCAGCTATGGTTATCCTTGCCTTCGCAATGACCATAGCAGGATGCTCTACGCAGAAGAATACGGCGAAGAGCAGATGGTGGCATGCCTTCAACGCCCGATACAACACCTATTATAATGGTACCGTAGCCTATATAGAAGGCTCGCTCGAAAAGGAAAACGGAAATAAGGACAATTACTCTGAAATGATTCCTTATTATACTGTAGGCAACAAGAACAGCCGCGAACTGGGCAAGTCGAACTACGACCGCGCCATCGAGAAATGCGAGAAAGCCATTCACCAGCATAGCATCAAGCGTCGCCCGGTATGGGATAAGAAACGCCGCAAGACTGCCAAAGACCTGGAATGGCTGCATCGCCGTGAATATAATCCTTTCCTCTGGAAGGCATGGATGCTGATGGGCCGTTCCCAGTTTTTTGAAGGCGATTTCCAGTCGGCAGCAGCTACATTCGCCTATATGAGCCGTCTCTACGCCACCCAACCCGGCATTTACGGCAAGGCACGTGCCTGGCTCGCCAAGAGTTATCTCGAATCGGGATGGATATACGATGCCGAAGATGTAATCCGTAATATCGAGCGCGATTCCATCCACTGGCGTGCCCAGAAGGAATGGGACAAGACCTATGCCCTCTACTATCTGAAGACCGGACGCTATGAGGAAGCCATTCCGTATCTCCGCAAAGCCATCGGCTATGAGATGCGACGCAAGCAGAAAGCCCGCCTCTGGTATCTGATGGGACAGGTAGAAGCACAACAGGGACATGCCCAGAATGCCTACCGCGCTTTCAAGCATGTCATCCGCCTCAATCCGCCTTACGAACTGGAGTTCAACGCCCGCATCTCCATGACCGAGGTACTGGCAACCAACAACTCCCGGAAGATGGTATCCAAATTGAAGCGAATGGCTGCGAGCGACAAGAATCAGGAATATCTCGACCAGGTTTATTATGCCATCGGTAACATACATCTCAACCAGGGCGATACCCTTCAGGCTATTGCTGCATACGAAAAGGGTGCAGCGAAATCAAGCCGAAACGGAGTAGAGAAAGGTGTATTGCTGCTGCATCTGGGCAATGTATACTGGCAATGCCACCGATATGGCGATGCCAAAAGATGCTATGATGCAGCCATCGGACTCCTGGACCAGGACCGTAAAGACTACAAACAGCTCTCCGACCGTTCGAAGGTACTCGACGAACTGGTACCTTATACCGACGCCATCCATCTGCAGGACTCCCTGCAATCACTCGCCCACATGAGCGAAACAGAGCGGAATGTAGCCATTGACAAGGTGATAGATGCCCTGAAAAAGAAGGAAAAGGAAGAAAAGAGAAGACTTGCCGACCAGGAACTGGCAGAAAAGCAAGACAACCAAAGTGCCGGCGGAAATAACGGCAATGGTAATAACAGCAGAAATAACAGAAATCAGGGAAACAGCAATGCCTCATCCGGCTTCGGAAACGGAGCCATGGGCAACGGCGGTTTCGGCAACAGCAGTACCTGGTATTTCTATTCCCAATCTGCCGTAGCCCAAGGCAAACAGCAGTTTGAGCGTCTCTGGGGTAAGAGAAAGAACATCGACAACTGGCGACGGAGCAACCAGACCGTAGTTGCCGATGCCAAAGGTGTAGAAGAAATGACAGATGAACAGCGCGATTCACTCCTCAACGAGGCACAGAAGAAAGACCTTGAGAAGGAGAAAGAGAAGAACCTGAGTGCAGAAGAAGATCCGCATCAGCGTGCCTACTATCTCGCTCAGATTCCGCTCACCGAAGAGAAGATGACGGAAAGCAATCAGATTCTGGACGACGGACTGCTGCATGCCGGCATCATCCTGAAAGATAAGCTCGATGATCTGGACGAAAGCGAACGCATGCTGCAGCGACTGGTGAAGAAGAACGTTGCATACGAACATCTCGATGATGCCTACTATCACCTCTACCTGCTCTACAACATCCGGAAGCAGCCAGCCATCGCCAACCGCTATCTCGACCTGCTGAAAGCGAATTATCCGGAGAGTCAATGGACCGCCCTGCTCACCTCTCCTTATTATGAGGAAGATGCGAAGATGGGCATTCATCTCGAAGACTCGCTCTATGCTGCCACCTACGATGCCTTCAAGGCTAACCTATATAATAAGGTGGTACACAACAGGGCTATCTCTGACAAGCGCTATCCGGAAGGAGCCAACCGCGACAAGTTCCTCTTTATCGGCGGACTCACCCAGCTCCACGAGGGTAATATCCAGGCATGTCTCGACGATATGCAGCAGGTAGTAGAGAAATATCCGAACAGCCGACTCAGTGAGATGGCAGGAATGATTCTCAACGGAGTGAAAGCCGGCAGACAGCTCAAGGGCGGCACATTCGACCTGAGCAATGTATGGTCGCGCCGCAACGCCGTACTCAATGATGATGTCAAATCCAAAGCCAAGGTATTCAGCATTGAGCGCAACGAGCCGTTCGTCTTCATGCTCGCCTACGTTCCCGACTCTGTAAACGAGAACCAGTTGCTCTTCGAGATGGCGAAATATAATTTCACCTCCTATCTCGTGCGTAATTTCGACCTCGTCATCGATGAGCAGAATGGTCTGCACCGCATGCAGGTAAAGGGATTCCGCAATTACGACGAAGCACGCCAGTATGCCAACGACATCTACCAGCATCAGGCCATCACCCAGCTCCTCTCAAAGGGAGCCCGCGGCATCGTAATCAGCGAACCAAACCTCCTGCTGCTGGGCACCAGTCTGAGCTACGACGACTATACCCTCTTCTATACCCAGCATCTGGCACCGCTGAAAATCAGCAAGGACCCACTGCTTGAAGAACCGGCGGAAATCATCCAGCAGGAAAAGACGGATGATACAGAAGAAAATGAAGAAGAAGAAACCGGAACTTCTGAAAGCGGAACAACAGGTGAAATAGAAACCGGAACTACCGGAACATTCGATAATGGTACAACCGGAACTCTCAGCAACGGAACAACCGGAACCCAGGGAACCGATGCGGATATAAAGGAAGAAAAAGCACCAAAGACAACTTTCGACAACGACGACAGTCTGGATTTGGACAGCGAAGAATATGATTTAGATGGATTTTAGTGAATAGTTATCATGTTTAAAAAGACAGAAACAGAACTTATCCTTCAACTCAAAAAAGGATCTATGAAGGCATTCGATGAGATCTACGGGCTATATGCCCGCAGACTCTTTGCCTTTTGCCTGAAATATACCAAGTCGAAGGAGAATGCCGAAGAAATCATGGAAGATACCTTCGTATGGCTCTGGAACAACAGAAGCACGCTGGAAGAGGCAGACAGCGTAAAGCCGCTGCTTTTCCTCAGAGCCAAGCATTACCTCATCAACGCCTACAGGAAGGTCATCAATTCGCCCGTGTATGAAGACTACATGGATTACCTTGACCATCACAACAGCACCACTGCAGACAGTCAGCTGGAGTATGATGATTTCGTCAGACAGCTCAACCTGATGCTTGCCAAACTGCCCAAGACGCAGCAGGAAATCATCCGACTCTCCAAGTTGGAGATGCTCAACAATCAGGAGATTGCCGAGAAACTCAACTATAGTGAACAGACCGTTAAGAACCAGTTGTCGATGGGTTTGAAACAGCTCCGACAGCTGATCAGCAACCGCACCAACCTGATGTGGCTCTTGTTTTTAGTATAATTTAACGGTACTTTCTCTACCGAACCGTGTATAATCTAAAAAAAGATTGTTTTATGTTAGACGACATCAAGAATAGTACAGACTTAGCTAATCTGAAGGAACGGATCAACAACTGTTCAGATGAAGAATTAGCAGCAGCCATGGAAGAGGAATGGCTGCACGGCATCATCCCGGATAGCGGTATCTCTGACGAAGATTTGGCACGTATCAAGGCCGAAATTCATGAACAGATAGGAACCCGTAAGCAATTCACCCTGAAGCGCATCCTCAAGTGGACCCAGATAGCGGCAGCTATTGCCCTGCCTATCTGCATGGTGATTATGGGAATGATGTATAAGGAAAACAGGCAATATGCGGCGATTCCGCTGACAGAAATCACCACCCAGGAAGGCGAACAGGTGAGCATCACCCTGCCCGACAAGAGTGTGGTAGCGCTCAATTCGCTCTCCAGCATCAAGTATGCACCACAGGATTTCTGCAAGGACAATCGCGAGATTGAATTTGAAGGCGAAGCTCACTACAAGGTAGCCAAAGACGCCCGACATCCGTTCATCATCCACATGCAGGGAATGGAAATCAAGGTATTGGGTACTGAGTTTAACGTCATCAACCGCAAGAAAGAACAGACAGCAGAAGTTGCGCTGCTCAACGGTAGCGTGATGCTCACTTCCCTTGCCAACGGCAGCACCTATACGATGAAGCCAAACGAAGTCGTAGTGGTGAACAAACAGACAGGAAAGATGGATATCCGCGAAACATCGCATATCGAGGATGCCTGTGCATGGCAGAAGAAGCAGCTGGTATTCCGTGATGCATCGCTGGGCAGAGTCATCAGAAGTCTGGAGAAGAATTACGGAGTAGAGATTGCTGTAGAAATGGATACCATCGAACCTTTCACAGGAACCTTGCCGAACAACAGCCTCACCGAGGCGCTGCAGATTGTCTCTGAAGCCTATCAGGTGAAGTTCAGCAAGACGCCAGCCGGAAAGTATGTTTTGAGATAATATACCCCACACGCTTTCCAAGCGTATGGAATTTGCTTGTTACAGTTCAATCATTTAGGGTAAAAATAAGCCTTTGAGCTATCATTTCCGATATGCTCAAAGGCTTTTTTATTTAGGTCTTAAGATGTGCCAAATCTCTTTGGCGTGATGTTTAACACATGAGATTATCGTTTATTTTCCATAATCATTGTACATCATAATCAGGCAAGCGGCACTCCAGCTGAAGTGAGAAGCCTGCATAGGCTTGCCGGTATGCGTGTCATAATTCTCATAGATTGGGGTACCTGCCGAAATGCCCTGCAAATTGCGGAACACCTGGTCGGTATAGGCATCAGCCTTCTTCTTCTCACCATAGTTGCGATAGCCCTTGATGCCATAATAGGTCTGGTCGAGCCAGATAGGACCGCGCCAGTAACCCTGTGGATTGTACTTCGGATTATCGGCAGCTATCGTCGGGAACGGGATGAAGGTAGAGAACTTCTTCTTATTGTCGAGCAACTTTCTTGCCTTGGCAAACTGCTTAGGCGTTGCTATGTTCGCCCAGAAAGGAATATATCCCTCACAACCTGCCTCACGCACAAATGTTCTGTCGGCATCCAAACGGCGGTCGTAGAAGAAGCCATCCTTCTTATCAAAGAAATAATCGGCAACCAGTCCACGATAGTCAGGCAAGTCGAAAGGCTCGCCCAGCAATCCGGCAAATTTCTTGAGCAAGGTATACTCCAGCGAGAGATAAGCATTCAGGTCAACACTCTCCTGGTCAGTACTCCATGCATCCTTGCCGTTCTGCAACATCTTGGTGCCATCGAAACGGATGGCATTATCCATACCGCTCTCCCAGGCAGCTGCCTCAAGGGTTCCATCAACCGAACCGAACTCACAGATATGGTTCTTGTCGTGATCTCTTTTCTCATACCACCACTTGTGATATTTCAGAAGTTTCGGATACATCTCCTTCACGAAAGCCAGATCCTGGGTATGCTCATAAATCTCGTTCACCGCCCAGGCTGCCAGAGGAGGCTTACTGTCACGGTAGTTGTTCTCTGAAGCATCCGGATAGATGCAGTCGATAATCATGCCGTCTGGCTGCTGGTAGTCGAACATCACACGGATGTTATCCTTCGCCAACTCAGGGAAGAAAGAAGCCATACCGGCAGAGAAACGCCAGCAGTCCCATGCCCAGCAACCTACGAAATAGCCTACAGCATGACTTGGCACGATGCCGTCATGATACAGGGCACCTCGCTTGGCACGCCAGTTGGAAAGCAGGGTGACGATGGATTTCGCAGCCACCCGGTTATATTCTGCAGGCATATCATCACGTATCACCTTCTTCAGATAACCGTTCCAACGGTCATCATTTGCCTGGAGAGCGGCTGATGGATTGGCAAGCAGACTGGCTGTATGCACATGCTGAACCGAAGCCTCGGTATCCTGCTCTACCAGCGAAATGGCGATGGTAAGCTGCTCTACACCTCTTGGCACGGTAGCCAGATAGTTGTGGTCGGTATCAGTCACCTGAACCTCCTGAGGGAAGTCGATGATGACACGTTCACCGTAGAAGTCACCGATGGTAACACGGTTCTTGCAACGTGATACATTGGCACGGGTACTGATGCTGTCGGCAGTAAACGTGAACGGAACCTTGGATGGATTGGTAACGGTGAGGAGTGCCGTACGGGCATCTACAAACTGCAAACTCTCACAGATGTCGGCACCATCCTTCTTCAGACTCATCCTGATTTCGCCCGGATAATAGCTCTGCTCCTGCACGGTACCATCAATGAGAGATACCAGCGAACGGGCATACCAGTTGCGGTAATAGATACTGAAAGGTCCGCAGAAACCTGCGGTAGGTTTCTCCTTCTCTGAGAGGGTGAAACCCATCCATGAACCCATATCCGTGAAGCATCCGTTATGACGGCGGGGAGCACCCGGTGTCAGCTGGATGTCAAGAATATCCTTATACTCCTGACGGGTGGTCTGTGCCATGCCGTCCATAGACAGCATGGCAAGCCCCATAGTCAATATAGCTATAGACTTAGTCTTCATATCGTTTATTTTAAGTTCTTAATAGTAAAGCTATAGCTCCACTCCTTTGGTGTGATGGTATATTCCGGATGCACCATAGCGCCCCAGGTATTATCGCCACCAACACCCATCTGCAGATGGTCGATGTTCACCCATACCATGTCCTTCTTGTCTACGCAGCCACCATGACGGTGCTCGATGGTAGAAGGAACATAGAGGAGATCATCCTGTGGAAAGTTCCAGGCACTTACACTCAATGGCTCAGCACCTTCCACCCTGATACCGGCTCCAGCCTTCGAAGCGAGGGTAAACCAGCGTACATCACACTTGTTGGCGGTTTCCTGTGCTCTTACGTATGGATGATACTGCTCCCATACGCTGGCAGAATACTTACCGATGAGGTAACCGCTCTTGCGGTCGGCATAGTTTTCCTGCGGACCTCTACCCAACCAGGTCATCTGGTCGTAGTCGCCCTTCAGAATCATGCGCATACCGAGACGAGGCATCTCCGGCAGCGCCTTGTTGCCAGGCATGAAGTGCATGTTCACCTCTACATTTCCATTGGCAAGCATCTGATAGGTAATCTGCATCTGAGATTCCTGCTCAGGCATATCGAAGTCTGCGATGACGGTAACCTTCTGGTTGTCTGCCTGGGTCTTGATGCCCTTCAGTACCATCTTCTTTCCAGCCTCACGCCAGGTAGCGCAGCGTTCCTGAGTGCCATTAGCCACATCGTTGTCGGTGATACCGCGCCAGAAGTTTGGCTGCAAACCAGCCAACAGCATTTCCTTGCCGTCATATTTCAAAGAGGTCATCTCGCCGGTCTTCTTAGAGAAGCTGATGCTGAAATCCCGGGTCTTTCCCTGGATAGTGATAGCCTCATCTGTCTCGGTCTTCTCTATCTGTCCGCTAACCTGTTCCTGAGCCTTTTCCAGTCGTACAGGCAGCTGCATCTGCTCGATGGCTACCTCGTGACCTGCAGGAACGGCTCCGGTAGCCTGCTTGCTGAAGGCGCGCAGGGTGAGGAAGTATTCCTTGCTGTCGGATGCAGGAAGTGTACCCATCGGAATCTCCATCTCCTTTGTCTGATGAGGCAGGAGGGTCGGGAAGTTCATCTTGCCGCTTCTGATGGTTTCGCCGTTGGCTTCTACTGCCCATACGAGTTGATAATTGTCAAGCGTGGTATAGTCGAATCGGTTGGTTACCTTGATGCGGTTCTGCATGAAGGCTACTGGCTCGAAGGCGATGTTCTGGTAAACCTTCTTCACTTCCCAGATATGTGGATGCAGCGAGCGGTCGGCTGCTACAAGTCCGTTGGCACAGAAGTTGGAATCGTTTACTACGCCTACGAATCCCATATCGCCACCATAAGCCCAGTATTTGTGTCCCTTGTCATCGGTCTTGGCGATGGTCTGGTCTACCCAGTCCCAGATGAAACCACCCTGCAACTGGTCGTATTTGTAAATCAGATCCCAGTAATCCTTGAGGTTACCCTCGCTGTTACCCATGGCATGGGCGTATTCGCAGAGAATCAGCGGACGCTCATCACGCTGGTTGACATGGCGGCGCAAAGACCAGATGCGGGCATACATCGGACAGTAGATATCCGACTTGGCATAGTAACCGCCGCCCTCATACTGTACCGGACGGGTTGGATCCATCGCCTTGCTCATATCATAGAGTTTCTCGAAGCTCTTGCCATATCCGCTCTCGTTACCCATAGACCAGATGATGATGGCGGTATGGTTGCGGTCGCGCTTAATCATGCGGTACATGCGGTCGTGGAAAGCAGGATACCAGTCTTCTCTGTCTGCCAGCTGCTTGTATTCTGTATCCAGGATACCATGACACTCGATGTTCGCCTCGCCCACCATGTAGAGACCGTACTTATCGCAGAGCTGATACCACTCTGAATAGTTTGGATAGTGAGAGGTACGCACGGCATTGATGTAGAACTGCTTCATCATCTTCACATCCTTCACCATCTCACCGATGCTGAGGGTTCTGCCGTGTACGGCATTGTGCTCCTGTCGGTTCACACCCTTAATGGTGATGGCAACACCGTTTACCAGAAGCTGTCCGTTCTTCATTTCGATGGTACGGAAGCCGAAAGGCTGAGCCACACTCTCCTCTACTCTACCATTCCTGTCGGTAGTATTGATGACGAGGGTATAGAGATAAGGACGCTCGGCGCTCCAAGGCTGCACGTTCTTCAGCAGTTTTTCGAAATGAATCAAGGTATCAGCAGGTGAGGTGATGCTCTGGATTTGTTTGAAGAGAGATTTGCCTGTTGCCGAAAGCACTTTCACCTCAACCTTCTGACCCTTTTGTGGATTGAGCATATTCACATCGAGCGTGAAATTGCCATCCTTATATTGATTGATTAGTTTATTTCCCAATACGTAGTCGTTCATTCTGCTCTTAGGACGAGCCTGGATGAACACATTGCGCTCTATGCCGCTATACTTCCAGTAGTCCTGGTCTTCCAGATAACTGCCGTCGCTGAAGCGGAACACCTTCATGGCAAGGCGGTTCTTGCCCTTCTTCAGGAACTTGGATATATTGAAGTGGGCAGGCAGACGGCTATCTTCACTATAACCCACCATCTTGCCGTTGATCCAGAGATAGAAGGCTGATTCTACGCCTTCGAAATCCATGATCACATCCATGCCCTTCCAGTTTTCAGGCACGGTAAATTCGTGTACATAATGTCCTACAGGGTTGTAATCCTGTGGTACGAAAGGAGGATTTGCCTTGAAAGGATAGGTTACATCGGTGTAGATGGGTGCATCGAAGCCCTGCAACTCCCAGCTGCCAGGCACATTGATGTTCTGCCAATCGCTTACGTTATAGGATGTCTTGAAGAAATCGGTCAAGGCAAGACTCGGATTCTTCACCAGTTTGAATTTCCATACACCATCCAGCGAGCGGCGGCGCTCATTCTGGGTGTTCAACTGGAAACGGCGGGCGTCATCCATCTTCAACTGTGCCAAGGCTCCGTTCTCACTTGTAAAAGGCAAGTAATGAGCGGTCATCGGCATGCGGTTGATATGAGTTATGGTGGCGTCCTGCCAAGGGTCTGAAGCTGCTGGCTGCTTGCCATCCTGAGCCGCAAAGGCTACTGAAGTATGGGCACAGCAGAGGCTCAGACATATCATGAATGAACTGAAAATATGTCTCATAAGGGTTTGGTTTAAAACTGCTTTTAGTTATTTCTACAAAGAACAGAAGAAGGTAACCAGGAAGGGTACAGAAAAGTCGACACAGAAGCCATGGAAGATGGAAACGATGATGAAACTCTCGCCCGAATAGCGGGTGATGATAGGCAACGTTGTATCCATGGTCGTGGCTCCACCTACACTGATAGGTGCCAGTTTGCCGAAGTATTTTGCCAGCAGCGGAGCACACAGCAGGGTGAGAATCTCGCGGCAGATGTTGGCAAGAAGGGCGATGGTTCCCAGTTCGGCGCCCCGGTATTCGGTGATGAAGATACTCGAAAGAGAGTAATATCCGAATCCTGAACCGATTGCCAGACAATCGGTAAGCTGGCGGTGGCTCAAGATGAGAGATACGGCGGCACAACCTGCCAGCGTACCCAGAATAGTCATCACAGGAAGCATCATCAGACGGGGATTCACCTTCTTGAAACTCTTCAGCACAGAAGTATCGCAACCGATGCTGATACCTACGCAGAACATCAGGCAGCAGAGTGCATAATAGCTCACATCGCTGTCCAGAAGACCTGCCGGAATCACATCACACAAACCAACGATGATACCCAGAACAAAGAAGCTTACGATAATCAAACTGCCTTTCATGCCTTGCCTCCTTTCCCGGTTTCAGCGTGAGCCGACGATTTAGCCTGCTTTGCTGTAACATACTTCCACAATGCCCAAGCAAAGAGTGCACTACCCAGACTGCCTCCCAAGGTCAGGGCTATCGCCTCAAGTCCCAGGGTCTGAAGACCGCTGATGATACGAGGGTTAGAACCTACCTCGATACCGAGCAGGAACAGGAGTACCCATATCAGCGCCGTGATGATACGGCCGATAAAACTCATTTTCTTGTTGCGGAGCAGATAGCCGGTACCTATTCCGCATAGCATAATCATTACTATCTTGAGCATTGTTTCTTGTTTTTCTTCTTTATTTATTGTTCGTTTTTATGAATTACCTTACCATAAAAAACGGATTCCCGATCGTATTATTGCTTAATAGACCGAGAATCCAGATGATATTTATAAGTAATCTTCAATGGTTACTCGCCCCTATTACTTAGCCAAACTGTTTGAGTTCAACTCAGTCTGAGGAGTTGGATAGAACAGCTTGCTCTTGTCGAAACCAGTACGGCCGATTGCAGCCATAGCCTCAGCTGTCTTGCCCCAGCGGCGCAGGTCATACCAGCGCAGGTTCTCCATCGGGAACTCAATCATACGCTCGTGCTCAATCTGAGCCTGAACCTCAGCCTGTGTTGTACCGGTCATGGCTGGCATGTTGCCGTGAACTCTTCTCACATCGTTGATCAGCGGAATAGCCTCTCCTGTACGACCCAAATCATTGAGTGCCTCGGCCTTCATCAGGAGAACGTTGGCATAACGCATCAGAGGAATGTTCACGTCGGTATGCTTCTGTGACAAAGCAGCTTTGGTAGGTGGCATGAACTTGCGGAACTGAAGAACCCGGTCTCTCTCCTCTGGATCTTTTACCCAATCCTTAAAGTCATAATCATAAACCTTACCGGTTCCATCATTGAAGTATGGATCATTGAAGTAAACAGATTCGTAGAGACGGGCATCATACATGCCATTGTTCAATTTACCTTCCTTCTTAAACTCGTTCATCAAAGCCTGAGATGGAGCGATTTCATCCCAACCGCCGAATGCACTGGTACCAATCCATTTGTGCAGATAGGTACGATACCATGCGCCACTGACACTACTCATAGAGAACTGGATTTCGAAGATAGATTCCTTACAGTTCTTGTTGGTACCATTGAACATGCTCAGGAAATTGCTTTCAAGTTCATATCCCTTTACATTGTCAAAAGCCTTAAGTGCCTCGTTCAGATACTCAGTTTTCTTCTCTGGCTGCTCTGAAGCCATGGTGAGATAGGCAAAGCCGAGGTAAGCATAAGCTGAACCGGAAGTAGCACGACCCAGATTATCAGCAGGACGCTTCTGTGGTAAATCAGCACCAGCCTTCTGCAAATCATCCACGATGAAGTTCCAACTGTCAGGACGCTCAGACATAGCCTTGTCAAGCTCGCCTGAAGAAGTGATATACACATCACGGTTTACAATCTTCTCCCAGTTGAGCAACAGCTGCATGTGGTAGAACGCACGCATGAAACGAGCCTCAGCCACAATTTCTTTTCTATCCTTTGCATCAATCTGTGCATCGGTCATGGCACTAACCTTAGTCATTACCTGGTTGGCAAAGCTGATGCCATGATAGTAGTACCACCAGTAAGAGGTAAACTGAGAGTTACCGTTGGTAAAGGTAAAGTCTCTCAACTGTACCCAGTTCTGATAGTTCTGGGCGTCTGAACCCATTTCCACATCGTCCTGGCGATAAGCCTCAACAGGCCATTTCACCTCAGGGAAGCTCCACTCATCACCGAAATACATCTGTGAGTAAACGGCAGCCATACCTGATTCAGCATCGCTTTTGTTACGCCAATAGTTACCAGAAGTCAATTCATCTGGCGAAGTCTTTGTAAGAAAGTCATCACAAGAAGTGAGTGACAGTGCAAGGCAAATGCCTGCTATATATTTTAATGCTTTCATAATGATTTCTCCTTAGTTATTTATTTAGAAAGATACCTGTGCACCTACTGTGTAAGAGCGAGAGAACGGATAGGTAAAGCGGTCGATACCACTGTTCAAAACGCCCTGTGAGAACTCTGGGTTAGCACCAGAATAGCCTGTGATGGTGAACACGTTTTCTGCACTCACGTAGAAACGGATGCTCTCGCAGTAAATATGCTTAGACAATGCCTTTGGCAAGGTGTAACCCAACTGTACCTGGCGCAGACGTACGAAGTCGCCGTTCTCCAGGAAGCGGGTTGACTCGCGGGTGTTCTGGTTAGGATCACCGAAGACTGCACGTGGAATATCGGTCTTGGTGTTAGTAGGAGTCCAGGCATTGAGAGTTGTCTTGAGGAAGTTAGAACCAGAGTTCATGCCCTCGTAGTAGTAGCGGATACCATTATAAAGTTTGTTGCCGAATGCACTACCGATGACTGCAGAGAAGTCGAAGCCCTTGTAGCTGGCACCGAGGTTGAGGTTAGCCTCTACCTTGGCGATACCTGTACCTGAGTAGGTCTTATCATCCTCATCAATCACACCGTCGCCGTTCATATCCTTGAAACGTACATCACCAGGCTGAGCATTTGGCTGAAGGAGTTCGCCCTTGCTGTTCTTATGAGCCTGAACCTCTTCAAGACTCTGGAAGATGCCGTCTGCCTGATAGAGATAGAAAGCACCGATTGGCTTGCCTACCTTGGTCTGGGTTGGGAAGTGCTCTGTACCATACTTCAAACCTACGCCATAGATTGTCTGGTCTTCGTTGGCAAGAGCTACCACCTTGTTGGCAATGGTACTGATGTTGAAACCTACGTTATATTCGAAATCATTGATCTTATCGTTCCAGTTCAACTCCAACTCAAAGCCCTGGTTGCGCATTTTACCTACGTTCAAGGTAGGGTTGTCAAGACCAGCAGAAGGAGCGATTCTACGGGTAATCAGGAGATCACGTGTCTCGTTGATATAGTAGTTGATGTTACCATTCAGATGGTTACCGAAGAGACCGAAGTCGAAACCGATGTTCTTGGTATCTGTAGTTTCCCACTTCAAAGAGCGGTTCTCCAATGCACGTGCAATGCTACCGGTCCAAGGGTTTGAACCAGCACCCTGTACATAACCCATGTACATATCGTTGTAGCTGGCGATTCTAGCCAGGAAGTCGTATTTGCCAAGCGCATTCTCGTTACCGAGCTGACCCCAGCTGGCACGGAACTTCAAGTTGCTGATTACGGTATTCTTAGGGAAGAAAGGCTCCTCGCTGATTCTCCAACCTACTGCTACTGATGGGAAGAAACCCCAACGGCTGTCTGCACCGAACTTAGAAGATCCATCCTCACGGAAGGTGAACTGGAAAAGGTAACGGTCGTTGAAATTGTAGTTAATACGGCCGAAGAAAGAAGCACGGTTATACTCCCAGTAAGAACCTGTACCGAAGTAAGTACCACCTACACCACCACTGATGGTTGGGAAGTTAGGATCGAGGAAGCCGGCTGGCTTATCGCTGGTGCTGAGCTGACCGTTGATAACCTCGTTTACATTGGTCTTACCTTCTACAGAAACTGATTCCCAGTTATACTTAGTCATGCTGAGAGAGGTACCGAGCATGGCGTTGATGCTGTGCTTCTGAATCTGCTTGTTGAAAGAAAGCACATTCTCAAATACCTGCTCCTGCCAGTATGCACGATACTCGTAGCTGTTTGGATAGAGGTTAGGACTCTTGTAGTCGGCTGTATAATCTGGATAGTGGGAGTTATCTATCTCATGCTCACCACGGTAACCGTAGCTGGTCTTGAAGTTGAGCCATGGGAAGAAGTTGAATGTCAAGGCTGCATTGGCTGTGGTATGATACTTCTTATAAGTATTCTTCTTGTAATAGTCGTCGGCTACAACGTTACGGTTGTTTGGAAGACCATCGAAGTCGCTCAAACCGAAGCCATATTTTCTGCTCTCATCATAAATAGGTACGAGAGGAGACATCATATAAGCCTCTTTCAGCTGATACTGTGGCTGGTGACCCTTTGTAAACTTGAAGTCTACATTGGCATCGAGGTCGATGATTCCCTTGGTAGCATGTACCTTCATACGTGCGATGTCATGGCGCTCGCTGTTACCGAGGAAGATACCCTTCTCGTCAGCGTGGTTGTAAGATACAGAGTACTGACCCTTTTCAGCACCGCCGCGCAAACTTACCATGTAGCTCTGAGCCAGACCCTTACGACGGATAGCATCTACCCAGTCAGAGTTCACACCTGTCTCATGAGTTACGTATGCTGGCAAAGGTTCACCGGCATTCTCGTACATCATCTTATGCACCTTCTTATAACCTTCAGCATCCAGGAGGTCGAGGTCCTTAGATACCTGAGTAAAGCTGAGGTAAGAGCTGAAATCAACCTTAGTCTCACCCTTCTTACCGTTCTTGGTAGTAATCAGAACCACACCGTTGGCAGCTACAGAACCGTAGATGGCAGCGGCAGCACCATCCTTCAGAATCTCCATAGACTCGATGTCCTGAGGGTTCACGCTGTTGATATCGCCTGGGAAACCGTCCACGATATAAAGAGGTTCGTTGCTACCGGTTGTCTTGATACCACGAATCTTGATGCTCACACCGGCACCGGCGTTACCACCACTTCTCAGGATGTTTACACCGGCTACCTTACCCTGCAAAGCCTCAGCTGGGTTGGTAGTAGTGCGCTTAGCCATCTCCTTGGTATTGACAGAAGAAAGAGCACCGGTCATATCGCTGCGTTTCATGGTACCGTAACCTACTACAACGACTTCGCTCAGCGCCTGTGTGTCCTCGCTCATGGCGATGTTCATGTTTTCTGAAGCCTTCACCTCGCGGTCTACGAAACCGAGGTAAGAAACCTTCACCTTAGCGCCCTTGGCTGCATTGATGGTGAATCGGCCGTCCATATCGGTTACTGCAAGTTCGTCGGTACCAACTACAGAAACAGTAGCACCAATGACTGGCTCACCGTTGTCGTCCTTCACAACACCCTGCATCTTGTGCTTGTTGCTCTGCTGAGGAACGGCTGCCGCATGCTTCTCAGAAACAACGATAGATTTCTGTGAAACCACAGAGTATTTCAAGTTGCGTCCCACAAAAGCCGCATCAAGTACAGCTGTTACAGGAACACCACTCTTCCTGATGGTGATATCCTTGCGATGGTCAATGATATCACTCTTGTAAGAAAACCTGTAAGATGTCTGGTTTTCGATTGTACTGAACACCTGCTTCAAGGAGGCATTCACAACATTGACAGTTACTTTCTGCTGTGCCGATGCTCCCAAGAGAGGAAGGCACATCAGGATGAAGATCATCAAACTTTTCAAGTAATTGCGTCTGATCATAATGTTTACGTTTAGTTATACAAATAAGTTTTACTTAACCTATGTTTTTAGGTTTTGTCACTAGGTAATACAAACGTTTTCATAAAAAGTACCAAAGAATCTTCATCATTAACTCTCTTTAATACAAAGTCGTATCCACCATTCCATTTTTCTTTGTACTTTAGCACCCCGAAAAGAAAAAGGATATAAAATATGAGCAACGGATTATTACTTTGGATAGACGACGAGATAGAACTTCTCAAGGCACACATCATCTTTCTGGAAAAGAAAGGATACGAGGTGCAGACGGTAAGCAACGGCCCTGATGCCATTGAACTTTGCCGCCAGCAGACCTTCGACCTCATCCTGCTAGATGAGATGATGCCGGGACTCAGCGGACTGGAAACCCTGCTACACATCAAGGACATCCAGCCTGCCACACCGGTAGTGATGTGCACCAAGAGCGAAGAAGAAAACATCATGGACCAGGCAATCGGTTCAAAGATAGCCGACTATCTGATCAAACCCGTAAACCCGAACCAGATTCTGCTCTCGCTCAAGAAGAACATCCACCGCAAAGACATCGTGGCAGAGGTGACGCAGAGCGGATACCAGCAGGACTACCAGCAGATAGCCATGCAGATGATGGAATGCAGAACGGCGGAAGACTGGATGGAGATTTACAGGCGACTGGTAAGCTGGGAACTGAAGCTGAGCGATACGGCCAGTCCGATGGCTGAGATGCTGGGCATGCAGAAGGAAGAGGCTAACCAGGGTTTCGCCAAATACATAGCCAAGAACTATCTCGACTGGGTGAGTCCCGACAACAGAGACCGCCATCTGATGAGTCCCGACATCTTCAAGCGCAAGATATTCCCGCTGCTCGATGAGGGCAAGAAGGTGTTCCTGATTGTGATAGATAACTTCCGCTATGACCAGTGGCGCATGCTGGCTGAAGACATCGGCGACCTGTTCGACATCGACGAGCAGCTCTATATGAGCATCCTCCCTACCGCCACACAATATGCGCGCAACGCCATCTTCAGCGGTCTGATGCCGAACAAGATAGCCGAAATGTTCCCAGACCTCTGGGTAGATGAGGACGAGGAGGAAGGCAAGAACCTGAACGAGGCGCCACTGATACAGACCCAGATAGAGCGATTCAGAAAGCACTATACCTTCAGTTATCACAAGGTGAACGATTCGCAGGGTGCCGACCGCTTCCTGGAGCACTACAACGAGTGCCGCAACTACGACTTGAACGTGCTGGTGATTAACTTCATCGACATGCTCTCTCACGCGCGTACCGAATCTAAGATGGTGCGCGAGCTTGCCAACAACGAGAGTGCCTACCGCAGCATCACGCAGAGTTGGCTCCGCCATTCGGTTCTCTCCGAGCTCTTCAAGCTCCTTTCGCAGAGCGATTACCAGGTAGTGCTCACTACCGACCACGGCAGCATCAGGGCATCGAAACCTATCAAGATTGTAGGCGACCGCAATACGAATACCAACCTGCGCTACAAGTTGGGCAAGAATCTGGCTTACCAGAGCAAGGAAGTGTTCACCATCAAGGAGCCTCAGCGTGCCCAGTTGCCGGCACCTAACCTGAGTACCTCGTATGTATTTGCCACGGGCGACAGTTTCTTCGCCTATCCGAATAATTACAACTATTATGTGCAATACTACAAGGATACCTTCCAGCACGGCGGCATCTCGATGGAGGAAATGCTCATACCGCTCATCACGCTGACAGCGAGAAAAAGGAGTTAAAGGAGATAAAGGAGTTAAAGGAGTTAAAGAAGTTAAGACAATAGTCTTCAGGCGTTGTTCTTAGGCAACAAGACATACGTCTTAACTCCTTTAACTTCTTAACTCCTTAACTCCTAGCTAGAATAAATTAATTCAAAGTAAATATATGAAGATAAAAATTGACTCATTAGACACGATCCATGAAGCAGCCAAGGAATTTCTGCAGAACATGGGTGACGGCAAGGTTTTTGCCTTCTATGGCAAGATGGGAGCCGGAAAGACAACATTTGTAAAAGCTATTTGCGAAGAACTGGGCGTAGAAGATGTCATCACTTCGCCTACCTTCGCCCTCGTAAACGAATATACAGCTGGCGACGGCTCGCCTGTCTACCACTTCGATTTCTACCGCATCAAGAAACTCGATGAGGTGTACGACATGGGCTACGAAGATTATTTCTACAGCGGCAACCTCTGCTTCCTGGAGTGGCCGGAACTGATAGAAGACCTGCTGCCGGAAGACTGCACCAAAGTGACTATCACCGTCGAAGAAGACGGAACAAGAAGCGTAGAATGGTAAGTCACCGACAGCCCCGAACAAAAAAAAGCATCTGGCTGAGAACATGTTTTCTCAAGCCAGATGCTTTTATCATTTCCTATCCGGGCTGATTACAGGAGAGCCTGGAACTTCTCGGTGAGGGTTGCCTTAGAGGCAGCGCCAACAAACTTATCTACCAGCTGGCCACCCTTGAAGAAGAGGATGGTAGGGATATTACGAACACCAAACTCCATAGCGATGTCGTCGTTCTCCTCTACATCACACTTGCCTACTACCACCTTGCCGTCAAACTCCTCAGCAAGTTCTGATACGATAGGAGCAATCTGGCGGCAAGGACCGCACCATGTTGCCCACAAATCTACTACCAATGGCAGTTCGCCATTCTTGTAGCTCTCGAAATTCTCGGTTGTAATTGTTACTTCCATTTTTCTATACTTTTATATATTAAACTTAAATTATCTCTAATTAATCTGATAGCTCATCTTAGGATGCTGCTCGATATACTGGATGAGGGCATGGCCCACGCCTACCGTATGCTCACGGGCACGCATCAGCAGATAGGTATTGCTGTCTACATCATGTATCTGGAAGAAGAGCTGCGCCTTGCCCTCGTCATTCTCCAGAATGGTCTGCAGGTCGCTTACCATCGTATCATCTATCGCATCGCTCTCCACATTAATGGTAAAGCGGTCGATGCGGTTCTCCTTGACCGTCTGCAGATACTCCACATTACCTATCTGGAAATCGAGATAGTTGGCATTGCCGTATCGGGCAACGCACTTGGCTGTAATGTAGATGGTGCTGCCTTCAACCATGATGCCGCGCCACTTGCCCCAGTCCTCGCCGAAGAGAGCCAGCTCGCCTGAGCCCTCAAAGTCTTCGAGCGTAACGAAACCGCACGGCTTGCCCGTCTTGGTAAACTTCGACTTCACACCCGTGATGATGCCGCCCAGTACCACATCTTCCTTCTTTGCCAGCTCCTGCTTGTCGCCCAGTTCAGAACAATGGGTATTGCAGAGGGAGTTGAGGATGATGCTGTACTCATCGAGCGGATGGGCAGAAAGATAGATGCCCACAAGCTCGCGCTCACGGTTCAGACGTTCGATGGTGCTCCAGCTCTCTGCATCAGGAATAGGTGGCGTAGCTATCTCTATCGCCTCGGTACCGCCAAAGAGTGAGTTGGCAGCCTCGTGCTGTTCCTGCTGGAAGAGCTGACCATAGCGCACCAGCGTATCGAGGAAAGTTTCGCCCTTGTTGTTCTTGCCGAAGAACTGTTCGCGACGGATGCCGAAGCTGTCGAAACCGCCACTCAGCGCCAAGGTTTCGAAAGCCTTGCGGTTCACGCTGGAGTAATCTACACGCTCGGCAAAATCGAAGATGGTTTTATAAGGTCCGTTCTTCAGTCGCTCTGCCACGATGGCATCGGCTGCCGGAGCACCCATACCCTTGATGGCTGAAAGACCGAAACGTATCTCTCCATGCTCGTTCACACCGAACACGCGGTAACTCTCGTTCACATCCGGACCCAAGGTCTTGATGCCCATCGACTGGCACTCCTCCATCAGCTTGGTGATTTCGGTAATCTGCGCAAAGCGGCGGGTCATCAGCGCCGCCATATATTCGGCAGGATAGTGCGCCTTGAGATAGGCGGTCTGGTAGGCTACCCACGAATAACAGGTAGCATGAGACTTGTTGAAGGCGTAGGAAGCAAACTTCTCCCAGTCGCCCCATATCTTCTCCAGCACCTTCGGGTCGTGGCCGTTCTCCTGTCCCTGCTTGATGAACTTAGGCTTCATCGCATCTACGATGGCCTTTTTCTTCTTACCCATCGCCTTACGCAGGGCATCAGACTCGCCTCGGGTGAAGCTTGCCAACTGACGGGAGAGAAGCATCACCTGCTCCTGATAGACCGTGATGCCGTAGGTATCCTTCAGATACTTCTCCATACACGGGATATCGTAGGTAATCGCCTGCTTGCCGTTCTTGCGGGCAATGAAATCAGGGATATAATCCATAGGTCCCGGACGGTAGAGGGCATTCATGGCAATGAGGTCCTCGAATACCGTAGGCTTCAGCTCACGGAGATACTTCTGCATACCCGGCGACTCGAACTGGAAGGTTCCGATGGTCTGACCGCGCTGATAGAGCTGATAGGTCAGTTCGTCATCGATAGGGATGGTATCGAGGTCAACGACATCGCCCGTAGTCTGCTTGATAACCTTGCATGCCTCCTTCATCTCAGAGAGGGTCTTCAAGCCCAGGAAGTCCATCTTAATCAGACCGGTGGTCTCGATGACATGGCCGTCGTACTGCGTTACCGCCGTCTTCAGTCCCGGGAAATCAGGGTCATCGGCAGTAGATACAGGCACCCAGTTGCTGATAGGGTCGCGGCAGATGATGAATCCGCAGGCATGGATACCCGTGCCTCGGATGGTTCCCTCGAGCATCTTGGCATACTTGATGGTATTGCTCTCGCGGGGATCGTTGGAGAACTCAGCCTCGCGCAGCTCTGGGGTATATTTGATGGCATTGGTCAGGTTCATCTTGGCACCGTCAGGCAAACGGTCTGGGATAGCCTTGCAGAGTGCATTCGCCTTATCCAACGGCAACTTCTCTACTCGCGCCACGTCCTTGATGGAGTTCTTCGTGGCCATGGAACCGTAGGTAATGATATGGGCACAGTTCTCATGACCGTACTTATCCATTACCCATCTCAGCACCTTGCCTCGGCCGTCATCATCAAAGTCGGTATCAATATCCGGAAGGTTCACACGGTCAGGGTTCAGGAAACGCTCAAACAGGAGGTCGTACTTCAATGGGTCAATCTTGGTAATGCCCAAGCAGTAAGCCACCACCGAACCTGCCGCAGATCCACGTCCCGGGCCCACCATCACGCCGAGTTCCTCGCGCGCCGCCCTGATGAAGTCAGACACGATGAGGAAGTAGCCCGGGAAACCCATGGTCTTCATCACGTGGAGCTCGAAGTTTACATGCTCGTCAACATTCTCGGGCAGCGGGTCGCCATAAAGCTTTTTGGCTCCCTCGTAGGCAAGGTGGCGCAGATATTCTGCCTCAAACTTGATACGGTATATCTTATCGTAACCGCCCAATCGGTCGATTACCTTCTGACCTTCCTCAGGTGGCAGCGGGTTCTTGCCGTTCTCATCAGAGGTAAACTCCTTGTAGAGGTCTTCTTCTGATACCTTCTGGCGCAACTGCTCCTCGGTACCGAAACTCTCCGGAATCGGGAAGAAAGGCATGATAGGACCATGGTCGATGCTGTAAATCTCCACCTTATCCAATACTTCGAGGGTATTGGAAAGCGCTTCGGGGATATCCGAGAACACATCGTTCATCTCCTGGCGGGTCTTGAACCATTCCTGCTTGGAATAGCGCATACGGTTAGGGTCGTCGAGATCCTTGCCGGTAGCGATACAGAGCAGATGATCGTGAGCCTCGGCAGTCTCCTTATCCTCGAAGTGGCAGTCGTTGGTGCACACCAGTTTGATGTTAAACTCCCTTGCCATCTTGATAAGTTCCTTGTTGGCACGCTGCTGCAACTCGTAAGCCTCGCGGTTGGCAAGCAGACTCGGGTCATCGGGCACTTTATGACGCTGGAGCTCGAGATAGTAATCATCGCCAAAGAGGTTGTGGTACCACTGGCAAGCCTCGCGGGCTCCTTCCAGGTCACCATGCAGAATCTTGGATGGCACCTCGCCTGCAATACATGCCGAACAGACGATGAGGTCTTCGTGATACTTCTCCAGATCGGCACGGTCGGTTCGTGGGCGCATGTAGTAACCATCCACCCACGAATTGCTCACCAACTTGATGAGGTTCTTGTATCCATTATAATTCTTGGCAAGTACAATGAGGTGATAACCGCTCATATCGCCCTTATCCTTCTCTCGGTCGGCCTTGGTTCGGCGTGCCACATACATCTCGCAGCCTATGATAGGCTTGAAAGGTTCGAGTCCCTCCTTCTTGCGGTCTTTATTAATCTTGCCGCAATAGTCGGTGAGTTCCTTGATGCCGAACATCACACCGTGGTCGGTTACCGCCATGCCCTTCATGCCGTCCTTGATGGCCTTATCTACCAGATGCGGTATCTTCGACTGGCCGTCGAGGATGGAGTATTGGGTGTGTACATGCAAATGAACAAAATCTTCCATTATCTGTTTAAAATTCGAATTTTGACAACAAAGTTACGGCGAAATATTGAAAAAGCCAAAAGAAATATGCGAAAATATTGAAAAAGGTAAAAGAAACCCACAAAAAATTTGCAAAAGTGATAAAAATGACGTACCTTTGCACCAATAAAAACTTAATCCTACTATATGGGACAGAAAATAAAGAAATTAAAGAAGATAAGATTGCACCGCGAAGGTACCGATCAGCTGGTTACCGGAGCGATAGCGTTAGTAGCCATTGCGGCTATATTGTGGACAACCTTAGACAACAAGATTCCGTTCTGGGCTTTTGTTGTTGTGTTCGGTACGGTATATGGTATCGTACTCAACTTCTACCGTTGTCCTGTCAGATACCTCAACGTAGAGGATACTTCGAAACTGGTAGTAGCACCAGCCGACGGAAAGATTGTGGTGATAGAAGAGGTGGAGAATGCTCCCTACTTCGGTGACCGCCGCCTGATGATTTCCATCTTCATGAGCCTCTGGAATGTTCATGCCAACTGGTTCCCGGTGGATGGTAAGGTGAAATTCGTGAAGCATGTGGACGGCAACTACCACAAGGCATGGCTGCCTAAGGCTAGCGAGGAAAACGAGCATGCCGACGTGATGATTACCACACCTGAGGGAGTGGATGTACTCTGCCGACAGATTGCCGGTGCAGTAGCACGCCGCATCGTAACCTATGCCAAGGAAGGGGAAGAATGCTTCATCGACGAGCACCTGGGATTCATCAAGCTGGGTTCACGCGTGGATGTCTACCTGCCTGTAGGTACAGAAGTATGCGTAAAGATGGGACAGTCAACTACTGGCGACCAGACCATCATCGCTAAATTGAAATAACATATTGACAGATAGAGGGCAAGCCGGAACATACTTCCGGCTTTCACTCTATCATAATATACTGGAAAAAAATGAGTATCAAGAAACATATTCCAAACACGATAACCTGCTGCAACCTGGTTTCGGGCTGCATCGCAACATCGTTTGCCTTCGGCGGAAACCCAAAGATGGCATTGTTATGGATTATCATCGGAGCCGTATTCGACTTCTTTGACGGCATGAGCGCCCGCCTGCTGCACGTTTCATCGCCAATAGGCAAGGAGCTCGATTCGCTGGCAGATGACGTAACCTTCGGTGTGGCTCCTGCCACCATCGTATTCTCACAACTCTTTGTGATGGAATATCCGGGTTTTCTGGAGCCTTTGCGCCCATGGCTGCCTTACGCAGCCTTCATCATCGCAGCCTTCTCGGCATTGCGACTGGCTAAGTTTAATCTTGATGAGCGCCAGACTACCTCTTTCATCGGTGTTCCTACACCAGCCAACGCCCTGTTCTGGGGGTCGCTGATTGTGTTCAATCCAAGCTGGCTCGAAGGATATTCATGGTCGGTATTCATCATTCTGGCTCTGATTCTCATCACCAGCTATCTGCTGGTTTGCGAGATGCCTCTTTTCGCCTTGAAGTTCAAGCAGTGGGGTTTCAAGGGCAATGAGGTGAAATATAGCTTTGCCGCGCTCACCATCATCATTCTCGCTACTTCGGTAGCACTCGATGGTCTGACCGGTTTCCTCACCGGCTGGTGGCTTGTCATCGTGGCATACGTCATCATCTCGGCGATTATTTATCTGAAGAAGACGAAATAGAAGAAATCCCCTTTATTGGGATATTTAGGTATTTAGGTAGATTGTTAACTGAAAAATGCGGCTAGATGTGAATCCAGTCGCATTTGCTTTTTTCTTCCTGTTGAGAGAGGATTAGTTGTGTACGAGCGTACCAATCTCCTCACCATCCATCACCTTCTTGAGGTTACCTACAACATCCATATTGAACACGTAGATAGGAAGGTTGTTTTCCTTACACATGGTGGTAGCAGTCAAATCCATTACCTTCAAGCCCTTGGTGTAAATCTCATCATAGGTGATGTCCTTGAACTTGGTAGCTGTAGGATCCTTCTCAGGGTCGGCGGTATAGATGCCGTCTACACGGGTACCCTTGAGCATCACGTCAGCCTCGATTTCGATACCGCGGAGAGAAGAACCGGTATCGGTAGTGAAGTATGGACTACCTGTACCTGCAGAGAAGATGCAGATATAGCCTGCCTCCATCGCCTCTATCGCCTTCCACTTGGTGTAGAATTCGCCGATAGGCTCCATGCGGATGGCAGTAAGCACCTTGTTCTTAACGCCCAAGGCTCCGAGTGCGCTGCTCAATGCCAGGGAATTGATAACGGTAGCACACATACCCATCTGGTCGCCCTTGACACGGTCGAAACCCTTCTGGCTTCCACTCAAACCGCGGAAGATGTTACCACCACCAATCACAATGCCTATCTGAACGCCCATCTCATGGACCTCCTTTATCTGCTTAGCATAATCACTCAGGCGCTCTGGGTCGATGCCGAAGCTCTGCTTGCCCATCAGACTCTCGCCGCTCAATTTCAAAAGAATTCTTTTAAACTTTGCCATAATATAGTGTTTAATGTTTATTGTTTAATGTTTACTGAAGGGATTAGAAATTTGATTTCTCCGAACGCATACGAGCGTATTACTCCCTTCTTGTCATGAAGGATGAGATGACCATCGTCCTCCACCTCTACGAAGGCGCCCTCGAACTTACCGTCCTTATCCTCATACCAGTGATAGCCCTTGCGACGGTAGAGCGAAAGATGATAGATGCCCGACACATCCATATAGTCGGCACGACGCAGAAGTTCGTAGTATTTGCAGAAAGCCTCAATCACCTTCTGCAGCACCTCTTCCCTATCCACCTCATGCCCCAGAATCTGAGCCAGAGATACAGGGTTGGGCGCATCGCTGTGGAACTCAGTCTGATTGACATCAATACCGATACCGAAGATGCAGCGCTTGATGCCCTTGGAGTCGATGGCAGTCTCTATCAGCGTGCCACTGATTTTCTTGTCATACCAGTACACATCATTCGGCCATTTCAGCGTAATGCCGTCCGTATAGGAATCAAGAGCGTCCTTCACGGCGAGCGCACCAGCCTCGGAAAGGAGGAACTGCTGGCGCAAAGGTACCCACTTAGGACACATCATCATACTGAAGAGGAGGTTCTTGCCCGGCTCACTCTCCCAGGTATGCACGCCCTGTCCCCTGCCCGATGTCTGATAATCAGCAATGGCAATGGTCAGCACATCTTCATCATAAGTATCCAAATTCTTCAGGAAGGTATTCGTGGAATCCACTTCCTTTAATCGTATAATCTTCTTTTCCATGTCTATATAATAATGTATAGCAAATCACAACGGGTTATCCAATCAGCAACGGGTTGAAGGCATCCACAAGATGCTCGATGCGTTTCACCTGATGCCCTACCCCTACCACGGTAACAATATCAAAGCGAAGTTCTTTTTCCACCTTCTGTTCCTTGACGTAAGTATTGGCGGCTATTGCCAGATTACGCATCTTCCTGACATCTACGGCTTCCTCGGGCTGCTGGTATTCTTCACCCGAACGGGTCTTGACCTCTACCACAACCAGCGTCTTACCATCCGGCGAAACGGCAAGGATATCCAGATCCCGCTTGCCGGCTTTCCAGTCTCTGTCGATGACGACATAGCCTTCATTCTCAAGATAGAGCGTAGCCTCGTCTTCTCCCCATTTGCCTAATTCATTATGCTCTGCCATAGTCTATTTCCTTTATTTTGCACCAAAAGATGCTTTTACCTTGCAAAAATAACAAAAAAAGTCCACACTTCAAACTTTTTTATGTAATTTTGCACGAAAAACAATGGAAGATATCAAGAAAAAAGACGAAGCATACATGCGCCGTGCCCTGATGGAGGCTCAGGCGGCATTCGATGAAGACGAGATTCCGGTAGGCGCCGTCATCGTTTGTAAAGACCGGATCATATCGCGAGCCCACAATCTTACGGAGATGCTGACCGATGTTACGGCTCATGCCGAAATGCAGGCCATCACTTCGGGAGCCAACATGCTGGGAGGAAAATACCTGAAAGACTGTACCCTATACGTTACGGTAGAACCCTGCGTGATGTGCGCCGGAGCGCTGGGATGGGCACAGATCAGCCGCGTGGTATATGGTGCCAGCGACGAGAAAAGGGGGTATACAAAATATGCGCCCGATGCACTGCATCCTAAGACGACAGTTACATCGGGCGTATTGGAAGATGAGTGCCGCGCACTCATGCAGGATTTCTTTCAGAGAAAGAGATAATTACTTAACGAGCACTACAAGATACTTGCTGGTGCTCCAGAAAATCTGTGGATTGGTGATGCGGAGAGTATACTGCTTGTTAGCATCACGTACCAATGCATAAGAGCTGGATGGGTGGGTAGTGAGCAACTTGGCAGACTTTGACATCAACTTGATTTCAGAAATGTTGCGGATATCAACCTTGGTGAAATAACTCTTGTTGAAATTGCCGGTCATTACCTTACCCTTTTCCATGATATGCTGCTCCTTCAACTCCTTCTTGGTACCGAATACGTACCAGGCAGTGTTGAGCTGCTTGTCCTGTGCATTGATTGTCTCTGTCTTCTGGCTGCTTTCAGTAGTAAGACGAGAGGTCTTGGTATTCAGATTGTTGATAGTCTCGTCGAGCGCTGCAATATGAATATCCTTCTTATCCAACTCCTCGCGAAGCACCTGGAGTTCCTTATCCTTCTGTGCAATCTGCGCCTGAAGGTTTGCGATGGTCTTCTTCAACTGGTCAGCCTGCAAAGAGCTGTTAGCCATCTGCTTCTGCAGTTTAGCCAGGAGTTCGCGGTTCTGCTGCATACGGGTAGCGATGAACTGAACATCCTCCTTGAGCTGCTGTCTCTTGCTGGCACCCTCACCGTTCTTCAGGAGAGTTACTCTGTGCTCAGCCTCACTGATCTGGTTAAGACCATCCTGGATTTCATTCAATGTACCCATCATATCGTTAATTTCGCTATCTTTCTGAGCGATGATACTGTTTAGCGAATCATTCTGCTGATTTGCCAAATCCTGGGTGTTGTTCTTGCCGTTGTTGCAACTGGTCAAGCAAAAAGCAGCTAAACATGCCGCAAATAATAGCTTTTTCATAATCATTTTCCTTTTTAATGTTTGATTTAAAAAATTATCTTTTCGCGTAAAACGCGTCGCTTCCTATACTTTATTCATTACTTTCTTCATCCCTGCGAGCCCCGTTTTTCTTCTGCCGGCGCTCTTCACGCTTCTTTTCCTTCATCTCCTCCTTGAGCTGTTTAGGATCTTTTCCTGCCAATACGATGACAAATTCGCCCCTTGGTTCTGTCTCCTCAAAATGAGCGATAACCTCGGCAAGCGTACCCCTCACACTCTCCTCGTGGAGTTTGGATATTTCACGACAACAGCTCACCTGTCTGTCATCCCCGAAAACCTCGGCAAACTGCTGCAAGGTTTTCACCACACGATAAGGCGACTCATAGAAAATCATGGTGCGCACCTCATCCTTCAATGATTCAAGATAGGTCTGTCTGCCCTTTTTCTGCGGAATGAATCCTTCGAAGCAGAAACGGTCGCATGGCAAACCCGATGAAACGATGGCCGGTATGCATGCCGTAGGTCCAGGCAAAGTCTGCACCGTGATGCCTGCCTTGGCTGCCTCGCGGGCAAGGTAAAAACCAGGATCGCTGATACCCGGTGTTCCGGCATCGCTGATCAAGGCAATGGTTTCGCCACCCTTCAGTCGCTCTACGATGGCAGAAGATGTGCCATGTTCGTTAAACTTATGGTGAGCCACTAATCGATTTTTTATATCGAAATGCTTCAGCAGAACACTCGATGTTCGAGTGTCCTCAGCGAGTACCAAATCCGCTTCTTTCAGTATGCGAATGGCTCGCATTGTCATGTCCTCCATGTTACCAACTGGAGTCGGAACGATGTATAATGTGCCCATACTGACCGCAAATGTAGTTAATTAATCTTTCATAGCAAAAAAAAAACGCGTTTCTTTGCATTTTTTAAAACCTTATTATTAATTTTGCCCCCGAAATGACAGAAAATCTAATTGGGGAGGCGCACCGTCCCGGAAGAATTGAAGTGGTGTGCGGATCGATGTTCTCCGGAAAAACAGAGGAATTGATCCGAAGAATGAAGCGTGCGAAGTTCGCCAAGCAGAAGGTGGAAATCTTTAAGCCGGCGCTTGACACTCGTTACTCCGAGGAAGATGTAGTGAGCCATGATCAGAACTCTATCCGGTCTACTCCTATTGAGTCCTCTGGATCGATACTGCTATTGGCTTCTGATATCGACGTGGTGGGTATCGATGAAGCCCAGTTCCTGGACAATGGGCTCGTGGAGGTATGCAACGAACTCGCCAACCGTGGCGTGAGAGTTATCGTGGCTGGACTGGATATGGACTTCAAGGGAGTTCCCTTCGGTCCGATTCCTGCTCTCTGTGCCATCGCCGACGAGGTGACCAAGGTTCATGCCATCTGCGTAAAGTGCGGATCGGTTGCCTATGTGAGCCACCGATTGGTCAATAACGACAAACGGGTGCTCCTGGGCGAGAAAGATGAATACGAGCCACTCTGCAGGGAATGCTACCAGAAGGCGATTCTTAACGAAAAATTATAACAAAAGGAACAGTTATGGGAAAGGAGATTACATTTGATAAATTTATAAGATGGGCGGGGGTTACCCTCATCGTACTGGCCGTGCTCTACATGACCAATTATCTGAGCAGCGTACTGCTGCCATTCTTCATTGCATGGTTTTTCGCTTACCTGCTCTATCCGGTCGTGAAGTTTATCGAAAACAAACTCCACGTCAAAATACGTGCGCTGTCTATCCTCATCGCCATGGGAACGGCTATCGCTGTTATAGGAGGCGTGCTGTGGCTCATCATCCCTCCGATGATAGACCAGTTTGACAAACTCGGTGAGGTGTTGACACGATGGCTGCATCAGACGACTCATACCAACAACCTGACGGCGCTGATCAAAGACTGGCTGCAGGCCAACCAGGAGCAGATAGAGCATTTCCTGAAAAGCAAGGACTTCAGCGATGCTATCAAGACCACCATGCCTAAGGTCTTCTCGGTAGTCAGCCAGACGGCAACGGTACTGATGAGTATCGTAGCATCGATGATTACCTTATTATATATGTTCTTCATCCTGCTCGATTATGAGACGCTGACAGCCAACTGGGTGAGAATCTTCCCTAAGAAGAACCGTCCGTTCTGGAGTGCGCTGATGAAGGATGTGGAGCGCGAGCTCAACAACTATATCCGTGGTCAGGGACTGGTAGCGCTCTGTATGGGCATCATGTTCTGCATCGGTTTTACCATCATCGGTTTCCCGATGGCGATAGGTCTGGGTATTCTCATCGGCATCATGGACCTGGTTCCATACCTCCATACCTTCGCCCTCATCCCTACGGCATTCCTTGCCATGCTGAAGGCTGCCGACACAGGTCAGAACTTCTGGCTGGTATTCGGTCTGGCTGTTCTGGTGTTCTGTGTGGTACAGGTCATCACCGACATGGTAGTTACCCCGAAGATCATGGGTAAGGCGATGGGATTGAACCCAGCCATTCTCCTCTTGAGTCTCTCGGTTTGGGGTGCACTTCTGGGCTTCCTGGGATTGATTGTAGCCCTTCCGCTCACAACGCTCATCATAGCCTACTGGCAGCGGTATGTAACGAAGGAGAAGCCGCAATATCATGAAGAAACGGGCAAAAATGTCCCGATTTCGGATAAAAATGAAGAAAATCAGTAAAAATATGGCAAAATATTTGGTTATTTCAGATTTTTGCCGTACCTTTGCACTCGCTTTTGAAACATAAAGCAGAAGATTGACTCGCTAGCTCAGCTGGTAGAGCACAACACTTTTAATGTTGGGGTCATGGGTTCGATCCCCATGCGAGTCACAGATCTTCAAGAAAAAGGCTTTCCATTACGGAAAGCCTTTTTTTTGTTATATCCAATTACTGGATACTGCAGAAATTCCTTTTTAAAACATTTCAGCCTTAGCCTCTACCCTCTTCTCAACATCATCCGGAAGCTGAGGGAAGAAATCATAGCCGGTGATACGCTCCACTTCATCTACTGAATTTACGAATTCCGTCTTCTTTCTGCCTTTCTGCGACTGGTTACGGCAGATAAAGCCGACGGCTTGCGGATTCTTGCCCGTATGAAGAACCACCTTGAAGAAGGCATCAGGCACTACCACCTTGTTCTTGCCCAACTTGCGATGCTCCTTATTCAGAAATATCGGTCCGCAGACAATATAAACCTTGCCATACTGCTTCGCCCAGTTGCGGCACTGCTGCTCTATCGTGTTCCATACCCCCGCATTCAGACTGTGGTTCTGCGGACACATATTGGTCATCAGGAAACATTCATCCATCGCCTGCTGACTCCATTTGTTGTCACCAGCCGGACACATGTGTCCCCTGTCGAAACCACTGTTGTAATAATCCGCCAAAGTACCCACGGGTGCCGGCATCTCCTCATCATCAGCAAACTTACCGCGCGGCAACTTACCAGATGCATGCTCCCCCGTCAGCGCCCAGGCTACCCAATTCGGCTGTCGCGTATCATGATTATAAGATACCGTATAAGCCAACCGATGCTTGATGGTTTCAGATACCTTTACCTTAGATACCGGAATCTCCAGGCCCTGCGCCTCCAGATTCGCACCCTCTCCAGCAGTTTCATGCTTGTTCTCTGCAGACGATTCATCGCTCGCAGCATCAGCAGCCTCCTGCTTATTATCCTTTACAACAAGTGCCTGATCTTCTGTTGCCAGCGAAGAGACCTTCGGCAAGACAGAAAACGCCACTACTGCGGCAACCGCCAACAGCCAAATCTTAAATGTACCTACTTTCTTTTTCATATCAGATTCATCATTATTTCATTTTCCATGAGACTCAGAGTCTACACTATTCATTCCGCTTTAAGGTGAATAATCCCTAAAATCTCCACAAAAGTAGTATTTTTATGCGAAAAAGAGAAAGAAAATCATAAATTTCTTGCGCATTTCAAAATAAAACACTAACTTTGCATCGCTATGTAGGACAAACCTAGACATAACACAGTAAAAAGCTCAAACAACTAAGAACTGAAAGTCAGAGGTTACAATACATTGGCAAAAGTGCTCTATGAAATGGACAAGTGAAGAGCATTAACAGAGATTAACTAAAAGTGATGCAAGTTTCCCGCCTTTTCTTGTTTTATACAAGGACTGGAGAGCCTCGACCAACAATATCGGGGTACATTTAGGCTGAGAAATATGAGAAAATAAGAATCAAAACATAATAGCAAAATGAAAAAAATCAAATTATTCTCAATTGTAGCTGCCTTCGTTGCAGCTTTCGCATTCACTTCTTGTAATACAGGCGATGATAACAACAGCTATTATCAGCCGCTCACACAAGCAGAAAAGCAGACCTGCTATTTCAAGACAGCAGGTAACCGCATGAGCAAACTCGCTTATATGAGCGACGAGCATGTTACAGAAAAAGACGGCAAAAAGGAATATTACGACACATTAAATGTCGCTACATCTATCTACGGAGATGGCAAAGACACTGTAATGACTGTAAACAACTTCCCTGTAAAGATCTTCGCACGTTACATTCCTGAAAATGCTGACACGAAAGACCTGAAGGAAGCATTGAAGAAATATGAGCTGCCGGTTAACTTCAAGAGTATTGTATACTACTATTCAGTTACACCAGTTATCCAGTTCATGCTCTTCCCAGATGCTATTTCTGTAAATCTGGAGTATGGTGGTGCTACACATAAGGTTAAGTTCTATTGCTATTCTAGCGGAAACAGCCGATATACTTTCGGACAAGTTACCCAGGATAAAAGCCAGGATAAAGGCAAGGTTGAAGCTTATTTGGTTGTTTATGGTTACGAAGTTGATCCAAAGGATGAGAAGAAACCAAATCCTACAGCATTCAACTTTAATATGGCAGGAACCCAGTTGTCAAATGGAACACAGATTAAGTTCTTCGAGCCATAAAGTTCAGAGCAAAAGAAATAAAGAAGTAAGAAACTTACACTTACAAATATATATATATGTTAATACTCTCTTAAAAATTAAACAAAAAAAGAAAACTATTAGAGGCGCAGTCTTCGTGAGAAGGTTGCGCCTTGTTGCATTTATACAAAGAACGCTTTTATTACTCATGAAAGTTCAGTTGAAAATCTTGCGAAACACTTTATTATTTGTTTTTATTAACTGAGTCCACTTAAAAAAGTCCCGAATCATATTTTTTGTCTTTGTAACTTATTGACAACCAATGGTACGTTTTCGTAAAAATGACTTTTTCAAGTGGGCTCATCTATATGATTATGATTGAAATGCGGAAACGCAAGAGAATGTTAAAACTTATATATAGGCAAAACCTTGACCTTATATCCATTTTTCTCAATTACCCTTTCCTCATTCATCGTGACAATAATCAGATTGGAGCATTTGAGTTCTCCCGCACATTCTATGATGCTATCTATCTCCCGCTTGAGTGTTCGTTCGGAAGAGAGGTCATAACATACTTGTATAAGACTTTCTACATGAGCACCCTGCCTTGTAACAAAATCAGTCTCCTTGTCATTACGGGAGCGATAATAGAAAAGCGATGTTTCTGCATGATATCCCCTACGAACCAACTCGATAAAAACCTGATTCTCCAATAACCTGCCTAAGTTCTCACTCACACTAAAAGCCTTGGCTTCTACAAAACCATTGTCAACCACATATACTTTCTGTGGAGCTTTCTTCATCATTTTCAACTTGTTGTTGTAACGTGGCAGATAATACAGGAGATATGGTTCTCTTAAAAATCCCATGAACTTCTTGGTGGTTGCTACGCTCGAAAATCCCAGCGCTTCTGTCAGTTCGTTGGCACTGAAAGGATTGCAGAAGTTAGAAACCAGATACATGGCCAGGTTGTTCAAATCCTCCACATTGCGTACTTTATGGCGCTTGGCAATGTCTTTCCAAATTATGGAATCGAAGAGTGTGGAGAGATAGTTTTGGGTCAGGCTTCTTGCTGCTACAGTCTCAGGATAACCACCATGGTGCAGATAGTCAGCTATAAGCGAGAGGTCGGATGCGCTATCTTTCATCTCTGATACTTCCGAAAGATTCCTGTGGTTCCAGATAAAGAATTCAGAAAGACTGAAAGGCAGCATCTCTATCTGTATATATCTGCCTGTGAGCAATGTTGCCATTTCGCTACTCAGCAATTTGGCGTTGCTTCCCGTAATGACCATGTTGATTCCCATGCGGTAAAGCTTGGAGACCCACAAATCCCAACCATCCAGATTTTGAACCTCATCGAGCAGAAGATACTCGAAGTCGGGATAAACGGCACGTAGCGTTTCCCAAACCAAATCATCGTCCCATGTACTCAGGAGTTTGCCGTCATCAAAATTCAGATAAGCAAAGTTCCTGCCTTTCAGCATCAGCAAAGCCTCTGTCGATTTGCCGGTTCTTCTAGGTCCCGTTATCAACTTGATTTGCTTGCTTGCCAACAGTTCATCCACATCATATTGGGTATGACGTGTAAGATAAGGACGGGAAAGCAGAATATCCCGTTCCTTTTTCTGGTTATTGATAATTGTCCTCATTTCTCTTCAGATGAATTGATTAAACCGGGGCAAAGATACAAAAAATATTCAATATATCATTCGTATTGAATAAAAAAGTACTGATTTTATTCAATACGACGGATAAAATGAATAAAACACGACAAGGATCTATATGCCACGATGAAAAGGTGGCGTATAGACCCTTGATTATATGGTAACTAAAGTTTCGCAAGTTACTTGAATATACTGACAAGGAAAAGACTTTACATTCGAAGTTTTCTGAAAGACTCCGGAAGGAGAAGTGAGAGAAACTGGAAGACTGGTGCGCCGGCGGGGGGATACCATATTGAATCATGGTTACCATGTCGCGCTCGCTGGATATTTCCAAGGATGAATTGGCACGCTACTTCACTTCATGCCTAAACTCCACCTTCCGCCTCAGGCTTGCCGAGGTACGTTTTGTGGCTTCTCTACCCGCACCTATCTGTACCGCATTTTCAAGTTAAAAGAAGGTTGTACTCCTGCCGAATGGCGGGAGAAAATGACTGAAAATGTAGCCCCAGATGATAAAAAGCAGGATTAACCATTTTTCGATAAATACCAGGAAAACGCATCGCGAAATGAAAAAATACGTTAAAAAAGGTGTCGCATTTCAATACAGAGAAGGTGGAGAGTATGGTAAACATGTTCTATGGCTGCTCAGCTCTCTCTTCGCTCGACCTCTCTAATTTCAATACAAAGAAGGTGCGGTATATGAAAAGCATGTTCCGTGCATGCTCCGCTCTTACAACCATCTACGCAGGCGACAAGTTTGTTACAATAAAAGTAAAAAATGGTTCTGATATGTTCTCTGGCTGCACAAACCTTAAAGGTTTTATAGATTATATGAATAACTCAGACAAGATCGACCACCACTACGCCAACTACAAGACTGGCTACTTCACCAAGCTGGTAGGTAAAAATGGTGAGGAGATGATAGGAGCAGCGGGAGAAACTCTTGCTGCGGAGAATCTTATTCTTGAAGACGGCAAGGACTTCGTGGCTTATGAGCAGTTCGCAGCCAAGGATGCATCTTACTGCCGAGATATCCCTAAAGGTTCCACCTGGGGAACGCCCTGCTTGCCTTTCGCCATTGACCAGAGCCAAGAAACAGAATGTAAGTTCTATAGTCTTACTGGTATTGATGCGGATAATAAATGCATCACTCTTGAGAGTAGCGAAGAAGGCATAATCCCTGCCGGCACTCCGGTGCTCTTCAAGATGAATGAGGGTAAGACATCACTTAGTCTTTCTGCAAGCAATGCAGAAATTGCAACTGCCCCAACAGTAGCTGGAACAAACACAGATGTCAAACTCGTAGGTTCATTCACCAAGATTGGCGGCAATGGCAATCAGGGTCTTGCAGAAAACGACTACATCATTGGTAAGGATAAGTTCTGGCGTGTCTCTGACTTGAATGATGGCAATGGCGTGGGCATCAAACCGATGCGTGCATACATCCATCCTGTCAATGAATATCAGGCAAGAGCAGCCATGCTGAGCATCGGAAAGGGTGATGGCACTACTGCCATTGACAACCTCAACGCTATCAGCAACGATGCCAATACAGAATACTATGATGCGAATGGTCGTCGTACCAATGGTCTGCAGAAGGGTCTGAACATCGTGAAGCGTGGCAGCAAGACTTATAAAATCATGGTTAAGTAAAGAATTTTAAAATCAAAAGGATATGAAAAAGAAAGAATATACAAAGCCAGAGATGCAGGTGGTAAATATCACCTCTTGCACCCTCCTCGCAGCCTCGACTATGGGTCAAGGAGGCATTGACGATGATAAACCAGAATTGGAAGAAGGCTGGTATTATGGTGAGTAACAGTCATTATAACGCCTAACGGCAAAATACAGGAAGTCCCCGGTGCTATACGCATCGTGGGCTTTTACCATTAAACACAGAACTTTCGTATGTAGTTCAAGTACGGGCTGAAGGCCCAAAAGCTCCTAGCCCAGGGGCGGTCCTTCTGAAACTTACCCCTAACAGATAATTAGATTTTCTTTACATGCATTAACATCCCAAAAAGATCTATATGCCACTCTGCATCGTGACATATAGACTTTTTTTTGTGAATCAGGGATGCTTATAATAAACTTTTTATTGCTATTCCTGTAAGAATTGCTATAGTGAAGCTAGAAAAAGTGCCTATCAACACATACTCAGTTGTGCGAATTTCCTTGGCTTTGTTTAATTCACCAAAACGGAAAACAGACTTTGCTGCCAGCAAGAAGCCGACTCCTTCGAAACTGCCAACAAGGACGAATGTCAGAATCATGATCCTTTCAATATAACCTATCCATTGTCCGGCATTAGGTAAACTCTGTGCGTTAGAAGATACAGGTGTCCATTTATTAAGAAACAACCCCAATAAGATAGAAGATGGTCTTAACATTAATATATATGCCACGACGGTCAACCAAACATTTGCAGAACAATGGTTCTCAATATATGAAAGAATGGTACCATCTCCGTAGAAAAAGAACCATAATACTCCAATTATTATAATGTGTAAAAACTGATCTGCAAGAAATGTAGAAAGAGAATCCTGATAGCACCTACATTTAATCAAGTCTATTATAAAATGGCTGGCAAAAATGACCAAAGGTACAAGCCAGCATAACCAATCCGCCACCAACATATATGCCACACATGCATGTATGGTACTATGAAGTAACAGATAACCAATCCCCTTAATACCAGGTTTGCGCTTCCCAGTATTGATACTATCAGTCTGAAGTATAAAATCAGAACATAGATGGGCGCAGAGTAACTTTATAAAAATGATGATTGATTCCATGTTACTGCTTATTGTATTTTGAAATTAACGATTTGAAATATTCCACATAGTCAAGAATTAGCTGACCCTTAGCAGAACTCCAGTGATAATTAAAGTTTTGTCTTGTCATGCCCAAATCCTCAGCAAGGTCTTTCTGAAGTTTAGGAAAGAGTATTGCCTGATAGACTACTTTTGCCTGTTTAGCAGTCCATGACGTAATTACGTCATCAGCAAAACGAGTGACCAGCTCCATGTATTTATCAAAATCAGGCCATGTAGTCGATATGCTCAGTCTTTTTTTCCCGATATTGTCAAACGAACGGCCAGATAATCTAAAAGCCTCTCCATCACTAGTTACAATATTGTCGCTTTCAAAAGAAATGTCACCAATACCAATGGATAATCTAGCATCCCAAAGCTGCTGTTTGTCTGGAGTCATTGCTTTAAGTTTTGCTCTTAGCGCAATAGCTACAGCCAAGGCATAGTCTGGTTTATCAACAACTATTTGGAAACTATCACCACGATACATTTCCAAATTGCAGAGAGTTAGAGGCTGAAAATCTGCAGCGCATACATTCAATGTATCCAATACCGTTTGCCTCCATTTTGCAGCAATATTTGTGGAGTTTACTAGATCTCCTGTAATCACGCTTTTTATCATAAACTTGAATAGTTTGATTAAATCTGATGCAAAGATAATATTTTTCTTTAAAAAAATCAAAGATATTGCCTTGATTTTGCGTAATCAAGCTATTTTATTTGATTTTCTCTGCCGTCAGCCCCGTCAAAGCCGGAAATCTCCAGTTCTTCTGTTGTCGGCAGATATTGTTGCTGTTGTATCAGTTCATCTTCATTGAGTGAGTGAAGGGTATTCAGAAGGTTTTTCAATCGATCGGGATGATTGCTGAATATCTTCTTGAACGTGAGGTCTGCCTTAGGATCTAAGTACTTCATAACCATCTGTTTTAAAATTATATAGCGCAAAGTTACGACTTTATTTTCAAACCCGCAAGAGATTTCTGTACGTATAAGTTAAATATTGCAAACATTTATTTCTTTTCTTGCGAAAAGTTCTCTGTATCGAGAACTTTTCGCTATTTTTGCAGCAAAAATAAACGATTATGAGATATTAAAGTTCAAATTGCTGAAAGATTTTGCAAGGAAACATCCTGATGCAGCAGATCCGCTCATGCGCTGGGCAGAGTTTGTTGAAAAGACAGAATGGAAAAGCCATGCAGAATTAAAGCAAGCATTTCCTTCGGCAGATTATGTCGGGAATGACAGATATGTCTTCAACATATCAGGCAATAAATTTAGGCTTGTAACTATCGTTGTGGTCTTTCAAGGATTTCTACATATTAGATTTGTTGGAACTCATGCTGAATATGACAAGATTAAGGATATCAAAAATATATAACTATGACTATTAAAGACGAAAAAACATATAATGAAATTGAAGAGCGAATGGAGGCTCTGCTTGCAAAGGGCTCCCAATTGGGCGGCATGGACTTTCTAAGCGAAGTAGAAAAGGAAGAATTAAAGGTCCTCAGCGAAGCTGCTTACGATTGGGAATGCGAAGTTGCTCCCCATCCATGGCGAGTTAAGCCTTCACTCATAGCTGCCATCAAAGTTGCTTTTCGCCAAAAAGGCTACAAGCAAAAGGAGGCTGCAAAAGCTATAGGCGTGTCAACAACCGCATTAAGTGATATTCTCCATGGACGTCGTGCAATTAATTTTGATGTTGCAAGAAACATATACCACAACCTCGGCGTTCCTGCCAATGTTGTATTGGGATAGTTTAATGGTGAATGTTAAATGTTGGTGTTGAATGAAAGAAATATGGCGACAAAGAAAAAGAGGAGGGTGTGTCATAAGTCTATGGCGCACCCTCTTTTTATCAGAAATCACTCACATCCTTACGGTTTTATTTTCATATCTGCAAGAGTTTTCTAGGAAAAGTTTCTGAAAAAGTTAGAGAATGGTGAATGTTGAGAGGTAAATGTTGAGTGTTGAGCCCACTTTAAAAAGGGGCTCAGTTTTTTATTTTAAACTAATATCGATTCTAAAAAATCAGCAGGAGTCTGCACATTTTCTGCAAAATCCCTAAAGTCCTTTACATTTCTTGTTACTATCACATCTACTTGATGGAGCAAAGCAGACTCATATTGCACGCTATCCTCAAAATCTTTACGTTCAAATGATAGACACTTCTTTATAATCTCCTTATCCACATCCGTTATTTCACAAAGAGACGCAAGACCTAACATAGATTGATACAACTCTTCCCGAGAATAAGATTTGCGCAAGATAAAAAATGCATTGACAAATGTTATAGCAGAAACATAAAGTTGTATTTTTCTTCTAAAGATTCATACAATGAGTCATCTATCGCATCTGAAACTTGCTTACGATTCTTAAGCGTCATCTTAAGTATTTCGGGCGAAAGCTGATAGTTAGCCCACGCATTCTCTTGCTCCTTTACAGTTGTAACAGACTTAGCATTAGCTGACTCCAACAGACGTTCGGCCAACCAACGCTCATTACTTGCTGTCAAAGAAAGGGACTGCAAGAAACTCCACAATTTATAAATAGCTAATGTTGTCATATCATACATATTTATATTATTCCAAATGCAAAACTACAACTTTTATTTAAAACAGCCAAGAATTTTGCTGATTATTTTAATTGAATGTGAAATCTAATTGGCTATTTTAAACAGAATGACGCCAAGGCTGTCTTTGGCGATACTTATACACAAACATTTCCAGCTCTTGGACATAGCATGTCTGATGCAATCACTTTCTATGAGAGTAAGAGCATCTATACGAGGTGATAGATGGGGCTTTTTAATGTTAAATATTGAGTGTTGAATGAAAGAAATATGACGACAATGAAAAAGGGCGCATCCGGATTGAATGCGCCCTAACTTGTTAAATAAAATCGGAGGGATTCTGCTCTTGAAAAGCCCTCTTAATGGAAGAGAATCAGGAAGCATCCAGGAGGTACTGGAGCTTCGTGGC
>JAJXBQ010000412.1:0-1502 GCA_021640525.1 Segatella copri
GCCCTAAATCCTGTTTATATTCATGCAGAACATCCGCATAATCCGTGTTATCCGTGCCCGAAAATATAAAAAACGGATATAAAATGAACTTTTAGGCGAAAAAATTGTGCTTTGTGCCCGAAATTTTGTAACTTTGCCGACTGTTAGAAATTGTAACGATACTAAGATGAATTTAGCATTTCCAATTGAGATAAACATCCTTGACTTCATATTCAAAGGAATTGTCATCGGTGTTCTTGCCTCAGCCCCTATGGGGCCGGTAGGCATCCTTTGCATCCAGCGTACACTCAACAAGGGTCGCTGGTATGGGTTTGTAACAGGTGTGGGTGCCGCATGCAGCGACATTGTATATGCTCTGTTTACAGGCTTGGGCATGAGTTTTGTGATGGATTTTGTGAGCAACTCCGAGAACAAGTTCTATCTTCAGATTTTCGGCAGTCTGATGCTCCTTGTGTTCGGAATCTACTGCTTCAAAAGCGACCCGATGAAGAACATGCACAAGTCGAGCAACAAGCAGGGTACCCTGATGCACAACGGCATCACGGCGTTCCTCGTAACACTCTCCAATCCGCTCATCGTGTTCCTCTTCATGGCCACCTTCGCGCAGTTTGCTTTCGTCGTACCGGATATGCCGGTAGAAATGGGAGTAGGGTATCTCAGCATCGTCTTCGGAGCCCTGCTGTGGTGGTTCGGACTCACCTGGCTCGTCGACAAGATTAGGAACAAGTTTGATACCAACGGCATCGTCATTATCAATAAGGTAATAGGCAGCGTGGTCATCATCTTCTCCATGATCGCTCTCTTCGGCACGATTTTCAATCTGTATCATCTGCCGGAATTTTAAAAGTCCTTAAACAGGTCTTTAAACACCCCTTCAATCAGAAGAAGGCAAAGCATAAAGTTCAAAAGTTAACAGTTTAAAGTTTATGTTTGTAGCACAAGAATTAAGAAAGAAAAGTATCGCAGAATACTTATTATATATGTGGCAGATTGAGGACATCATCCGAGCTTACGGATGCTCGCTGCCTGTCATCAAGAAAAATTATGTAGACCGGTTCGACTTTACACCTGAGCAGCGCGAGGAAGAACTCGACTGGTTTGGCAACCTGATTCGCATGATGAACGAGGAGGGAAAGCGCGAGGGAGGACACCTTAATATTAATAAGGTGATACTCAAGGACGTCATTGACCTGCACGGCATGCTGCTGCAGAGCACCAAGTTTCCTATCTACAATGCCGAATATTACAAGGTGCTGCCTTTCATCGTAGAGCTGCGCCAGCGGGGCGACAAGGATCTCAACGAGATTGAAACCTGCCTCGATGCCCTCTATGGTGTGATGATGCTGCGCCTGCAGAAGAAGGAAATTACGCCCGAAACCGAAAGGGCCATCAAGGAGATTACCGTCTTCATAGGTCTGCTCAGCGATTATTACATCAAAGACCGAACCGAGGGACTCAAGTTTGATGATGACGACATGTAGTGATTAGTTATTAGTTATTAC
>JAJXBQ010000413.1:0-1502 GCA_021640525.1 Segatella copri
GAGCTGCACGCTTTTGCTTATTGTTTATTATCTGTTTCCTTATCGGAATCATTTGACTTCCTCGAAGTCAGCATCCTGAACATTATCTCCATGCTTGCTATCGTCTTGTTGACCAGCACCACCATTCATATCAGGACCAGCCTGTGCACCACCTTGGGCACCACCGCCTTGAGCATACATTTCAGCACTTGCAGCCTGAAAAGCTGTATTTACCTCTGCCATAGCAGCATCAATAGCAGCCAAATCCTGAGCCTTGTGAGCGTCTTTCAATTTCTGCAAAGCAGCTTCAATCGGCGCTTTCTTGTCAGCAGGCAACTTATCGCCTAATTCCTTCAACTGATTTTCAGTCTGGAAGATTACGCTGTCAGCCTGGTTCAGCTTATCAATCTTTTCACGTTCTTTCTTGTCTGCTTCTGCATTAGCTTCAGCTTCGGCTTTCATCTTTTCGATTTCTTCCTTACTCAAACCGCTGGATGCTTCGATACGGATAGCCTGTTCCTTACCGGTAGCCTTATCCTTGGCAGAGACTTTCAAGATACCATTAGCGTCGATATCGAATGTAACCTCAATCTGAGGAACACCACGACGAGCCGGAGCAATACCTGACAAGTTGAACTGACCGATTGATTTATTCTGAGCAGCCATCGGACGTTCTCCCTGCAATACATGGATAGTAACCTCACTCTGATTATCGGCAGCAGTAGAGAATGTTTCACTCTTACGAGCCGGAATTGTAGTGTTAGCGTCGATCAACTTAGTCATTACACCACCCAGTGTTTCGATACCCATTGATAACGGAGTTACATCCAACAATACCACACCCTTGATTTCGTCTGTCAAAACAGCACCTTGTACAGCAGCACCAATAGCTACCACTTCATCCGGATTCACACCTTTGGAAGGAGCCTTACCGAAGAAATCTTCTACCAATTTCTGTACAGCCGGAATACGTGAAGAACCACCGACAAGGATTACTTCGTCAATATCAGCGTTGTTCAAACCTGCATCACTCATTGCTTTCTTACAAGGTTCAAGACAAGCCTGAATCAAGCTGTGAGCCAAAGATTCGAATTTAGCACGAGTCAAAGTCTTCACCAAGTGCTTGGGCACACCACCTACCGGCATAATATACGGCAAGTTGATTTCTGTACTTGCGGAAGAAGAAAGTTCAATCTTAGCTTTTTCAGCAGCTTCTTTCAAACGTTGCAAAGCCATCGGATCCTGAGTCAGGTCAGCACCTTCGTCATTCTTGAATTCCTGTACCAGCCAGTTGATGATTACCTGGTCGAAATCATCACCACCAAGGTGAGTATCACCATTTGTAGAAAGCACTTCAAATACACCACCACCAAATTCGAGGATAGAGATATCGAATGTACCACCACCAAGGTCGAATACGGCAATCTTCATATCTTTGTGAGCCTTGTCCAGACCATATGCAAGAGCAGCGGCTGTCGGTTCGTTTACAATACGTTTTACTTCCAGACCGGCAATCTGTCCGG
>JAJXBQ010000414.1:0-1498 GCA_021640525.1 Segatella copri
GGGCATCATCGGGAAGCTCATTGCACATCCGAGCGAATATCCTTGGCATTGGGTGGTAATGGTGATAGAACTTTGTTTCTTGGCAGGAAAGATTGTCAAGGATGCAAGGGCGAAGAAAGAAAAGAAATAAGATAGATAATCAGATAAGGAAATCAATGAAGAAAGGAACTTGGAGAAAACAACATAAATGGCTTGGTATCGGCTTGAGCTTCTTCATGCTGATGTTCTGCGTGTCAGGCATCCTGCTCAATCATCGTTCACTCATCAAGGAGGTGAACGTGAGCAGGAAGTACCTGCCAAGTCGTTATGAGTTTCGGAATTGGAATGGTGGATTGCTACGAGGCACGCTTGACATTGGCAAGGATTTAATGGTAGATTCCATGAGGAATGTGGATTCTTGTCGCCAACTGTTGCTTTATGGCAATGGTGGCATCTGGCTTACCGACTCCAAGGCTTCCTACTTCAAGGATTTCAATGAGGGGTTGCCAGAAGGTGCAGACTATCGTCAAATCAAAAATGTCATAAGGCTTGATAATGGAAGGATATTTGCTGTCTCACCTTTCGGGCTTTATCGCTATGGAGTGCATAACAAATGGCATGAGGCAAATATGTCACTGGAGGATGATGAGAAATTTACGGACATCGCTTCGCATGGCGACACCCTTGTTGTCCTCAGTCGTTCCTTTGTCTATACCTCGCTTCCTCCTTATAAGACTTTTAAGCGCATTCAACTTCATGCGCCAAAGGATTATGACGGCAAAGTAACTGCCTTTCGTACCGTTTGGCTACTCCATAGTGGAGAACTTTTCGGAATAACTGGAAAGATTGTGGTTGATGCCATAGCCATTATTCTTGTGGTTCTCTGTATTACGGGTATCGTCTTTTGGCTGAGACCGAAGCGAAAGGCATTACTGCAAACCTCGCTTCATCTGCATGACAGAATCGGGCGATATACTATCATACTTGCGCTCTTGATTGCACTGACGGGTTGGTGTCTCCGCCCTCCTGTGATGATAGCATTAGTGTTAAGCAAGATTCCGTCTATCCCAGGCACAACACTCAGAAGCAAGAATCCTTGGAACGACAAGCTCCGCATAATTCGTTATGATGAGAGCTGCCATGATTGGCTATTATCCTCATCGGAAGGATTTTATTCATTGAACATCAAAAATGCTACAGTGAAAGTTATTACTTCTGTTCCACCTGTCAGCGTGATGGGATTGAATGTATTACAGAAAGATGCAAATGGTAGATGGCTTTGCGGTTCATTTAGCGGCTTGTTTGTTTGGGACAGACAACAAGGAACTGCTACCGATTACTTTACGAACAAACCTGCACCGAATGAAGCGGGAGCACCATTCGGAAAGAAAGCTGTCGCAGGTATGAGTCAAGACTTTTCCACCCCTGTCGTAGCGGAATATTACGAGGGAACAAACTTTGCCACTCAACCTTCGAGCATGAACCAACTTCCGATGTCGCTTTGGAATGTGGCATTAGA
>JAJXBQ010000415.1:0-1498 GCA_021640525.1 Segatella copri
TTTAATAGTGTACAGGTCAAAAGGTGAGAAAGAATCTGTATTGTTGGCGCATAACAGTTGACCACCGCATGCACAACAGGTGTTGTGCATGTGCATATCAGCTGTGATGCAAGCGCACAACAGCTGTTGTGCGACCGGTGATACTAACTGTCTCAACAACATATCCTATCTCTTCCAACAACATATCCTATCTCTTCCAATAACAAGAAGAGGGTGGGGCATAACTCCATGACCCACCCTCTCTTGTTAAAATGCAATGTTCTGTAAATATTAAGCTTTACTGCCAGGAATGGCAGAAGCAACGCCTTGGTGCATCATGCGCGATTTTTCCTTAGCCAAGGCTTGCATGTCTACAGCCACATCGTCTTCATCCACGATTTCTACGCCAGTCATCGTTTCGATTACGTCTTCCATGGAAACAACTCCTCTCAGACATCCGTATTCATCTACGATGATAGAGATGTGTTCTCGTTTTTCCAACATTTTTTCCCATATCTGGTATAGAGATTCATCCTCGTTGAAGGAAAGAATAGGACGCATCAGCTCGGATAATCTGGTTTGGAACTCATCGTCTGAAACCAATTTGAGAACCATATCTTTCAATACGTATCCCACAATGATATCTTTATTGTTGTCATAAACGGGAATGCGTGAGAAATTCCATTCTTTCTGTTCGTAAAACTCCTTGGTAGTCAGATTCATGTTGGCTGATTCTACTACGATGGATGGAGTCATCACCTCCTTTGCCTTTACTCCTGCCAGGCGAATGCAGCTTTTGATGATCTTGCTTTCCGATTCGCGGAAGATACCTTCTGTAGTACCTACATCTACCATGGCCGATACCTCTTCGCGACTCACGGAAGCCTGGTGGTTCTTCGGAGTAAATACCTTAGTGATAAGTTCCGAAAGCAGTACCAAAGGATAGGTGATAAAGATGAGCACACGGATGATCTTGGTAGATGTCATGGCAAGAGAGCGCCAATATGAAGCTCCGATGGTTTTGGGGATGATTTCTGAAAGTACCAGAATCAACAGAGTGAGAATGGCGGAAATGATACCGAAGTATTCTTCGCCAAAGAGTTTCATTGACTCGGCTCCTACACCGGCAGAACCGATGGTGTGGGCGATGGTGTTGAGTGAAAGAATGGCACCCACCGGACGGTCTACGTTATTCTTATACTGTTTCATCAGTGAGGCAGTCTTGCTGCCTTGATTCTCCTTCATCGAGATAAACGACATCGGAGTAGAAAGTAATACCGCCTCCAGGACGGAGCATAAAAAGGATAGTGACAGAGCACCTAAAAAATATAAAATGATTAAACCCATGTAATTTTAAATTCGTTAATAATATGTTATCTCAAGCAAGATAGATATTATTTCCGAAGACTACAGTTGAGGATGTAATGGGGAACATTACATCTATGTTTATCCAATATAAGTGCATTTTTTAATACCATTACTATATATTTCAATTTTCTGCAAAGATATAGATAAAAAT
>JAJXBQ010000126.1:0-9940 GCA_021640525.1 Segatella copri
GGTAAAAAAGTAAAAAGGTAAAAAGGTAAAAAAAAAGCCCCGATGCATCATGCATCGGGGCTTTTGCTTTATCTGCTTTTTCTTCGTTATCGGATATCTCTTCCTTCCTGGCTATATCCTTCGAGCATCTTCGGGCTGCTGATAGGCTTGCGCGAACAGTAGTCGAAATCTACCTTCTTGTAGCCCTGGCTGGAACGCCAGCGGATGGTGAGCTTCACCGTCTTGCCCTCGGTATCAGGCACGGCATCGTTCAGATTGAACGCTACGAGGGCATCTCGCCAGTAGTTCTGAGGATCGCCATTGGCATTGTGGCGCAGCTCTACCTCGTAAGGATTCTCAGGATTCACGCCCGTAACGAGGTTGATGTAATGCACCTTCTGACCGCCCCAGAGAGCACGGAAACGGAGGGTGAGATAACCATCTTCTGCCACCGTTACCCAGTCGCGCACGATTTCTACCAGATTGTTGCCATACTTCTCGCTGTTCTCGATATCGGAACCGAGCGATGGAACTGGCTTCTTGGTCAGGATGCTGTCTATCCAGTTGACGTGAATCACCTGGTTGTACTTCTCGCTCTTCTCCGAGGTCTGCGTGTAGTTGACGAGGGCGCGAACCTCCTTACCGTCAAAGATGGTAGGTTTCAGGTTCTTGGCGAGCAGCGTGGTGTTGTCATCGAGCTGCAGATAGCAGGCATCGCCACTCTTCTTCACGGTTACCAGTGCGTTCGGGAAAACGCGGTCCCAATCGGTATCGTTATCGTTATCGCACGACTGGAATGTGAGGGCCGACAGGAGCATCATCGCTGCCAGCCCGATCTTCTTGAAATCAATTTTTCTCATATCTAATGTTCCTTTCTTTTTATTGTTTCACTTTCTGATAATAAAATAAGAAAGGAACAGAAATCTTGCTTCTGATTTAGAAAAAGATTGTTAAAAGCTCAATTAAAAATAATAGGTGCAGCCGATGGTGGCAGCGCGGTTGCCGAAGTGCTGGCTCGCCATATCGTGGAAGCGGCCTTCGAGCGTCCAGTGCTTGCCCAGATTCTTGTATACCCCTACCTCGGCATAGAGATTAGCCGGGGTGTAGGCATCGCTGCGGCGACGGGTACACCAGATGAGGTTGCCCGTAAAGCGCCAGCCATCGGCCATTGTGAGCTGCGGTGCCAACTTGAACACGGCAAAATGATTATACTCCGCATTGCGCTGCTGAGCCTCCTCTGAAGGGGTTTCGCTGCGCTGCCAGAAGTAGTTGACTCCGGCTGTGAGGCGAAGGATGCCCTTGTGCCAGAAGGCGGTGGAGCCGATGCCGAGCGTATTGTCATGAGTGGCACTGAACAGGTGCTGGTGGATGTTCTTCACCGAGGTGCTGAGCACGAAGGCAGGACGGCTGTAGGTATGCTTGAGCTCTACCACATTCGCCATGCTGTTGCCGATATCGGCGGTATAAACCGGCTGCCAGGCTCCCTCCATATCGCCCGCGGTTACGAAATCGCCAAACTCGGGATTGAAGATACGGCGGCAGTAGGTGGCCTGCAGGGTATGACCCGGCATGAAGCTGTAATAGGCGCTCGCCGAGTAGATATGGTTGCGCGTGGTATGCTTCCAGTGCTCTTCCGGCGCAATCTGCTTAGGACGGAAGTTGATGATGCGGAAGCGGTCGCCTGCCATGAATCCCCACTTGCCGATGTTGTAATCCAGCTGGGCGTAGAAGTCCTGATAGTTGGAATGGTTAGTGTAATTGGCGATGCAGTTCTTCTCGATGGAGAGACCGCCCTCGAAACCAGCCGTAATCCAGAGATTGGAGGTGATGACCGGAGTGGCGTATTCTACCACCATGAAGGGGTAGGTGGAGTGGTTCTGATAAGGCGCAGTCTGGGCTTCTTCCTGCGTGCGGCCGTTGTCGCTGATATGCTCGGCACCGAGGGTAAAGAGGATGCTGGAGCCGTTGTCGGCGAGCGTGCGGGTGTAGTCGGCCTGCAGATGATAGGCGCGCACGTAATCGGCTGGGGTGTGGGTGAAATGGTTGCGGGTATAGGTCTGCATCGCATCTATTTCGAGCACATCCTTCGCGGTGGGCGTCCAGAGCAGGTTGAGCTTGGCACCCTCGTGGGAGTAGTGGTTCACGGTGGTTCCTGAGATGCCCTGGTAGGCATCCTTATCGCTGCTGGAGGTGCGCTGGAAGTTGCCTTCTACATGACTGAGCACGCGGAGTTTATCCTGCTGGCTGATGACGCTGACGATGCCTTTTGCGCCGCCGTAGGTATCACTGAAAAGTCCCCATCTGCCGGTGGTTCCGTTTTCCTTCTTGCGCAGTGTGATATCGATGACTTTCTTCAGACTGCTGCATCCCTTCATCACTTCGGCGTTCTGGCACACCTTGATGGTTTCTATCTCCCGTGCCTTGAAATGGTGGAGGAAGGTGGCGTAATCGAGTCCGTATTCCTGGTTGTCGATACGGATGACGAACTTGCCGTAGAGGTTGGCGAATGGATCTCCGCCGATGATGTTGTTGCCGTCGAGAGAGATGACTTCCGGGCACATCATGAGCACATCGAGGAGTGATTCTTCGCCGGTGAGTTCCATTTCAGGAACATGCATGATGTATCTGTCGCCGATATGTTCAATCGGTGCGGCTTGCATCTGGTAAGTAGTGCTGGCCATCGCGAGAGCGATGATGAGCAGGCTTTTCTTCGTACTGTTGTTTATCTTCATTTTTTCTAATTTATATTATTGGTAAAAAGGATTTCTTCGTGCCAAATTTATTTTGCAAAGATAAGGCAAAAATCGGGGAATAACGAAAAAATGGAGATGTTTTTTACCGTTCAATGCGTAAAAAGGGGTGTCAATACGTAAAAAAGTGGGGAGAGGGGCGAAAAAGAGGGCTTAAAACTTGCTTGGTATTAAAAAACATACTATCTTTGCATAGGATAATCAAAAAAGTTGTATCAGTCTAATAATCAGCATAGTTGTTTCGACTGTTTTATTTATGGTAACGATTTAGCGAAAGTCAGACTACTTCTGCCTGCTTTACTTTGCATAATGGTTCAAACAACTCTTGCGGTTGCAAAGATAGGGTATTTATTTGATAACGCCAAATATTTTAGTAGCCATGTTCGCTACAACCATAAAATATCTTGTATATCAGAAGAAATAGAGAATGTTCAAAAGTGGACATTCTCCATTGATATTTCTCTTTCACCAAACTCAATCATCGCATTAAAAAGACTTACCTTGTTGGCATTTCGCAAATCTTCCAATGTAATATCTGCTTCTTGTATCATTCCCTTGTCCAATAGTGCGGCTCTTTTTGTGCCTGGCAATAATGGATGCCTGGGAGTCACCCAATGTTTGCCGTCAAATATGGCAAGGTTCGTGAATGAGGTATCCGTTAAAAGTCCATGTTTGACGATGATGATTTCGTCACAGTTTCCTTTCTGTGCGACCAAGGCATTGAGGCGAATGCGGTCGGTACTTTTGTAGCCATAAGTTATCGTGTCGTCTTCGACCACTTGAAGGGAGTTTATGTTTCGAATAAAATACGGAGCATATTCTACTGCTTCAACGCCTTGTTCGCCATACACCACTCTCGCCTTGTAAAAATCCATGTTTTCCGTTGGATTTATCAGTTTTTCCAATGAAGGCATGGACGCATTGCATAATGAAGGAAAGAACTTACAGATCGTTCTTTCCATTCTTTCCTGATGGTATGCAAGAGCTTGTGTCTTTCCATTCACAATCTTTATTGTCTCTACGAATTGCTGTGCCATATTAAAATCAGTTCTATTCAGAAGGAAGATACACTTTTTGTAACACTTCCTCGTATTCTTTTCTGCAATCACTCTTCGAAGTAATGCCTCCTCCTGCCTTGAAATACGTTTCTATACCGTCATTTTCAAGAAAGCGTATCATTACAGCCGAGTTGAGTTCACCATTATTATATATACCCATGACTCCTGTATAGAATCCACGGTCATTGCCTTCCGCCTCATGGATTATTTCCATAGTCTTGTCCTTTGGCGCACCTGTTATGGAACCTGCGGGCAACATTGCATCCAATATGTTTCCGATGTGCTTTTGATAACCAGTTGGCAACTTGCCGCTTATTTCGGAACTGGTCTGGAGAATATTCCCCTTATTGGTATGGAGCACATCAATATAACGGTATTTATCCACCCTTACATGCTCCGCCACACGGCTAAGGTCATTTCGAATCAGATCCACAATGGTAGCATGTTCGGCTGCTTCTTTTTTATCTCCCATCAACACTTGCTCTGCTTCGGGTAAGGACGCGTCAATCGTGCCCTTCATCGGATAAGAATATATCATTCCGTTCTTTATCTTCACGAATGTTTCCGGCGAGAAGCACACGAACCGTCTATTGCTATTATTGTCTATTAGTAGAATCTTATACTTGCCTTTAGCACGTAGGAAGATGTCCTCCAACGTAAGGTTGCAGTCCACAGCAACCTTACAAGTAAGGTTGGCAAGATAACTGTTTCCACGCAGGATGTTGCTTTTGACGGTTTCAAAACTTTTCGTGTAATCTTCAAAATTTGGCTCAAACACTTTCCACGTCGGATGTTTGGTAACCGAAGAGAGTGACTGCCGTTTTACATTGGTTATACCCTCAAAGTCATAAAGGCATTCATCGATAGCTATTTCAGACAGCTTCCGTATGTATGCTTCCGAACCTGCATAGTTGACGACAAAAAGGAAAGGCTCCTTTTCGTTAGCCAAATGATTGATACGGTCTATAATATTTTGTTTCATTGTCTTACATTTTAAAGTTACTGAAACATCTGTCCATTATCTTATATCTTAGTTGAGCATTCTTGTTTGTTGGCATACTTATGCGATTTTAAAACAAAATTGCAAAGTTAGCTATTTCTTCGCAATATCATTCTTTTTTTTGCAATAAAAAAGTAAAAAATGGAGAGATGTTGTTTGAAGTTTCTTGTTTTCATCAACCTTTATGGTTACTTCCTTAGAAGAGATAGAGATTGTAGGTCATCATCTTTACAGCAAATGTATGACTAATATTTCACGATGCTTCTCTGTTTTTTGAACCGTTACAAAAAATGCTATTGCCTCATTTTTCTCCATACTAAAAAAAAGCATGGCACAAATCACTGCGCCATGCCACAATAAAAGAAAACCTTATAGTCAAAATAGAAATTAGCGATTCTAATTCTTATTCTGGTACTAATCTTTTTCTAGTACTTCGCATTCTGAGGATCAAAGTTGGTCCAACCATTCATCCAGTTGTTGCTGCCATCGAAGGCTCCGATGTAAGTTACTGTGTCGAAACCGGTCCAGCCGGCGAAACTTGCGGCACCAAGCAATGGGCTTCCTGCGATAGGAGTATAGCCATCTGCACCAACCAATGAGGTCCAGCTGTCGAAGTACTTGTTGCTTGCCTCAGAGAAGAAGAAGGTGTTGCTGTATGACTTCTGATTCTTGTCGATGTCCTTCTTCTTGGCAGCATCGTAGAGATAATCCTCATACTTCTTGTTGGCATCAGTACCAACGGCATCCATACCTGCGAAATATACATTCTGAAGCTTGAACTTACCATCCTTGGCATCCTTCACGGTTTCACCCTTCTCCCCATCAACAATCAAACCGATAGGCCAGCCTAAGGCTACAGAGTTGATGCAGTTGAGGTTAGAAGAACGGCGAATCTGCATGGCTGACTGGAACTTGCCGAGGGCAGAACCGTTGTTTGGATTGTATGCTCCGGCAGTGATATAATCTGTGGTGTTCTGGAACTTAGAATCCAATACCTTAGGACCTACAAAGGTGATGTTAGAGAAGATTGCCTTGGTACGAGGATCCACGGTTGCACCATCAGCACAGTTGTCGCTCTCAAAACCGTTGCTCTGAGAGGTATCGGCTATCTTGCTGTCGCGCAGAGAAAGACCATACTGCACCTTTCCTGAGAAACCGTTATCGGTATCGAAATCATCATCCCAGCCCTTGTAGGCTACGAGATACTTACAGTTTACTGTACCGCCAAACCACTCGAAGGAATCATCATTGGAATAAGATACCTGAACGTGATCTATCTGTGTGCCTAAACCTACAGAACCGAAGGTCAAACCGTTGATTTCCTTATCCTTCTGGAATGGATAACCGGCAAACTCAATGCGTACATAACTCAAGGCTCCTGAATTGTCAGCATCATCTGCGCCACCATGCTTGGTACGAGGACCACCCTCTATCTGCTGCTCATGCTGGTTGTTCTTAGCCTTGCCGCAGAGGATGATGCCACCCCAGTCGCCAGGCTTTCTGCTGCCGGCAGCCTCTTCAGATGTAAAGACGATAGGCTCTGTGGCTGTACCTTTGGCGATGAGCTTGCCGCCACGCTCAGCGATGAGTGCCGCCTTGGTCTGCTTGTCGCCCTTGATGATAGTTCCCGGTTCGATGGTAAGCTCAGCACCATCTGCAATATATACCCATCCCTTGAGGAGATAAGTGCCTTTCTTCAAAGTCTGCTTGCCTGTGAAGACGAATTCCTGGTCGCCGTTGCCAATCTGTGTTCCGTTGGCGTTTTCCTTGTCATCTGTTCCGAAGAGGATGTGGTCGCAAGCCTTCAAGCCACCATTGGTTGTCCACTTGTAAACTACTCCTGATCCAGGATTTGGAGAAGGAGTTGGATCGTCATTGTCACTGCTGCAGCTGCTCAACATGGCAGATGCTGCGAGGATGCCCATGCATCCCAAAAAATACATCTTGTTCATCATTGTTTCCTGTTTTATTAAACAAATATCTAATATTATCTTTCTTGAAATTCTACGGATAGTCTCTAAAATTTATAGATTGCCTGCAAACCGATGTTTCTGCCCGGCTTGTAGCATCTTGCTATTTCTTCTACTTCCTTCTTGCTTCCGTCGCTATACGTTACATCGGCAAACTGCTTGTAATATATCTTTTCTGCAAGAAGATCCCTTACGTTGAGCTTCAGTTCCAGATGCTCGCCGAATTTCTTAGCCAGCGAGAAATCGATGGTATTGCGGGGCATCTCGTAGCTGTGAGGCACTCTGGCGTTTGAGTCATCGCCTGTGCTTCCCTCGCTTCTGCCCACACCGATGATTCGCTTGCCTATGCGGTTGTAAAGCAGGGCGATATCCATCTTTAATGGCTCGTTCTTATAGAAGATGCCGGTGTTGATAAGGTATGGCGACTGACCCTGCATCGGTCTGTCTTCTTCCTTCGCTCCCTTCTCAAACTGCACCTTGCTCTTGATGAGAGCACCGTTAAACGACCAACTGAAATCCTTCAATCCTATGAATCCGAGATTCTTTCTGATATCCAGCTCCACACCATAGTTGTTAGCACTCTTCGCATTCTTGTAAGAGTAAATCAAGTCAGTGCCACCAGCCACCGTATAGGTCCACTCGATAGGAGAATCGAAGTGTTTGTAGAAGACTGCCAGCGAAATGAGCTCTCCACGGGATGGATACCACTCATATCGCAGGTCGAGGTTATCGACATAACAGTTCTTCAACTCAGTGTTTCCCTGCACATTGCTGGCAAGGTCGAAGTCGTAATACACCGACGACGATACTTCACGGAATTCCGGGCGGTTAATACTGCGGCCATACGACAGTCTCACCTGGTGCTGGTCGTTGATCTTATATGTTGTATTGAGAGATGGAAAAACATCATCGGTCTTGTAATGACGGCTCGATTCACTCTTCTCGTAGTCACGGGAATTGGAGATGAGTTCCATATCATTATGCTCGAAGCGGACACCGGCGTGGATGCCGAGTTTGCCAAAGGGGAGAGACAACGCCAGGTATCCTGCGCCTAAGGTGTTGTGTCCGCGGTAGTTGTTGCGCATCTGCTTTTCCTCCAGAAGATACAGCTTGTCGTAACCCATGTTTGCCTCGCTGGAGAGCAGGGTTGGGATGTCGCTGTGGCGGAAGTCGGATGGCAGGTTGTTATCTGAAACATTCCAGTTGTAGATGAAGTTGCGGGTCTGGTATTCTCGGCTGCGATACTCCCCGTAGGCACCCACTTGCAAGTCTGGCTCAAAGTTGCCAAACTTGAAGTGGTGCTTGTCATTTACACCAAGAGAGAGAATGTGTTCGTCGAGTTGAGTCCACTCGCGGGATATGTCGTTGCCGGTGCTCAGGGCATAAACGCCCGATTCTAGAGCATCGTCGATGAGGTATCTACGACGGTCAGGCAAATGGCGGTTGGCATACGCATACCCGATACTCCAGTCAAGGGCATCGCTAGTGAAGGTGTGCTTACCGGTAAGCTGACCGTTATATGTAGTTCTACTGCGGTAGTAATACTCTGCGCTTCGCTCCAGGTTCGACTGGGCGCTCACGCCATCACGCCAGGTATATCGGCTGGTAGCCAACTGGTTGAAGATGTTCTTGAGCTGATACTTGTGATTGCCGTCCTTGGAAAGGAAGGTGAAGTTGAGCATTGCTCCGAGTCTCACGTTATTATTATACTGATTGTCAATAGAGTGACGAAGATAGTTTGGCTTGTCGTTTGCCGCATCATAGATGCCATAGAGATTGTTCTCCATGTTCTCGTAGGTGCGGTATTCGTTGGTATAGTTCAGGGCGGCGAGCATGCCGAGTGTTCTTCCGCCGAGCATCCAGCGCTGGTTCAGGCTGGCTGCCAGTTTCAAGTCGCCCAAAGGCTTCTTGTTCTTGATGAGCCAATCATTATTGAATCCGTTGCCCAGGAGCGAAGTAGCATAATCGCCCACTGGTTTTCCGTTGGCATCGAGCTGTGGATTCAAGTCAGCATGGATGCCCCCATTCAGGTTTCTCAAGCCATTATCGAACCCAAGGAAATCGGTTCCGGAACCTTTTGAGTAAGAAAAGTCCTTGAAGGCAGAAGATGTATTCCAGTTTCCGCCCACGGCGATGTTGAAACTGTTTTCTGCCGGAATCTCCTTGGTGTTGACGATGATGAAACCGCCTGAGTAATCAGCGGGATATTCAGCCGTTGGCGACTTCACGATGGTAAGGTTGTCAATCTGCGAACTTGGGATGATGTCGAAGGAGAATGCCCTGGAATCAGCCTCAGAACTAGGCACTGCTCCTCCGTTCACCCACACATTGTTATAGCGCTGTGACAATCCGCGAACCATCACGAATTTATCGTCGATGAGGCTCACGCCTGGCACTCGGCGTATCACCTCACCCGCATTCGTATCCTGAGTTCTGGATATTTCCTGTGCCGAAACATTACTCACGATGACGGGACTGCTTTTGGCCACCTGTATCATTGCCGCATCCGTATTACGCCTTTCCACTGCGGTAACGGTCACCTCTTTCAGCTGCTGTTCATCAGGTTGCAGCGCGATCACCTGGTCTGCGTCCTTCGCCTGAACCCCGTCAATTTTTTGAGTCTTATATCCTACATAGTTAATATATAGTGTATATTTCTTTTCTTTATCCAATCCATCGATCTGGAAGTTTCCGTCGATGTTGGTGATAGCCTTCACGTTGGTTCCATCCACAGTGACGACTGCACCGATGAGTGTCTCTTTCGATTTCTGGTCGATAACCACACCCTTAATCTGTTGCGCCCACGTTGGCATGCTAGCCGCCGAGAGCAATCCTAATACAATAATTCCCCTTTTAGCATTCATAACCTATATCGTTTGATTACGGTTGCAAAGGTACGGCAGTATTATTACATTGCGATTGCGATGAGATTGAAAGGCATTGACGAAGCAGCGACAATGGTGTTACGGTTGCAATAACTAAAGATATTTAAATATTTAACCCGATATTTGGAGATAAATAAAGGAGTCCACTTTAAAAAGTAGTTTTTGGTTCTTTTTTCTACAAAATACCATTTGATTATCAGATGGTTACGTACATATAAAGATATACTATTTATGAGAGAACGCCAAAAATATCCGTAGCCACATTGACTACATTTGAAAAATTTCATGACTTTTACCA
>JAJXBQ010000127.1:0-9929 GCA_021640525.1 Segatella copri
CGTTAATCCTGTGCAAGAATTTGGCGAAAAAGCCAGTTTGTGAGTGAAAAATTGACAAACTCTAACCTTAGAAAGGCAGATTCTCTGCAGGCGGCGGTGGTAGCGGACTACCATCCTGCCCTCCGCCATTCATCCTAGAGCCTACAATCTCACCACCTTCCTCGACAGGTGCTGCTGCAGCATCCTGCGGATCCTGGAATCGGGTAAATTCTCCACGGAAGTTCAGGAGAACATCTCCAACAGAGCCCTTACGGTGCTTGGCAATGATAATCTGTGCCATACCATGAAGGTCATTACCCTTTTCATCCTGATAGATGTGATAATATTCCGGGCGGTGAACGAAAAGCACCATATCGGCATCCTGCTCGATGGCACCGGATTCACGGAGGTCACTCAACTGAGGTCGCTTTCCTTCCAACCCCTCACGGTTCTCTACATTACGGGAGAGCTGCGAAAGAGCAAGCACAGGAATATTCAGCTCTTTGGCAATACCTTTGAGCGAACGGGAGATGGTAGATACCTCCTCCTGACGACTACCAAACTTCATACCATTGGCATTCATCAGCTGAAGATAGTCGATCATCAACAGTTTAACACCCTTTTCCCTTACCAGTCGGCGCGCCTTGGTACGGAGTTCGAAAACAGAAAGACCCGGCGTATCATCTATATAAATAGGTGCACCCGTGAGTTTTCTCAGTTTTTTATCCAACCTTTCCCATTCCGGCTGTTCAAGTTGTCCGTTCAGTATCTTTTTACCCGAAATCTCGCAAACATTCGAGATGAGTCGGTTCACCAACTGAACGTTATTCATTTCAAGAGAGAAAAATCCGATAGGCACATCATAATCTACCGCCACATTCTTGGCAATACTCAATGCGAAGGAAGTCTTACCCATGGCAGGACGACCGGCGATAATCACAAGGTCGGACGGTTGCCAACCAGATGTCATATCATCCAATCCACGATAACCCGTAGGAATACCGGTAAGACCACCCGAGTTCTGAGCAGCACGCTGCAAGATAGCAACCGCCTCCTTAACAACCGGATCAATCTGGGTATAATCCTGCTTCATATTGTTCTGCGAAAGCTGGAAGAGTTCACCTTCAGCTTTCTGCATCAGTTCATCCACATCCACACCTTCTTCATACGCCATCGTCTCGATGTCGCCGGCATAATGAATCAGCTGGCGCTGCATATATTTCTGCGCCAGGATACGGGCATGCGACTCTACATGGGCAGCCGAAGCCATGCCTGCAGAAATATCCATGAGATATTGTGCTCCTCCCACCTTATCCAGTTCGCCAGTCTTGGCTAACTGATCGGCAAGAGTCATGATATCCACAGGCCGTTCCTCCATGTTCATCACCTGGATAGCCTGATATATTCTCTTATGACGCGGGTCATAAAAAGTATCCGGCTTGAGCAACTCCGACACCACCGAAAAGGCATCAGAATCTATCATCAAGGCACCCAGTACCGCCTGCTCCACATTCACAGCCTGCGGCTGCAAATGGGCGTAGGTTGGATCTATCTGTACCTTATTCTTATTTTTATTATTCTCCGCCATCTTTATTGTTTTTTCCTTTCCTCGAAAACTTTTTTTGTTATAAATTCCAATTCTATAGGCGCAATACCACGATTATCGAGCCAATCTCCCATCTCGAGCAGGCCGAATGCATCTATATCTTCCTTAGGGGAAAAAGCAGCATGACCAGATGCTTCATCCAAAAATCTGATAGCTGCAGATCCTCCCTTTTTCACGAGAACGCAGAGTCCATAATAGAAAAATTTCATAGACTCCCATCTGTGGTCTTGTGGCTTGGAAACTTTGTTCACCATCGCAGATAACATTTTCATGAACATGCGTTGCTTATCATCCTTATCCATATCTGTCATGTCAGAATTCAATATTTCCCTGATCTCATTATCATCACTATTTTGCAGATAAGGTTCTATTAAAGCCATTGCATGGTCAATGTTTTTATCGCCTTCCGATTCAGAAAAGAGCAAAGAGAAAGCCAATCTGCATTCAACCTGTTCTTCCTTAGGATACTGTTCATCCATCTGGAAAGCCCATTCCAAAGCCTCTTTATAATGATGGAGTTTCAATAAGAGATCGGTCTTTTTCAGCTTGAGCTTAAACTGCTTACTCTCATCTGATTCTTCTTTAATCAAGCAATTCAATGTTATTAAAGCCGCCGGGTCTTTTATCTCCTCTTCTATTTCTAATTTCAACTCCGTGGCAGCCTTATAAGTTGGGCTTGTATTCTTAATCACATAGAGATGTTCAAGCGCTTCATCATATTTTTCCTCCGATTTGTATGCCAATGCAAGCATCATATGCTCTTCGTCGGTATATTTTTCCAGATTACGCAAAATCTTGCTAACAAAGGCATAGTCACCTCTTTTAGCAGAGAAACGGGCCAGCGACAGGCGATACTTGTCATATTCCGGTTTAGCAAACAGTCCTGTAGTAAAGAAAGGAATTTCCTTCTGCACTTCGAAAGGATTATCAAATGCCTTCCTCATTGGAGAGAGAGTATAGAATCGGTAGAGGTCCTGCACATAGCGATGACGAACCCTGATTGCACGTTTCTTCTTTTCCTCTTCAGAGAGATTCTCTTCATGTTCCATTACCGAATCAAGCAGTGTGACATTTTCAGAATCCTTTGCTTCTGTAGAATCAGTCTCATCCTCTACTGGCTCTTCGGTATTCTGCTCTTTTTCCACCTCATCTTCTTCGTCATAAAAAACAGGACCAGACACCATATTTTCCGGGGTAACATCCAATGATTCAATAAATTCCTTAGATGTATTATTCAATGAAAGAATGATGCTATACAGATCGGTATCACACATAGAGGCGCCTCTCAAGAGATTGTTGATGAAATTGCGATGCTGTTTCATCGTAGCCCGAACATTCTTGAGCGTAGAATTACGGACATAGAAAGGAACAAACCAATTATAGAGTGAATGGAAATGACCGAAGCTCTTCTGGTTGGCAAACTGATGATAATAGACATCAACTCCTATATCTTCTGAATTCAACATATAGTCGAAGGCTCCCTTAAGGGCATCATCAGGATTCTCCCCATCTGCTGAGAAGCAATTAAGTCCCAATTCACCCGTTTGGTCTATCTTTTCGGCCAAATCCTGAGTAAAAGAAGTGAACATGGTCTTCACCACGGAATGCATCATCTCCTTGCTATCCTTTTTACTTGTAAGACATAGACGCATCTGGCGTTGGAGATCAACACAGACTGCCAAAAATTCATCGTCCATGATCAAGCCAGCAGCAGAATCCCAATATTTCTGTTTTTCACCCGAATTGGTTATTGCACAGAAAACGAAACCCACCAAAGCTCGCTGGCGAACACTGCAAGTACTGTCGTCAGACTTGATTAAGCGCATCAAGACTGCAAGTCTAGGGGCATCCATAAATACAGAGCATGACAATGAAACAGCCGAAACAATCATATTGATGGTGTATGGATCTACCAAATCGGAAGCGATGATATCAAGTATATTCTTGACAAAATCATCATTCCATTCATCAGTTGTCAAAATATAAGAAAACACCATATTGCGATAGGCATTAAGCTGCTCTTGTATTTTTTGTCTTTCCTCGTCTATCTGTTCTTCAGACAAGTCTACCCTCAAATTTAGCATAGCTTCATCTGTAGCAAATTTCTCAAAGGTTTCCTGTACCTCATCAAAACTTTTCAGATTCTGAGCTCTTTTGCGAAGTGCAACAAATGTAGACTCATTAGCCAAAATCCATTCGTGGCGCATTTTACTATAGAAATTATCTATATCCATGTCCAAATCTGAAGCAAGATCATAAAGTTCCCGATGTTTAAGTTTGCCATCTATATAATCATGATATAAAGCATCATATCTTTGTTCAATTACCGCTATTCCAGACAGACATGGCTCCAAACCCACTTCCTGGTCAATTATCTTGCGAATTGCCTCTATTCTGGATATAGTAGTGACATTTTCATGCGAAAACTTTGTCCAGCTAAAATCTTCTCTTTTCATAAGCCGCTTATTTTTGTGCTACAGCCAGGTCACGACGTCTTGGTTCCATAGCGTGTTCATATTTAAGTTTTGGAAGATTACTGATGGTTTTAGCATCGGCACCCGTATATTTTGTGATGATACTTGCATAATGCTGTACCCCACGACTGTTTATGCTATCAACAGCAATATTATACGCCTTGATAAACTTGGCAACTTGGTCTTTACGGCGCGGCTCTGAAAGTATTTTCTTGCGGAAAGCAACAACACCTAACTGCAAGTTCTTATCTCTGCTGTCAAAGAGTTTTACATGCTGTTCAAGTCGGGCTTTGGTAGCTTGAGGTTCTGGCAGCAACATGGCATCCATCTCGTTGTTAAGCAACATACGCAGACGGATGTTCAAATCGTTGATTTGAACCTTATAAGCATCATATTTAGGCTTACCGCTATCGATTGCTAAAGTAGCCAGATAATCAGTTGCAGAGTAGCGGGTCATTGCCACCATCTTATCTGACAGTTGTTTCAGTTCGGATATACGCGAACGCTTATTGGTGATAAACTGCCAATAAAGATTGGTAGAAATAGGGTACGTCAAAGCAGTACCCCGTTTCTCTATATGATGAGCACGAATCAGATCGGTCACGGCTCCCTCTACGCGCTTGCGCTCGATAGCAGTATCACAATCCATTTGTGCAGTATATCTACGCAAATGTACGTCTACACCTTGCTGCTGGAAGATACTGTCATCACATGCCAGAAAGATTGGCAGGCAGTCCATTGTTGGCATCACCGCTATCTTCAGCGCAGCACGGTCTAGGCTATCCAATCTAGCCTTTTCCTTCTTGCTCAAGCGATGACGTTCTGCTTCCGACTTGCCACATCCTGCAAATCCTATAGCCAGCAAGAGCATCAAGGCTGTAAACGTTTTGAACTTATTCATTATCAATCCTTTAATCATTTGTTATTCTACATAGAGAACCAATCCCTTCAAATATTCACCTTCCGGATGATAAATATTGATAGGATGGTCGGCAGGCTGGTGCAACTGGTGCAAGATGCGAACCTTTCTTCCAGCCTGCGCTGCAGCAGTAAACACAGCATTGCGGAACTGATCCTTCGTAACCACCTGAGAGCAACTGAAGGTAAAAAGAATACCGCCCTTCTTAATACGCTGCAAGCCCTTTACGTTCAGGCGGGTATAGCCCTTCAGCGCATTGCGCAAAGCCGCACGGTGCTTGGCAAAAGCAGGAGGATCAAGAACAATCAGATCATACTGCTGGTCATGTTCATCAAGATACTTGAAGGCATCTTCGCAGATAGCCTCATGGCGTGCATCTCCAGGGAAATTGAGCGCAATATTCTCATTGGTCAATTCTATCGCCTTGGCACTGCTGTCTACGGAGTGAACAGCCTTAGCCTCTCCTCTCATCGCATAAACTGAAAAACCGCCGGTATAGCAGAACATGTTGAGCACGCTCTTACCCTTGGCATAATGCTCGAGCAGCGAACGGTTCTCACGCTGATCTACGAAGAAACCCGTTTTCTGACCACGCAACCAGTCGATATGGAATTTCAGTCCATTCTCTACAGCTACATCGTCAGCATCACCTCCCAGTATAAAGCCATTTTCCTGTCTGAGGTCAGCCTTATACGGTAAGGTTGTCTCACTCTTATAGTAGATATTCTCCAGAGCTTCGCCCATCACCTTCTTCAAGGCTTTGGCTATCTCCATGCGGCAAACATGCATACCCACACTGTGAGCCTGCATGACAGCAGTAGGACCATAGCAGTCGATAACAAGTCCCGGCAAGTTATCACCCTCACCATGAACCAAGCGATAAGTAGTATTGGATGAATTACCGGCAATACCCAAAGCGAGTCTCATTTTATATGCCGAATCCAATCTGGCACACCAGTACTCCTCATCAATCTCAATATCTCTAAAAGAAAGAACACGTACAGCGATAGAACCGATCTGATAATGACCTATAGCAATGAATTCACCACTACGGGTAAACACTCTCACAATGTCGCCCTCCTCTATGCCCTCATCCATTGCCTGGATAGCACCCGAGAAGATCCATGGATGAAAACGCTTGAGCGATTCTTCCTTACCTTTCTTTAAATATACGCTTTTATACATATTTATATATGAAGTTTCTTACGATTATCAATTTCTATTCCTTACCACCTTATATTATACCCTGAGTTCATCGAGCTCATAATCGCCTGTAGCGGACAAACGCTTGAATTCCTCATACAGATTAATGCAGCACCAGGCATCTGTAGCTGCATAGAGAGCCTGCGATTCCTTCAAATCGCTAGCCTCCCAATTGCTCAACCGTTGCGCCTTGCTGATTTTCTGGTGAAACAGGTTAGCATACAGTTTCTGCAGACTCATGTCTGCGATACCAAAGTTCTTAGCAACATCCTGCAACTCGATAAAGTAGCCAGCCTTAAAAGCAGCTCGCTTATGGAGCTGCAGCAAGTCATCGTGCCAGGAAAGTCCTACTTTTGGCACGGTGGTATCTTCGAGCAAGCGAATGATGGCAGGAGTCATGCCCGTATGATGCAGGCGGAAGAGATAACAAGTATCATGTGTACTCACCTGCAACAACGAAACATGGTAAGCCTGACCACGCTTGAATGATGGGCGCGTTTCTGTATCCACACCCAGTATATAATGGCTAAGTAGGTCATTAACAGCCGCTTCTGTATCTTCAGGCTTGTCAACGACTACGATTTTGCCAGGAAACAAAGCTCTTGGCAAATTCGTGATTGCCGCCTTGTCGAAACTAGTGAAAATAATCTTCATTATGCTTTTTATTCTTTACAAGTTGCAAAATTAGAAAAAAAAGATGAGAAAAAGAATTGTTTTCTCAATTATTTTCGCTAATTTTGCAGATAAATTATTCAAAAATATATAAAATGGCTAAAAAAAGAACTGAAAAAAAGACCAAAACCTTTAGCGAAGCTATTGGTTTACAGTATATTTTCAACAATACTATCACCGACTTTTTCATAGGATTAGCCTTGGTAGTCATTGCTGTGGTTATCATCATCGCTATGATCTCCTTTCTCAACACAGGAGCCAATGACCAGAGTTTGCTCGAAAATCTGAAGCCGGGCGAATGGACCAACACGGAAAAACAGTTTCAGAACTACTGCGGATCCTGGGGAGCCATTGTATCCTATTGGCTCATTGCCATCAATTTCGGATTTCCAGCCTTCATGCTCCCATTCTTTGTCATTATGGTGGGATTGCAGATGATGCATGCCTACAAGTTGAACCTGTGGAAATGGTTCTTCTGCATGATTGTGGTCATGCTATGGATGTCGGTAACCTTTGCCAAGTTCATCGCACCTATCATGCCAAGCCTCACATTCAATCCGGGCGGAAAGCACGGACTCTTTGTCGTGCAGAATCTGGAGAACATCATGGGTCCTCCAGGACTTACTGCCATTCTTTTCTTCGTGGCGGTAGCATTCCTCACCTATCTCACCACTGAAACCATTACGGTAATCAGAAAAGCACTCAACCCTATCGGTTATATATCAAATAAGGTGAAATTTGAGATTACTAACCATGGAAAGAACAGGAAAGATACAGAAGCTATCGACGAGGTATACGCCAGCGCAGCATATGGTCCTGGCACAGAGGATGAGAAAGAAGAATATAAGGAAGAAGAACCTGCCAAAGTCATCGACCTGAATCTGGATCCGGACCAGACTTTCGCAAACCCAGACACACCTTCTACGCCTGTTGAACCAGAGGCAGACGGACAGGAAGCTAAAGGAACAGAAGGTGATACAGAAAAAGATGAAACCATCGCTATAGCCAACGGCACGCAGAACGAGAATATGTCACTCATTGCACGTCAGCGCGAACTCCGTACAAAACGGGCTGAACAGGAAGCATTGGAAAAGCAAGCTGCCGAGGCTGCTGCAGCTTCTGAGCATATAGGTATGGACATCTCTGTAGCCACAGCCGACGAGAAGGCCACAGGCAACACCTTGAGCAATGCAGAAGTACTGAATACTCCGATCAATCCGAAGGAGCCGTTCACCAGATATAAATATCCGGTACTCAACCTTCTGAAGAAGTATGAGGATGACGGCGTATCCATCGATGAGGAAGAGCAGCGCGCCAACAAAAACCGCATCATCGAGGTGCTGGGCAACTTTGGCGTACAGATCAAAACCATCCGTGCTACGGTTGGTCCTACCATCACACTCTACGAAATCCAGCCTGCAGAAGGCGTACGTATCTCTAAAATCAAGAATCTGGAAGATGACATCGCCTTGAGTCTGGCAGCTCTCGGCATCCGTATCATCGCTCCTATCCCAGGTAAGGGAACCATCGGTATTGAAGTACCTAACGCAAAGGCGAACATCGTTAGTATGGAAAGTACTTTAAACTCAAAGAAATTCCAAGAAACCAAGATGGAGTTACCTATCGCTTTGGGTAAGACCATTACCAACGAAGTGTTTATGGTTGATTTGGCAAAGATTCCTCACCTGCTTGTTGCGGGTGCTACCGGACAGGGTAAATCTGTAGGTTTGAATGCCATCATCACCTCTTTATTATACAAGAAACATCCAAACGAACTCAAACTGGTTCTCATCGACCCTAAGAAGGTGGAGTTTAGCGTCTACTCCCGTATTGCCAATAAGTTTATGGCTGCGGTTCCTGATGAGGAAGAACCTATCATAACCGATGTAACCAAGGTGGTTAGAACCCTGAACAGTCTGTGTGTACTGATGGATAGCCGTTACGACTTGCTCAAAAAGGCAGGAGCCCGTAACATCAAAGAATACAACCAGAAGTATATCAACCACAAGTTGAAGTTGACAGATGGACATGAGTATATGCCATACATCGTGGTGATTATAGATGAGTTCGGTGATCTGATCATGACAGCCGGCAAGGAAGTAGAACTTCCTATTGCCCGTATCGCCCAGCTGGCACGTGCCGTGGGTATCCACATGATTATTGCCACCCAGCGTCCTACAACCAGCATCATCACGGGTAATATCAAGGCTAACTTCCCTGGCCGTATCGCCTTTAAGGTTACATCTGCCATCGACTCAAAGACCATTCTTGACCGTACAGGAGCCAACCAGCTGATTGGTCGTGGTGATATGCTCTATCTCTGCGGCAACGAACCTGTCCGTGTACAGTGTGCCTTTGTTGATACACCTGAAATCGAGCGCATCAACGAGTATATCTGCGAACAGCCTGGTCCTATCGAACCTATGGAGTTGCCAGAACCAGCTAATGATGAAGGAAGCGCAGGTGGAAGCGGCAGCATCAGTGCCCGCGAACTGGATCCGTTCTTCGAAGAGGCAGCCCATGCGATTGTTCTTTCGCAACAGGGTTCTACCAGCATGATCCAGCGCCGGTTCAGTATCGGCTATAACCGTGCAGGACGACTGATGGACCAGATGGAAGCTGCAGGCATCGTAGGTGCAGCACAGGGCAGCAAGCCTCGTGAGGTACTGATACAGGATGAAAACCAGCTTAATAATCTGTTAATGGCACTTCGAAACTCTTAATTTTAGTAAAGAACTAAGGGTATGAAAGAAGATAATATTGGAAAAGGTTAAATTATTAAACCCTGAAGCCGTGAAAACGTCTAAGAGAGAAAAGACGTTTTTACGGCTTTATGATAGAGTATGAAATTTTAGAAGATATAATATAACATAGAATTTTAAAAGAAAGGAAAAGATAAAAATGAAAAAGATTTTAGCATTGGCTTTCGTTGCAATGATGAGCATCGGAGCCATGGCGCAGACTGCGCAACAGGTACTTGATAAGACCGCTGCCGTTATTGGCAACAAAGGTGGAGCTAGCGCCAACTTCAAGATGAGCAGTTCTAAGTATGGATCAGCAAGCGGCAGTATTGCCA
>JAJXBQ010000128.1:0-9928 GCA_021640525.1 Segatella copri
CGGCTCCGCGTTTATACCTTGCATAATTCAAAAAAAGCAGTAACAGCTGATTAAATAAGTGCTGTTACTGCTTTTTCCATCGGTCTGGAAGTAAGTCTCTATATTTTTCCAATGGGGTATTTGGTTGCCATTCTTCTGTCTTTTCTAAGACGTCGCATATGTATTCAAACTGTCTTTTTGTAAATATGGTTGACTCCTAAAGTTTCAATTACATGAAAGAATCATTAGAAGCAACATTGAAAGATGTCGAACTTACCAAGGAAGTGTATCGTCTGTACACTCTTGAGCACCTAACACAACAAGAAATTACAGTTAAATTGTGTATAGGTCGCTCTACAGTTTGGCGTAAATTCATACCTTTGAAGCCGAAAATTGTACCAGTGGCACAAATAAAGTAGATTAGCACATATTACAAAAAGTACAATCTCATAAGTTTAGGAATTAAAATCTCATAAGTTTGGGAATTTTATCCTCGTAAGTTTGGGAATTTGATTTTTTATGCTTATCTTTGCAGCAGTTTTTAGAAGATTCTATTATGGCAAAGTATTTAGACAGATACATTGACAGTGTGATTGAGCGTAAACTCAAATCATGTGGAGTGGTAGTCGTGAGTGGACCAAAATTCTGCGGCAAGACAACAACTTCCGAGCGATTCGCTAAGAGTGAGGTGAAATTGAACACCAGGCAGATGATTCAGCTGGCGAGAATGGAGCCTCGTAACATGCTTCTTGGAGAGAAACCGCATCTGATAGATGAATGGCAGACTGCGCCTGACATCTGAATGTGGCAAAAGAATGGATTGACGAGCACCCAGAGTTCGGTCAGTTTATTCTGACGGGAAGCAGTACTCCTGCCGATAAGACACAGATATATCATAGTGGTGCCGGTCGTATCGTCACTTTGATGATGCGTCCGATGAGTCTTGCCGAATCAAAGGATTCTCGTGGGTCGGTATCGCTCTATGACCTGTTTGACAATCCTGACTTGGCAATATTTGACATGAATGAGGGATTCAGTCTTTCAGACATGGCTTTCTTTGTCTGCCGTGGCGGATGGCCTCTTTCCATTCAGGAGGATAGACAGGTGGCATTGGATGTCACACAGAACTATTATCAGGGATTGTTTAACTTTGAGAATAGTGAGAACAAGAAGTTCCGTGGAAAAAGTCCAGAGGTAATGCGAATGATATTACGAAGCTATGCTCGCAATATATCGAGCGAGGCATCATATCAGACTTTGATTGACGATGTTGTGAAATCAAACAATCGGACGATGGATTCCAAAACCTTCGATGATTATATGGATGCACTCAAAGACCTCTATATCCTGGAAGATATTGAAGCTTGGAACCCTAATCTGCGTTCAAAGACGGTGGTTCGCTCTACATCAACACGCCACTTCGTTGACGCCAGCATCGCTTGTCAGGCACTTGGCATCAAGCCTGCCGACTTGATGAAAGACCTGAACTCCTTCGGCCTATTCTTCGAGGATATGGCAGTCAGAGACCTGAAGATATATTCAATGCGTCGTGGAGGTGAAGTGCGCCATTACCGCGACAGTCGTGGATTGGAATGTGATGCCGTGGTTCATCTGGAAGATGGACGCTGGGCACTCATTGAGGTCAAACTCGGAGGTGACGACCTCATTGAAGATGGTGCCAAAAATATGATGAAAATCAAAAAAGACATCAATTCACAACAGGAGCCTTCATTCATGATGGTGCTGACGGCAACTGGCCCAGCTTACCGCAGAGAGGATGGCGTTTATGTGGTTCCGTTGAATTGCTTAAAAGAATAGCCAACATTCCCATAAGGGTATATAAGAAAGCGAAGACGGCATAGGCTCACACCCGTGTCGTCTTCTTTTCATTGTTAGATTTTGCGACACTAAGATAAGTGAAAATTTTGACATGGCAAAATTGGGCAAGGCGTCGGGTTACTTTCCCTGAGAATTCCCTATTTTTCGCCCTAGCGTGGCATTAGGTGGCAATAGGTGACAATAAGAAAAGCTCTTACTGCCACGCTTAAATCAATAGCTATTAAACAGTTACATTCAGCGTGGCAATAGTGACATTAAATCAGAGGAAAAAAAATCACCCCACACATTCTGTTAATCTTTACTATATTCCTGCGAGAAAACTTGCAGGATAAAGGGAATATGAGTAACTTTGCACACGAATTTCTGAAACTATTGTCTTACAAAGACATAAAATAAGAGAGAAACTATTTTTAAAGGATAATATTGACTCATAAGAATAAATGAAAAAAGGACTATTTGCACTCGCGCTGGGTACCTTTACCTTAGGCATCGCAGAATTCATCATCGAGGGCATCATCACAGACATCGCTCACAACATGAACGTTTCCATCCCGGAAGCAGGACATCTCATCTCTATCTATGCACTCGGCGTCTGCGCCGGAGCTTTCTCGCTGATTCTCATGCATAAATACAGACCCAAGAATATCCTGATGTTCCTGGCTTCGCTCATCACCTTCGGAGCTGTCATCGCCTCAGTAGCACCTAACTACTGGCTCTTGCTCTGCGCCCGCTTTATAGAAGGTCTGCCTCATGGCGCCTACTTCGGAACGGGTACTATCGTGGCGGTAAAGATTGCCAAAGAGGGTAAGGGAACCAATGCCGTGGCAATGATGTGCGCAGGTATGCCGGTGGCTAACCTGCTGGGTGTGCCGGTGGGAACCTTCCTGAGTCACATGTTCAGCTGGCGAGTACCTTTTGTCAGCTGTATCGTGCTCGGACTCATCACCTTATACATGATTCACAGATGGGTTCCGGATGTAGAAGCACTGCCAAACAACGGTATGAAGGCACAGTTCCATTTCCTCCGCAACAAGGCTCCGTGGCTCATCATCGCCGCCACCTTCCTGGGCAATGGCGGCATCCTCTGCTGGTTCAGTTATATCTCGCCGCTGCTTCAGATGGAAGGCGGATTCAGCGCAGCCAGCATCTCTCTGCTGATGATTCTTGCAGGCGGCGGAATGGTAGTAGGCAATCAGGTGAGTGCCTTGCTTGCCGACCGCTTCAAGCCGGGCCGCTTTACCTGTTATCTCCAGTTTCTGGCAGCAGCTGCACTTCTGCTCACCTTCTTCCTCGCCCCTTTCGGCTGGGTATCTGTGGTGCTGATGTTCATCTGCTGCGCCTGTCTTTTCGGCATCGGATCGCCTGAGCAATTCCTCATCGTGAAGCATGCCAAAGGTGGCGAAATGCTGGGCGGCTGCTGCATTCAGGGCGCCTTCAATCTGGGTAACGCCATGGGAGCTTTCCTCGGTGGTATTCCTGTTGCGATGGGATTGGGATACAACTTCCCTGCCCTTATCGGTGTGCCGATGGCATTGGCAGGAGCCATCTGTCTGCTGATTTTCCATAAGAAATATGAATAAAAATGCGATAATCCGAAATAAATGATTATCTTTGCAGAAGAATTTCAAATAAACAAAGAAACATGATGAAACTTAACAAGACTTTCCTTACCCTGGGCTTGGCTGCAGCACTCCTGCAGATGCCAGTCTCATCGTTCGCACAGACTGCGGGCGGTAACCGTCAGAATCCTCTTTTAACAAAGAGCAGTCTTCCATTCGGTGCTCCTGACTTCAGCAAGATTCAGGAGAGCGACTACCTGCCAGCCATCGAAGCGGCTATCAGGGAGCAGCGTGCCAACATCCAGAAGATAGTAAACAACAAGAAGAAGCCTAACTTCCAGAACACCATCCTCGCCTATGAAGAGAGCGGTGCGCTACTAGAAAAGGTGACTAACATCTTCTTCGGTCTCACCAGTGCCCACAAAACTCCGGGCATCGCCGAAACCGAAAAGAAGGCTACCCCATTGCTGACCGAACTCGACAATGAGATTTCGTTCAACAAGAAACTCTTCGAGCGCATCAAGTATGTTTACGATAATGAATATAAGAAACTCAAGGGCGAAGACAAGCGCCTTACTGAGGTTATCTATAAGAGTTTTGTACGTTCAGGTGCCCTCCTTTCTGCCGAGAAGATGGAGCGCATGAAGCAGATCAACTCCCGCATCTCTGAGTTACAGCAGGAATGGGGCAACCTTCTTCCTGCCGCTACCAACAACGCCGTGGTTTGGGTGAACAGCAAGGAAGAACTCGCCGGATTGAGCGATGCAGACATTGCACAATGCAAGAAAGATGCTGAGAGCCGCGGAGGCAAGGCACCTTACTGCATCGTCATCATCAACACCACCCAGCAGCCTATCCTCACCAATCTCCAGAACCGCGAACTGCGCAAGAAGGTGTATATGGCAAGCATCCACCGTGCCGACGGTACCAACCCAAAATTCAACACCTTCCCTATCGTAACCGAGATTGCCAAATTGCGTGCCGAGAAGGGCAAGCTGATGGGATATGACAACTATGCCGACTATTCGCTCGAAAAGACGATGGCTAAGAACAGCAAGAATGTGGATGATTTCCTGAAGCAGCTCATCAAGGAATATGCTCCTAAGGCTGATGCTGAAACCAAGGCGATAGAAGCGTATGCCCAGAAGACGGAGGGCAAGGACTTCAAGCTGCAGCCATACGACCGATTCTATTATTCTGCGAAGATGAAGAAGGAGATGCTCAACATTACCGATGATGAGATTAAGCCATACTTCAACATCGACAGCGTACAGGTGAACGGTGTGTTCTATGCCGCCCATCGTGTTTACGGACTGAACTTCAAGCAGCGCAAGGATATTCCTACCTATCACCCAGACATGAAGGTATTCGAGGTGAGCGACAAGAACGGCAAGCCAATCGCCCTTTTCTACAGCGATTACTTCCGCCGTCCTACCAAGCGTGGCGGTGCATGGATGAGCGCCTTTGCCAAGCAGAGCAAACAGCGCGGCCAGTTGCCTATCATATATAATGTATGCAACAACGCCAAGGCACCGGAGGGTCAGCCATCTCTCATCACATGGGATGAGGTTACTACCCTGTTCCATGAGTTCGGTCATGCACTTCACGGAATCCTTTCCGACTGCAAGTACAATACCCTTTCAGGAACAGCTGTTGCCCGCGATTTCGTAGAGATGCCATCCCAGTTTAACGAATCGTTTGCTTCTATTCCGGAGATATTCGACCATTACGCCCGTCATACCGAGACCGGAGCTGCGATGCCAGCCGATCTGAAAGAGCGCATGCTGAAGAGCATCAGCTTCCAGACAGCTTATTCACTGGGCGAGAATCTGGCTGCGACCTGTCTTGACCTTGCCTGGCACAAGATTAGCGAAGAAGAGGTGCCTTCACCTTATATGGCAGGTGCCTTCGAGAAGGAAGAGCTCCACAACATCGGTTTGCTCAACACCCAGATTCCTCCTCGCTACAGCACATCATACTTCAACCACGTATGGGGCGGCGGTTATGCTGCAGGCTATTACAGCTATCTCTGGACAGAGGTGCTGGCTGTGAACATCGCCGACTACTTTGCAAAGCATGGTGCTTTGGATCCAGCCGTTGGTCAGGCATTCCGCGATAAGATTCTGAGCCGTGGCAACACCAAGGACCAGATGGAAATGTTTACCGACTTTACAGGTATGGAGAAGCCAGATGCTTCCGGATTCCTGAAAGCAAGAGGTTTGTAATGCATAATATTACAATATGAAACAGGTAGAGGGTGTGTCATAAGTTAATGACACACCCTCTTTCTTTATCCTTTTACTGCCTGAGGTGTCCAGCTCTTCAGGAATCTGAGCACCTTTTCTTCGTTATATCCCTTCCCCTCTTCCAGGAAACTGGAATCCTGGATATGGAGAACCTTTCCGGTTTCATCAAGCACCACAAAGACCGGGAATCCGAAACGCTGAGGATTGTTCAGTCGCTTCATCAGCTGCTCAGCCTTCTTCACCGCCGCATCACCGGCAGATTTTCTACGATTGTAGTTTACATGAATATATTCGAAATGATCATTCACCATCTTGTTGACCGCAGCATTCTTCTCCACAAAATCGGCAAACTTCAAGCACCATGGACACCAATTACCACCTACCTGACAGATAACAAACTTGCCATTCTTCTTGGCTTTAGCCAAAGCCTCATCAATCTGAGCCATCGGATCGATGCTTTCATTATACACCTTCTTGAGAGCAGTCTGCACCTGAGCAGGTTTCAATGCTCCAGCCTGGTCGAGCGAATCCAGTTTCTTCATCATCTCCTCCGCCTTCACGGTAGAGAATACAACCTTACCTTCCGGATTGATCAGATAAGAGGTAGGAATCCATGAGATGTGATAATCCTTGGAAATCTTTGTTTCCTTCCATTTCTTAAACTCACAGTATTGCAACCAGCTATACTGATTATCGCCCAGATATTTCTTCATCTTAGCCTCGTCGGTATCAAAAGAAACACCCACTACCTGGATCTTGGTATTGTATTTGTCATAGATAGCCTTCACCATCGGCATGTCTCTTCTGCAGTCTGGACACCAGGAAGCCCAGAAATCGAGCACGGTCCAGACACCTGGAACCGTCTTTCCGTCTTTATCCTTCTGAGTCTTCTTATCTGAGAGCTGGAAGATTTTCTTACCCGTCTTACTGTCAGTAATCGTGAAGTCGGGAGCTTCGGTGCCTACAGGCAGCAAGTCAAGCGATGTCTGTGCTCTACCGACGACAGCCGTCGTCAGGAGCAAAAAGAATAATAGTTTCTTCATACAATTTTTCTGTTTATGTCTGTTACTTCAAATATATATATTAATATTAACCATCGAAACTAGAACTGATAATAAATGAACGGCTGTACACTCTCCTGGGAAACCTCAACTACCATCTGCAGACAGATGATGAAGAGCAGCAGTTTAGCCACCCAAGGCAGGAGGATGAACCGCGCCTGAAGACGGTGATACTGGCGCTCGGTAAAGAGATAGCTCAGCATGACACCGATGATGCAAAGCGTCCAGGCAGGACGGGCATGAAAGAAAGGCACCAGATAATCAATACTGAAATCATTTGCCACCTTATCATACATCTTCCCCAACACACCCAAATCCTTGGCACGGAAGAAAGACCACGCAAAGCATATATATAAATAGGTGATGAGCCAGCTGAGGGAATTGCCAGCCAGCGTACGGGGAATGCTTATGCCCAACTGACGGCTGAAGAACTTATGCACCACAAGTCCGAAACCATGGAGAGCACCCCAGATGACGAACATCCAGGAAGAGCCATGCCACAAACCTGCCACCAGCATGGTAAGGAAATTGTTGAAATACATGCGCACCTTTCCCTTCCGGTTTCCGCCCAGCGGAATATACACATAATCGCGGAACCAGAAGGAAAGCGAGATGTGCCAGCGACGCCAGAACTCGGTAACCGAGAGCGAGCGGTAAGGGAAATAGAAGTTGTCGGGCAGATAAAAGCCCAGGATGGCTGCCACACCGATACTCATATCGCTGTATCCCGAGAAATCGAGGAAAATCTGGACAGGATAGCCGAAGAGCGCTGCCAGATTCTCGAAACCCGAGAAGGTTTGCGGCGCATCAAACACCCAGTTGTTAAACTGTGCAATATAATCGCTCAGCATATTCTTCTTGACCAGTCCCAGCATGATGAGGAAGAGTCCCGTCCACAGCATTCTGCTGGAAGCCTGCTCGTTTCGTTTCAGTCTGGGAATCAGATTAGCGGCACGGGTGATAGGACCCGCCATCAGCAGCGGAAAGAAGGTGAGATAGAAGCAATATTCCAGGAGCGTTACCTCCATGTCAAACTTACGCTTATAGGTATCTACCGCATAGCTGATAGCCTGGAAGGTATAGAACGAGATACCTACAGGCAGAGCGATAGACTGCAGCGAGAAGTTGGTGCTGAACATCTCGTTGACTATATCGCCAATGATGAAATTGGTATATTTGAAATAGCACAGCAGAGCCAGGTCTACAAGCACTACGAAGGTGAGCAGCGCCTTGCGTGCCTTCCCCTCATGCAGTCTCATTTCCTGGGTTACGGCATAATTGATGCAAGCCGTAAGCGGCAGCATCCACATCACCATTCCGTTCACCTTATAGGCAAAGAAAAGGCTGAAGCAGATGACATACATCATCATGGCTGTGCGCGAATAGCTCTTGAGCAGGGTATAAATGGCAAGGAAGAAGATGAAGAGCAGCGCAAACGGAATGCTGCCCATCATCAGCGGAGAATCTGCCTGATAAACAAACAGCCGCTCTATCCAATGCCACAAGGCACTTATTTCGAATGTTGAATAATTCATTTGTCTTTTCTGAAGATATTATTTATTGAACTCTTCCTTATATGGAGTCTTTATGGTTTACATGTTTTACCGCTGGAGCCGTCTTTTCAGCAGCAGCCGGAGCCGTTTTTCCTGCAGTTGCAGGTTCCTTGGTAGCAGCAGGACTTTCTGTGGTCTCAGGCAAAGTTCCTTCAACAGGCAGAGAAAGAGAATCCTTCTTTACAGGCGTACTGTCAGCCCTGTGTTTTGTTCCAGGAGGCAAAATGGTTATCTGTCTGTATCTACGGTCACGCTTATCCGGCATTTCCAACCGGAACGGATGCACACAATGTCCGCTATTCATCCACTCAACAATCTTATCCATCCACATGGCAGATGAAGCCATGGTTGGGTGGCGACCGTCTTTCTGGCGTTCGAAGGTGAGTTTATAGCTAGGATAATAGCCTCGTGGTCCCATAATCTCACGCAGAAGTTTGTTGTACCCCTTATCCTCACACCAGTTTGGCGGACCGATCCATATCGTCGGTATATTACCAATCTTGCTCAGGATGGCACGGATGCGTTTTTCACATCCCTTCATATCAGCCGTATACAGTTCGTTGCTGCCCAGACATACAAAGACATGGGTAGGTTTGATACGTTGCATATAATGCTGCAGGGTATCGGTAGCAGCCCAGTTTCTGGTGCCCGAACTCACCCAGGTAATACAGGTGAGTTTGTGACCGTTCTTGTTGGCATAATCAGCCAGTCGCAGACCGAGATATTCCGACATCGAGTCGCCGAAGATCAGCACTCGCTGCGCCGCCGTATCCACGGGTTCCTTTATCATGCTGTCAGCCTTTTCCTCTTCAGCAAGCTCTGCCTCGCTTTTACCGGTGAGCGCATCCATTCCAATCTGTTTCAGGGGAATGTTTTCAGCCACTTGCTCTGGAATAAAGGCATAAGCCAGCAGTCCTCCAATAGCTATTGCCAGCAGGGCTATCATTTTCCAGGTTTCTTTCATTTTATATCTTTAATGAGTTTTGGTTATTCTTTTTCTTATACATTCGCCCGACATTACAACTGAAAGGGAGTGAGCACATTAAGCAACTTTCCGAAATCGGCCTTCGAGATGCGCCTTCCTCTCAAACTGCGCACCTGCGGATAGTCTTCGAAATAGTTCTCCATCGTAGTATACCACTGATGAGAAACCACTTCCCTGACCGTCTTCAGCTGATTATCGATGCGACGGGCAAAACTCGGATTCACTCTCGAGAGAAAATGCCTTCCATCATTCATCTCGATGGCAAGCATCAGATAGATCTGCGGTCCCTTCTTCTCTTTCCTGCTTTTTACGGTTTCGCTTACCTTCCAGCCCTTGGTGGATGTCGATACTCTGATATCCCAGCCATACTGGCTGTTGAGCTTATCCATCAGTCCCTTGAATACGACACCATGTGCCGAGGTATCTTTCAGTCCCGTATAACCGATGATATAATGTATCATCTCGTGGAGCAAGACACTCTTTGCCTGCTTGTCGGTCATATCATAATAAGTAGACATGGAGAGTTTGAAATCGTAGAGTTTGGTGCGTCCCCATCTGGAGGCCCGCTTATAGGCAAGTTGCCCCAACCGAGTCTTGGCATGAGTAAGTCCGAGTTCAGGAACAGGCAGCTTTCCCCCGAAATATTCCTGGTCGAAACGCCTGAACCACTCCTCCATCCATTCTATTGTAACAATCATGTATGTAT
>JAJXBQ010000416.1:0-1487 GCA_021640525.1 Segatella copri
TCTTTAGAGCCATTCGCATAGGTAGCAGCCTCTACCTCTTGATCTGTAATCGGAGGCAAACCTAAAGCTTTGAACAAAGCTTGTAGTGCACGAGCCGCTTTATTGCGAACTGCTACTACTTCTTCTTCGCGAGCAGGGATAAGACCACCATTTACCTTGAGGTCACGTTGGATAACTGTCCAGTCATCATAGTCCTCTGCATCCCAGTTGGAACCAGCGAACATGTTGTCATAGTTTGGTGTAGAACTATAACCGGAGCAGATAAAGTCAGTACCAGGTGCAAATTGCATCAATGTACGGGCTGTTCTACGCAAGTCAGAGTGACTGAATGTTTGGTCATTACTAGATGCACATTCTAGGTCGAGCATAGCTGCTACAAGGTTTTCTGCTAATACAGCGCGGATACCAGAAGGTACAGCTGCTGGAATACCGATACAGCTTACAGAACCATTTTGGATACCTTGTACGCCAGCGCCTTTTGTGATGTATAGGCAACGGATTTCAAGGTACAACATAGATTTACCTTCTGCTTGGCCCATTTGTACTTCAGAACCTGTACCAGAGGTGAAGCGCATTTTAAGACCACGAGATGCATAAGCAGATGCGAGGAATCCTTTAGACCAAGGTGTATCATCACCATCGGTAAATACGTCTTCTGTACCATATACGGAAATTGTTTCTGCATATGCTGTGAAGCCACGCATGCCAAGTTCTAATTCTGTCGCTTCTTCCAAGGAGCATTGTGTCAATACACCTGGGCGACCACATTGAGAGCCTACGAGTAAGCTAATCGCATTGAGTGGTGCATAACGAGCAACGGCTACTGTTGTTTCTTCTTCAGCGAACCCGCGAAGTGCACCTTCCGCAGCATCGGCTGCGATTTGTACTGGGTTATCGTTTACGTTCGTTACATGGGCTTGGTTAGCCATTGTACGACGAGCGCGCATTTTTTGCATACATTGCATCATTTCTACAACGTTCATGGTAGAAACAACTTCCAACATTTTCGCTGGAGTAATAGATTTACAAATCTTAACGATTTCTTCACGAGGTACTGATGGTGTAAGCATCATATTAGCAATCTCTTTTGAATCCTTTGCCATTGCTTGTTGAGCACCATCGAGAACGATACCGTAATTTGCAATAAATGTATCGATAAGATCAAAATCTTCGCGGCGTTTACCATCGAGTTCAACGATGCGACCACCTTCGATTTTGAGGCTAGGCTTTGGATCTTGAGGAGATTCCATGGCTATAAAACCTTCCTCTACCCATTCCTTTACATAACCATCCTGATTGACAGGACGTTGACTTAAGACTTCGAAACGTTTTGATTTCATAGGGCATACCATCCTTTCAGATTAGATATAGGAAGGGGCTCCGTTCACTGGTTCGTCACCCATCGTACCGAGCAATTGTTTACCTACTTCACGAGCAGAAATAACCGCTTGTCGTACAGCCCCAGAATCGCCAGAAATCTGTAAAAT
>JAJXBQ010000003.1:0-40957 GCA_021640525.1 Segatella copri
CATCAAGGACGAAATTGCCAACCTCGTAAAGGAGGTGAAGGACGGAAACAAGAGCGAAGCTGACGCTTTGGCTGAAATCGCTAAGAAGATTGAGGCTCTGAAGGCTGCCGGAGGCTCTACAACAGTGGTAAAGGATTGTGTAGACCTCGGCTTGCCAAGCGGACTGATGTGGAGAAAATACAACGTAGGTGCAAATAGCGAGTATGAAAAGGGCAACTACTATGCATGGGGTGAGACTGTAACAAAGCAGAAATATGATATAACTACATACAAATGGGTTGAAATTATAGGAGAAAAAACAGACTACACTAAGTACAACGAGACAGATAAGCTGACATTGCTCCAACCTGAAGATGATGCTGCTACTGCTAATCTCGGCAACAATTACCGCACACCTACCGTGAAAGAATGGGAAGAACTGTTGGCTGAATGTACTTGGGAGGTCGCAACGACAACAAATAAAAATAACAAGACAGTTATTGATTACTGGAAAGTGGTTGGACCGAATGGCAATTTCATCATCTTACCATCTGCAGGTTATTATTATGTCGATAAATGGAAAAATTCCGGTTGCTATCAATCAGCTTCAAAAGAGGCTATTAATTGGGAAATCGATGAAACGAATGTAATGCCTAGTATGTATAAAGTAATACGTGAAAATGGTTACCCAGTACGCCCAGTATTTGAAAAAAAATAAAGATTTAAAATTCCCGTCAGCCTCAGTGCTGGCGGGGATAAAAAGCCCTCAATAAGAAAAGGGCAGCGTAACAAACCGCTCATTCCGCTATCAAATAGCAGATGGGCAAGAATAGGGCTCAGTGTATTTCATCATCTTGCCATCTGCAGGTTGGTATGATGGAGCAGCATTCATTGCAAGAAAACAATCGGTGTAAGTTCGGGGCGATGTGCCTCCGTATCACTTCCGGCTATGCAGCGACATAAACATTCAAGTAACAAATGGCATCGGGGTAAGGGGGATAAAACGAAATGTGTAAATTAGCACTGACCCATAAATCAGAGTAACGACCTAATATAGATAGAGTTAGAGAGAAATAGAGGGAGGACAGGATAAAAAACGAAATGTGACATTCACCTAACATTCATGTAACATTCAATGAGCATTTGAAGGGTGTTCAAAGGGATAATGTAACATAGGAGGCGATAAGAGGGCTTTTTAAGGGGTTGGATGGGTACGTTATCACCCATTATCGTGCAAACGGCTCCTGAAGGCTCCTATCGCCTCCTATGGGCTTCAGGGAGGGCTTCTTCACTGGTTTGACAACTGTTCGATGGGGAGAGACAAACGGAGAAAAACAGAGAATATCAGAGAAAAACGGAGAAAAATAAAGATTGCTTTTTATGGTGGTTAACTTCCAAATAATAAATATTTAGAAGTTTCCTTTTATTTTGTTCTTCCATATAATTATTATTTAGTATCTTTGCAACCGAATAAAGAATAGAATATACGACAAAATTATAAAGCTATGACGAAGGTAATACATGTACACCTGCTTGCAGGTAGGAAGAACTACTATTTCGGCTCTATTTCGGCCATATTTGACGTTTTAACGCCCGAACAGATAGGCTACACCAAGAGCAGCTTGCTCCATGCAGGATTGACGGATGGAGGCTGTCTGATGAATGGCAAAGCCATGATCATACAGAGCCATCTAAGACGAAGTGGTGGCAAGGAATAAAACGGCTAAAACGCTCATTTAAAAGGATTTGAACGGCTTGCAAACTATCTTTGAATAGTTTGTGAGCCGTTTTCCCGTTTTAGCCAACAACGAATTGGCCAATTTACCGTAAAAATAGGGTTTGGAAGGACACTTGGAAGGACATTTGGAAGGACATTCTAACATTTGGAAAAACGAAATGTTTGGTTAGGAAGGACATTTGGAAGGACAAAATACAATGTAATAATATTAGATATAATAAGGAAATGGGTATGAAAAAGGCGAAAAAATGGCTTTTTCTCTTATATTTATAGACTAAAAACCAGCGAAAAAGTCCTTATTCAAGGGGCAAAAAACAAGTGAAAGTCCTAAAAATAAAGGACTTCCACATATTTATATATAAAAAGCATACACATCTCAATCATTCTAAGCTAACACACCCAACAACCAGTGCAAGACCAGTAATTTCTTCTGTTGGCAGGTCGAATGGAGGGAAATCCTTATTGTCAGAAACAATTTTAAAGCATCCCTCTTGCTCACTTGGCATGATTCTCTTAACAAGGATGCCTTGCTCCCTTGTTGCTATAACATGGCAACGATTCCACTGTATATATTTTGCATCATGGAGAATAGTACAAGCTATAACATCCCCAGACTTAAAACGTGGATACATAGACAAGCCAGAAACCTCAATCATAAAATCAACTTGACAGAATCTAAACTTTGGAATGATATAATAATCCTTCACGTCACTCTTTTGTATAGCGAAACATTCATTTCCAAATCCAGCAGCAGCACGCTCTGTTACCAAAGGAATCGGTTTTATGTCATTTGGCATTCCATCTATAGCAGGAATGGCCTCACGACTGGATTTCACATTTTGTGTGTTTTCATCATTGGTTAGCATATTACCTTGACCTGTCAATAGCCAAGAAGGATTGATATATCTACATTTTGCGTATATCAATTCGGAATCGAATGTATTTCTGGCTATCCACGCACTGATAGTTTGTGGAGATACGCCTAATAGCTTAGCAAATTGTGCTTTATTTCCATTTGTAAAATGAGAAATCAAAGCTTCTAACATCGTTTTTTTATCCATAATATGTTAAAATCTACATTTTGTTGATAAAAATATCTCCAAAACTTTTGTTAATATCTACATTTTGTTTATCTTTGCAACGTGTTTAATAATTGAACACGTCGCCAAAGATACAAAATATTGGCGAGAAAAGGTAAAAATAATAGGAATTTAACATAAAAAGGCATGAATAAAAGAATCATCGTAGGTCATGGTGTTGGCAAAAGAATAGCCACACTGATGGGTATTACACCCGAAATGGTTAGTAAATCGCTCAACTACAAGAAGGACTCTCACCTGGCAAGAAGGGTGAGATACATGGCCATCAAGGATTTTGGTGGCATACCTGTAGGCGATAAGTTGGATCCTCAAAAATAAAGAATTATGAAGGAAGCATTTAGACTGATATATGGTAAGGAATGGAAATGGTTTCTCAGCCTTGCCCTTGCCATGAAATTGAGATTGATTTGGTTCTTGGTGAGCCTTGTGATGCTTTGCGCATTGTCTTTTGACAGAAGTGACGTATTGTGTGTGTTTGCCGTGGTTGTGAACTTCCTTGCCAGTGCCATCGCCTTGAGAGGTGTGCCTGGTGATGGGATAGAAGAGTAAAAACATACAAGAATATTAAACAAATAACGGAATGGAGTTTTACAACAAGATACTGTGTGTGACCTTCGAGGAGCTAACTGGTGGTGACGAGCCTGTCATCAAGGGTGACACTCTCATCAAAAATGTCAATCGTGGCAACATCCAATGCGCCCGACAAGCAAGAGGAGAAGGAAACTATGCCCTGTATGTGTATGCCTCCCTTCCCAAGAAGTACAGAATGAGATTCGTGGAGAAATATGGCGACCCCAAGGACGTGTTGGAGCGACAAGAGTTGAAGGACTACATGCAGGTGGATGAGGAAGCTCGTAAGTTTTACGAGTCGTTTGAATACGATTTGAATGGTGTTCAAACAAGACTTTCACAGAAGCTCATCGACGAATACACCCAGAACGCAAGCGTGCTGAAAATGCTCCTTGCCAGGATGAATGACCTGCAAGCCACGACACATGCCCTGGGTGGTGGCAGAAGAAGCGACCTCTGGAGCATCGTGTTCAAGCAAAGCGAGAAGATGAGGGAAGCCTTTGGACATACACTCCCCAAGAACCTCGCTCGATTGAAAGTGAAGATGAGCACCTTCAAGAAGGATGGCTATCCCTCACTGATAAGTGGCAAGATAGGCAATAAGAACACGGTGAAGATAACAGAGGAAGCTGGCAGAAGACTCGTGGCACTGAAAAGAAGCCGTGTGCCAGTGCTGACAGACTCTCAGATTTTCACCCAGTTCAACCAAGAGTGTGAGAGCCGTGGGTGGAAGCCCCTGAAGAGCATCCGCAGCTTGAAGATATGGCTTGACAGTGCAGCCGTGCAGCCATTGTGGTATGATGCCGTACATGGCGAGCAGAAGGCACACCAAAAGTTTGACCGCAGACACAAGACCCAACTTCCACAGATGAGGGATGCCCTCTGGTATGGTGACGGCACGAAGCTCAACCTCTACTACAAGGATGAGGATGGCAAGGTGAGAACCACGAGCGTGTATGAGGTGATAGATGCTTACTCAGAATGTCTCCTTGGTTTCTGCATCAGTGACAGCGAGGACTATGAAGCCCAGTACATGAGCTACAGGATGGCCATACAGGTGAGCGGACACAAGCCCTACGAAATCGTGTATGACAACCAAGGTGGCCATAAGAAGCTGGAGAACCAGGAGTTCTTCAAGAAGCTATGCCATATCCATCGTACCACCACCCCATACAACGGAGCGAGCAAGACGATCGAGAACCTCTTCTACAGGCTACAGAGCCAGGTACTTCACAAGGAATGGAACTTCACGGGGCAGAACATCACCACCAAGAAGGAGACAAGCCGCCCGAACTTGGAGTTCATCGAGGCAAACAAGGACAGCCTTCCAACATACGACGAACTGAAAGCCATCTATCTGGAGGCAAGGAAGGAATGGAACGAAATGCCACACCCTGCCACTGGTGAAAGGAGAATCGACATGTATGAGAAGAGCGTGAACCCTGAGACCCCAGTGGTGACAGTGAGCGACATGGTGGAAATGTTCTGGGTACAGGCAGACCGCATGAGCACCTTCACCTCCAGTGGCATTGAGATAACCATCAAGGGCAAGAAGCGAACCTATGAGGTAATGAGCAGCCCTGGAGTGCCAGATCTGGAATGGAGAAGAAAGCACACCTATCAGAAGTTTGTGGTGAAATATGATCCATACGACTTCACAAGCATTCGCCTCTACTGGAAGGACAAAGCAGGACAGCTTAGATTTGAGAGAGTGGCTGAGCCATACCTGGTGATACACCGAGCCATACAGGAACAGACCGAGGGCGAGGCTCTTTTCATCAGGCAGCAGCGTGAGGCAACCGAGCAAAGTCGCATAGAGCGACAAGTGGAGGCAAGGCAAATCGAGTATGACGAGGGCGTGGCTCCTGAACAGCACGGCCTACGCACACCAAAGCTGAAGGGTGTGAGCAAGGAGGTGCAAAGACAGATAGACCGACGCACAAGGAAATACAGAGGTCAGCCAGAAGAACTGAGCATCGGCAAGGTGACCAAGAAAGTGAGCAACATCGACTGGGATAATATTTGCCAGGTGGTGGAGTTTGACGATACCAAGGCAATGGGAAAAATGTAATAACAATTTAAAATAAAGAAAGGAACTGAATCATGGAGTTTACAAACAAGGAAAAGGAACAGATAACAGGCAGACTGAGAATGTATGTGTCAAAGTTTGCGAGCCAAAACAAGGCCGTGGCAAGCATGAAGGGCACAAGTGCAGGAACCGTGAGCAACATCCTCAACGGCAAGTGGGAGAACATCAGCGAAGACATGTGGCGCAAGGTAAGCGACCAGGTTGGCACGGTGGGTGGCAACGATGAGGGCTGGCAGATTGTGGAGACACATGCCTTCCATGACATCACCCTTGCCATGCGTGATGCCCAGAATGACAAGAACGTGACCTGGGTGGTGGGCGAAGCTGGAAGTGGCAAGACCACCACGGCAAAGATCTTTGGCGAGGAAAACCGTGAGGTGTTCTACATCCTTTGCTCAGAAGACCTCCACAAGGGCGACTTTGTGAGAGAGATAGCCCACAAGATGGGCATCCGCACCGATGGGTACACGGTTAGGGAGTTATGGATAACCATCCAAAACGAGCTGATTCAGATGGATGCCCCTCTCCTGGTGTTCGACGAAGCCGACAAGCTCATCGAGAGCGTCTTCCAGTACTTCATCAGCCTCTACAACAAGATAGAGGACAAGTGTGGCGTGGTGTTCCTCTCCACCGATTACATCAAGACACGCATCAGCCGTGGCCTCAGATGCAAGAAGCGTGGCTACAAGGAGTTTTACAGCCGTATCGGCCGCAAGTACTTCGAGCTTGACGACACGACACCCCAGGACGTGTATGCCATTTGTACGGCAAACGGACTGAGCGACCGCAAGGACATCGAGGAAGTGATAACCGAGGCCGACGGCTGTGAGTACGACCTGAGAAGAGTGAAGAAGAGCGTGAGAAGAGTGAAGAAAATCAAAAGCATCAAGAAATGAGAGCATTGACAGTGAAAGAGGTGTTGAAGCAGAAGAAGCGCACCTTTGCCTTCAAGGGCGAGTGGAAGGAAGCCTTTGGCGAGCCAGAGCGTACAGGCGTGTGGTTTATCTGGGGCAACAGCGGCAACGGCAAGAGCAGCTTTGTGATGCAGCTTTGCAAGTACCTGTGTGAGTTTGAGCGTGTGGCATACGACAGCCTGGAGGAAGGCGACTCGCTCACCATGCAGAACACCTTGAAGAGATACGGCATGAGCGAGGTGAACAAATCCTTCTACCTGTTGAACGGTGAGAACATGAGGGAACTGAGCGACCGCCTTGACAAGCGCAAGAGCGTGAACATCGTGGTGGTGGATTCCTTCCAGTACACACAGATGAACTACAGGGAATACATCCGCTTCAAGGAGGCCCACCGTGACAAGCTCATCATCTTCATCAGCCATGCGCAAGGAAAGGCTCCAAGAGGCAGCGCAGCGCAAAGCGTGATGTACGATGCCACCTTGAAGATATGGGTGGAGGGCTTCAAGGCTTTCTCGAAGGGTCGCTTCATCGGGGAAAAGGGTGAATACACCATTTGGGACGAAGGAGCGAACAGATATTGGGGTGACGACTAAAAATGAATGAATCATGGAAGAAGTTATCAATAAGATCATGGAGTTCATCAGGAAGAATACTGAGGACTTCACCTATATGGACCAGCAGCTGATTTATGATGATCTGGCCGGCAAGCTGTCAGACATGTCGGTTTATGCGTTGAAAAACGAGTATTTAAACAATAATTTAATGGAAACTGAAAATGAGTAGAGTTAGAAGAATGATTGAGTTGAAGCCAGACATGAATGGCGAGACTCGTGAGACATTGGTGAGTGTGGGTCATCGCTGTGAGTACTGTCAGGGCAACGGCTGGTACTGGGGAGCGGATGACATGGGGCAAGGCATCAAGGTTACCTGCCCGAAGTGTAAAGGCAAGGGTGAACTTGATGCAGTCATCAACATTACCTGGAAGCCAACCTGTAAAGATTAGGGCTTATGGAACAGAACAAGGAAAAATTAGGTGTAGCAATAATAACAGCGGTTTACGAGGTAAATGGCCGAAAATGTTGTGATGAAGTTAAGATGGGTATTGCCTGTGCAAAAGATTTCGATCGGAAAGAACGGAAAAAATTCACAGACGTTCTCACAAAATGGTATAAAGAACGTGTTGCAGATATTGCTATCCGTAAGGAAAAAAATAATGCAAAATTAATAAAAATCACCGTAAGATACAAAATGCAGACGTGTGATTTTATTTTAAATGATAAGTTCTTATATGGAATAATCGAAGGTAAAATATGCAAGAAGTGACTAATTTTGCAAGGTTCTACTCCATCTTGAAACGTGTACCTAAGATGGGCGGTGAAGACTTTGCCAAGAGAGAACTGGTAAGTATCGGTACAGATGGCAGAACAGAAAGCCTTCGTGAAATGACACGCAAGGAGTATGATGGTCTGTGTGACCTTCTGGAGAAGCGTTTCCCTGAAAAGAGAGACATCTATGTGGAGCAGCGCAGAAAGAAGCGCAGTTCCTGCCTGAAGCTCTTGCAGAAGATTGGGGTTGATACCACCAGCTGGCCAGCCATCAATGACTACTGCAAGAGTCCGAAGATAGCGGGTAAGGTGTTTGCAGAACTTGACATCGAGGAATTGCAGCAGCTATCCAAGAAACTGAGAATGATTCTTAAAAAGAAAGAAGAATAACTATTATTATTTATAAGATTATGAATACAGAAGAATTTTTGAACGGCCTCAGTGCCGAGCAGCAGGAGGAACTGCTGAAGAAGTTGGCTGCCAAGAAGCAGCAGAGTGAACTTGACAAGCGCAATGCCTATGAGAGCATTCGCACAAGTTTTGGAAGAAACGTGAAGGATGAGGTGGTGAGAGTCGCCTTGAGCGTGAAGAAGTTCCGTGACTGGCTCGACAAGGAGAGCGAGGGATTCAAGGAAGTCATGGCGGAATACGGCAAGCTTCGTTCCAAGGAGCAGCGTGGTTACACCCTCGTGGTGGACGACTTCAAACTGGAGGTGAAGAGCCAGGACGTGAAAGGCTTCGATGAGCGTGCCGAGCTTGCAGCCCAGAGACTCATGGAATACCTTGGTGCTTATATCGATAAGAGTGAGAAGGGAGAGGATGATCCTATGTACCAGCTTTGCATGAATCTCCTGGAGCGCAACAGAAATGGAAAGTTCAACTATACGAGCATCAGCAAGCTCTATCAACTTGAAGGCAAGTTCAATGATGAGGAATACACAAGCATTATGAACCTGTTCCGTGAGAGCAACGTGACCAAGGAGACCGTAGTGAGCTACTATTTCAGCCAAAAGGGTGAGGACGGAGTTTGGCGCAAGATAGAGCCATCTTTCTGCCGTTTGTAGAATGACGTTTGAATATTGAACTAAAAATGAGGCATCCCCAAGAGAATGCCTCATTTTTTATGCCCCTTTCTGAGGATTTTTTATTATTTTTGCAGCCATGCCAAAGGGAAGGGATAGAAATCTTGTCAACACAAGGAACATACGGATTTATGAGCGTTACTATTATTGGACGGAAGTGAAGAGGCTTCGCTTCGACGACGCTTTGAAGAGATTGAGCACGGAAGAGTTCTTTCTCTCGGAAAGCCGTATCATGCAAATCATCAGGGATATGATCCAGGCTGGTGTGACCGTGGATGGAAAGCGAATAGAAAAGCCTCTGTTCACTGGCTTCAAGCCGAAGCCTCGCTCTACATCCTCTTCATTGAAATCGTCACCTTACGTGGAGGGGCAACTGTTTGCGTGTCCTTGATGGCATCGGTCGCCACAACCGAATAGACCATTTCATAGACCTTGATGCCATGATTGGCGGTGTAGAACTTGGATGTTTCCCTCACAAGTGCCCCATCTTCCTTTGGTCGATAACCTTGCAAGAGACGGTGAAGCTCTTCCACCATCGCAGCCCTTTCTTTTATGGCCTCCATCGTTCCACTGTCATAGTGGGTGTCATCATAGCAGTCGATGAGCAACTGAACGTTGACTTTGATGGTTCCCTTTTGGCTTCTGTCTGCCAAGTTGCTCCAGGTCGCCTCCTGTAGGTCGATGAGCACGGCAGGAAAGGTGACAGGGTACATGTCGGTGTCGCTTTGGTCTATGTTTTCCAACTGACCATAATTTTCATCAACGAGGGAAAGCCCTGGCATTCCTTCCTTGACATGATTAATGATTTGATAAAGAAATAATTCCATCCTTGATTTTCTCCAATGATTCGTTTATAGTCTTGTTTACCTTCACCTGTAGCTCCTTGGAGTCGCCCATGAACTGACGTTGTGGAATGTGAGCCTTCACGGTGATCTTGTCTTTCTTTGTCAATGCGAGGCACTTCCACAAGCGTGCCTCTTCTGGGAGATCCTTTGGGAGCTTACCCTTCCCCTTGACACCAGCGAGCGAGTAAGCCATGTGCCATGCGAAGCGTCTCATCTTGGGCGAGACCGTAGGGTGTGTGGTGATGTCGCCACCATCGTTGTGGATGGCAGCGTATGGGACAGGGTTCTCTATTGTCACCTCACCCAACCCTGGCTTGCTCTGTATGGAACTCATCAGATGGTTTCTCCTGGAGGTTAGTGGGCCATACTTGGCATCGGGACCACCTTGTTTCTGCCTGAGGGTCTTTTTCCAAGGGTGCAGCCCATCGTCAAGCCAACCACCGTCACGGAAATTTTGCTTGAAGTGGTTCACGGCTATCACTCCCACCTTGCGAGGGAGGCGGTCGTTCACTTCCTTCATTATGTCCTCCTTGGCCTTTTCAACCAATTTTTCTATGTTTTTTGCATCCATAGGAAAAGTTTTTTATTATTTTTACTTGCATTTCAAGGAAATGTTGTATCTTTGCAACGTCCCCATTCGCTCATATAGGCTGTCACGGCTTGAGGTTTGGGGATTTTTTATTTTTCCTTCAATGAATAAAATTGCTCATAGCCTTTTTGACATAGAGCCATCTTAACCTCGAAGGTCTTTCCCTCATACTCAAATTCATATTGTCTGAACTCTACGAAATGAAGAACCTTTTGTTTCTTTTCAATGTTGGCAATGTTTTTTGGAAGGCTCATGTCCTTTCCCTCACCAAGCGGACTTACCCTAATGAATTTCATTTCTGATGGATTATTCCATATATAAATGGCAGCATCGACATCATAGTCATGGTGGCAATGTTTCAGAAGGGCGTTTCTTACTTTGTTGGTACGGTTCAAAGTTCCAGAAAGAACAGAGCTACATGGTTCTTTGTCCATCTTTGGCATGAGGTCTTGGTCTTTCACCTCTTGCTTGCGAGCAAAAGCCTTTTCCTCTATAGGTTGTTTTGCTTCCAATCTATTGATACAGCCGTCTATGAATGGACAGTTAAAACAATCCTTGGCTCTATTAGAGAATAGTCTTTTAAGTCTATTCCTGAAAGAACCTTTTTTATAGAAATCGCAGTGTTTGCAGTCCTTTGGAAAGTATGGGTGATTGTCACTGAACGTGTGTCCATCCTTGCCAGTGTTGTTCTCCAGTCCCCTCTGAGGCTTTGTAGGCTCCATGTCCTTGGGACGGACCACTGGGTCATCAGTGGCTTCGAGCGAACACTTGCAGTTCCATCGGTCTCCTGGGTGGTGCTCATTCCAGAATGGATCATCCACTGGGAGTGTGAGCTTCATCTGCCAATAGGCACGGTGGCTACTCTCTGGTTCCTTGGAGGTGGTCGGCATCCATCTGAGGTTTGGCAAGATGTCCTTGTTTCGCTCAAACTCTCTCCAGTCGGCAGCAGCATGGGCACGTATGACGGCCGTGTCGTATTCCGTCTGTAGCCAAGAACTTACTTGGTGGCTACTGATTGCACTCACATCCTCCACCCACTTGCCAAAAGGTTTCAACTGTCCCTTGGAGTCATAAAGTTTTGCAGCCATCTCCTGGCCCATGGTGTGAACCTTGAAGGCAGCAAAGACCTCGTTGGAGTGTCTGAGAGCCTTGTAGAAGTATTCCTCATGGGTTGGAGGTGTCTTTGCCTTGGCAAGTCCCTCCACGGTTCCCTCATTGATGATGCGTAGTACCTCACGCCACATTACACCCTCAATGCTGTTTTCCGTGTCAAAGCCCTGATAGATTTTTTTGATGAACTGGGTCAGGATGTCGGCATTGAAGCGAATGCCACCATCTACATTGTCGAAATGGTGGTGTCCGCAATGGCATTGGTGGTCGCCATAATAGAGCGTATCAATCAGAAGTCGGTGTCCGCCCCGATAGTTGGGGCTACTCCGAAAAAACTCTTCAAACGGTCTTTGAACGCCTTTTTATCAGTGTTCAAAGGCTTCTTTTTCGGGTCTTTTCCCTCATCGTCTGGTTCATCATCCTCATGGTCTTTGTCCTTGCCCTGGAGGCTTTCACGCAAGGCTTGTTTTTGGTCTTCGATGGCTTGCTTCTGCTGGTCGTAGTCCTTTGGCTTTTCGATGCCAAACGTCTCATAGAGCCAGTCATCATCCATGGGCAGCCCCATTTCCTTCATACCCTTCACGATGTTGAGCATGGACTGAGGCTCTGTCTTGTCCTTGTGGGCATAGACAAACTCACCACCCTCCACGTTGAAGCCAAGGTTCTCGAAGATGGGCTTCATGTCATAGTTGAGGATGTCGAGCAGGAAGTCACGGTCATCTGCGTTCATGTCATCCTCTTCCTCCTTGTGAACCGTTCCAAGGGCTTGCGTTCCTGTGTCCTTTGCGTCGGTGGTGAGGGTATTGCCCAGCACACGGATGGAAATCTTGCTGTCCCAATATTCCGCAAAGTTCTGGTAGAGGTCAGAAGAACCTGTTTTGTTTCCTGCCTCTATCAGCTTCATCTCACTCTCATTTGGATGGATATAGACGGCATTGCTACCTTGGTTTCTTGCATCGGCAATGATTTTCTTGCGAGCGTCCTCATCACCTGCATCATAGGTATATTCACGGATTGGCATACCAAAGATGTTGCAGAACTTCGCCCAGTCGCTCATGTCGCCACGCTTGTAGAGCACGGCAGGAAGAAGTTCCGCAAAGATGCCCAGTCCACGCTCAGTGCCGACAAACAGGATGTTGTCGAACTCATCAATGTCGATGCCATCCTGGTCGCCCTGGTGCTTCAAGAGCTTGTGGAAAACTGGATCGTAGTGTTTGCGGTCAATGAGATCGTATCGAATGTTCCCATCCTCATCCAAGTAGAACTGAACGAGGGTGAAGCCATAGAACTTCGACATGACAAGATCCCTTCGCAACTGTTTGAACCACGGTGAGCGAAGCTGGCGGCAAATATCCTCATCGGGCTTGCCGTCTCGCTGGAACTCAATGGGAATCTGTGTGACACCTCGAAGTCGCTTGTCGAGCACACCAGAGAGGTGGAGGTCAAGCTGGGCTGACTCATACATGTCGAACAACTTGACACGGTACGAAAAATCCACGCTCTTGGCACTCTTTACGGATTCCATGTAGTCCTTCATGTTGAACATGAAAAGCTCAGGCATCTGTAGGAACACGTCTGGAGGGCGGTTTCCCTCTACTTTTCTGAAACCACCCTGAACTATCTTGTTGGAACTACCTCCATTTGGCTTGTATCCCAATCTTTTCTTAAATTTCTTCATATCAATTCTTGTTTATAAAAGTGTCGGTCTTATCTCATCTGCCAAGATTTGCCATCTGGAATTGTCTGCAACTTGCTCATCGGGCAACTTGGGAGCACCGTCGATGGTGATGTCTCCCTTCATCACTCCCTTCAACCACTCAATGGCACGGTCATAGCGGTCTTGCCGTATCTTTGCCAGCTTGTAAGGGTTGTGCTGACAGAAGATGTGATAGACAGTGATGTCGATGGCAAACATCAGGATAAGAGGGTTTCTTGCCTCGCCTTCAGCTGAGAAGATCTTGTCACAGTCGTATGTCTTGTTAAGGTAGCCTCTCATTTCTGAGATGGCCCTGTCCTCGCAAATCTCAATGATTTGTGGGTCGTATGTCGTGGACTCCTTGCGAAGGAGGGAGTCCAGAATCTCACGATGTATGGTTGCATCGTAGTCCGAAGTATTGATAAAATTTGCCATAGTTACATTCTATATGGGTTGTCCTCGTTTAATTCCTCGTATGATATGGTGACGGTCGGCTCCATTTCCACCACCTTGTTTTCAAGAATGGTGATTCCACCCTCTATGCAGTCGGGGCCGTCGGCATTGTATGGAAGGTGCATTTCGAAGAGTTTGAACTGGTTGATGAGTTCCTGCATGTGTGGGTTGTCACGTTCTTCCTCGTTGAATACCCATTCGCAGTTTCTGTCAATCGGCTCCAGGTTCGCCTCTATTCGGGTCGCCTTGTCAGTCTTCTTGCGCTCATCGCCCTTGATGTACAGCTGTTTGTTCCTGTGATTGCATTCCTCACGCAGCAGGGGCTTGAATACCTGGTTGAAGAAAGGGTCTTGCAGCTTGTTGTTCTCCATGTAGTAATACACGTTGGTCTTCCCTCCCACATACTCCATGATGTCGAAATACCAACCTATGAAGGTGGCATTGAGTTCCCTGGCAAGGAATCCCTTGATGATGTAATACACACCCTTGTGCTTGCCGATGAGCCACAAGGCCTTGGTGGAACTTGCCTTTTTCTTCGAGTCGGAATAGGCAGGGTCGCCATAGGCTATGAGAAACTTGAACTTTTTGAGCGGTGGAACCTTGCCGAATGGCAGGTACTTGAATATGGTTCCCTCGCTCACAGGATTGTTGAAGTACTCAGCTTGTGCGCTCTTGGTTGAGATGTTGGACAGAACGGTGTCGATTTGTTCCTCTCTGTTCTTGGCTGGCCAGGTTGAGTGTCCATCCTTGTCACGTATGTTCACGATGTCCCAGTGTCTTGCCTTGGCTCCAGCCTTCTTGATGCAACAGTCCTTGGCTATGATGTTTCCACACCACAGAATCAAGGTAGGCTCAGAGATGGAACGTGTAGGATAAAGCGAGGCCTCGAACCAGTCCCATTTCTTTTTTAGCGTCTCTGGGTTTCTGCAATCCTCATCCGTGTCGTAGTCATCCATGTAGATGACATCGGGGCGAACTTCCTCATTTCGAGCACCACGAGGGGCAGAGCCAGCACCCAAGGCTACGAACTTTGCACCACACTTGGCGGTGAACTCACCATCTGTCCACTGACCAAGCGTCACCTGGGAGCCATAGAACTGACGGATTCGGGGATTTGACTCAAAGTTAATCTTGTAAGGTGCAAGGAGACGCTTGGCAGAGTCAATGGTGGCAGATGCCAGGACAAAGAACCTCTTGCGCTTGGTCAGTGCAAGGTACATGCAGATAAACATCGCCACGGTAGATTTGGCAAGCTCACGGCTCCAAGACAGTACCTCATACCATTCATCATGCTCGATGACACGCTTGATGGCACGCACGTGGAAAGGCGCAAACTCATACTTGGCATACTTGGGAAAGAAGTACTTGATCCATTTGATTGGGTCTTCCTCCAGTTTCTTTCTCTTCTTGTCGATTTCACTCTGTGAGAGCCAGTCTTCCACAGGTACATCGGCAGCCAGTGCCTTGTGGTGTTCTGCCCACCTTTGCAGGGCATTTCTTTCTTCTTGTGTCATTTCAACTGATCTTTAATGAATAAATCCCAAAGCTCGTTGTACTCCTTGGCCTTTTCTATGTCAATGGAGCGAAGCCAGTTGGTAAACTTGATGCCCACGTTCACTATGTCTGTGATTCCTGCCTCATTCTGTAATTTCTTGATGGCAGAAGACAGCTTGACAATGGTGTCTGCCTCCTTGGCCGTCAAAGCACGCTGTCCTTCAGGACGTGCATTCGCCCCATCCTGTATGTCACTGATTTGCTTGATCATGCCAGCAATGATTTGCTCCGTGGAGATAGTTATGGAGACACGCAGCTCTTCCCATTTCCCTTCCCTGATCCATCGGGAGACCGTCTGCCTGGTGATTCCCACCTTTTCAGCGATTTCTTCCTGTGTGCATCGGCTTTTGATGAACAAATCCTTGGCAATGCTCTTCTTGTCTATGTTACTTTTTACCATATTTATATAGTTTTGATTCTGCAAAGTTCTAAAGAAATCCGCAAAAAAAGAAATCGTGATTTCATGGTAGCATCCATGAACACCACCATAGCGTCCATGAGCACCACCATGAAATCACGATTTGGACAGCTCGAAAAAAGTCCCGATATTTGCAGAAAAATTCGACGCATGAAACAAAAATTTAGCAATATAATAAAAGGTGATGGCAAGTCTATCATCATGCTTTATGGAGAAGTCGGTGAAGGGCGTTCCGTAGATAGCAACCGTGTGGTGAGCGAGCTTTTCGCATTGGAGAACCAAGGCTGCAAGATCGAAGTGCGCATAAACAGCCCGGGTGGAGATGTTTTCAGCGGCATGGCTATCTACAACGCCCTCCGAAACTCCAAAGGCGACATCACCATATTTATTGATGGAGTGGCAGCGAGCATCGCTGCAATCATTGCCTTATGTGGAAAACCGCTCTATATGAGTCCCTATGCCAAACTTATGCTTCATAATGTGAGCGGTGGCACATACGGCAACGCCAAGGAGCTTCGACAAATGGCAGACCAGATGGAAGTGCTACAGTCAAACCTCGCCACCATGATAGCTGGTCGCCTCGGCATGGAGGCAGACAACGTGGCAAAGAAATACTTCGATGGGCAGGATCACTGGATAACTGCTAACGAGGCACTTGACATGAAGCTCGTGGATGGAATCTACACAATGGATGAGGTAGCCAACCCACCGACAACGACAGAAGGCATTTACAACTATTTTAATAATCGGTTTGACTTCAAACCACAAAACAATGAAGAAATGGCATTAATAGATGACATCAAGACGATTCCAAGCTTTGAGGACAAAGCGGATTCGAGTGCCGTCCTGGCACACATCAAAGAACTGGAGAACAAGGCAGCCAAGGTGGCCATCCTCGAAAAAACGGTGAATACCTACAAGAATGAGCTTGAAAAGGCTCACAAAGAGCAAGATGATGCTCTCATCAATGAGGCGGTCAAGGCTGGCAAAATTAGCAATGAGCAGGTGGAGCCCTTCAAAAACCTCTTGAAGAGCGACCGTGAGAACACCATCAAGCTCATCGGTGGCATGAAGGGACGTGCAAGCAACCGTGCCATGGCTTTCATCAACCCAGACACACCATCAGGTGGCTCGTTCGCCAACAAGACATGGGATGAGATTGACAAGGAAAACAACCTTGCCCAGTTGAAGAACCAAGACCCTGCACTTTTCAAGAGCCTCTACAAGCAGAAGTTCGGTGTGGACTACAATGAGTAATAACTTTTAATTTTATAGAAAATGGCATTAAACAGAGAAATTTGGATCAATACCATCACTGAGAATTTCTATCCAGACAATTCCTTCATGGCGAAAAGTATTGACGATTCCGCATTCGTGAACAACAAGACCGTTCACATCCCTAATGCTGGCAAGCCTTCGAGCGTTGTCATCAACCGCAGCGAGAAACCAGCGAAGATCAAGGAACGTGAGGACAACGAACTCACCTACAACATTGATGAGCTGACAACAGACCCTATCCACATCTCCAATGTGGACACGGTGGAACTCTCCTACGACAAACGCAACAGCGTTCTTTCCAACGACCGCAAGCAGTTGCAAAAGGCAGCAGCACAGAACTTGCTCTACAAGTGGGCAGGTAGCTTGAAGACAAAGTTTTTCACAGCTGGCGAGGCTCGTGAAGCCCACACCTCAGCGACTGCCTCTGGCAATCGTAAAAAAATCACCAAGGCTGTAGTGATGAAAGTATTCGTAAGGTTCAATATGGATGACGTGCCAGCAGATGGTCGTTTCATGTTGCTTGATGCAGCCATGTATGCGGATTTGCTTGACGACCTGACAGACAAGGAACTCTCAGCCTTCCTCGCTTGTGCTGATGCTTCAAGGGGCGTTCTTGGCAAGTTGTATGGCTTTGAGATCATGCAACGTTCCCAGGTGCTTCGCACAACGGCAAATGGTGCAGCCATCTTGAAATGGGAAGAGGATGATGCTGCCACTGAACTTGCAGCTGGTCTTGCCTGGCAGCAGGACTGTGTGAGCCGTGCCTTGGGTGACGTGAAGATGTTCGATGATATGGGCAACCCAACCTATTATGGTGACATCTACTCATTCCTTGTGCGTACAGGTGGTTCGCCACGTCGTTACGACGGCAAGGGTATCGCAGCCATCATTGAGAGCAACGCAGCCTAAAAGGTTAAATCGTAAAATTAGACTCTATGATATTACCAAGAGTAAAAATTCAGTTCCTCAATGGCCAGTTGGGAACCGTCGGTGAGAGTGCCGACGGACTCCTGGCCCTCATTTGCGGTGCGGCAGCCGTAGCAGGAACCTTTGTGCTTAACACAGCCTATTCCATCACAAGCATGGATGACCTTGCCGAGCTTGGAGTGACAGCGACCAACAACGCAGCCCTCTACAAGCAGGTGTCCGAGTTCTACGATGAGGCAGGAACAGGCACAAAGCTGGTCCTCTACCCAGTCAATCCAAGCACCACCTTGACCAACATGTGTGATTACACAAGGACGGACGCAGGGTATGCGAGAGACTTGATCACCAAGCAAAACGGCAATTTGAGGGGCATCGGCATCGCCAATGTCAACACGGGAGCGTCTGGCACAAGCATCAACGGCATCGACCCCGATGTGTTCACTGCCATGCCAAAGGCACAGCAGCTGGCAGAATGGGCGACCACCGAGCTTTACGCCCCTTTGTTCTTCATCCTCGAAGGTCGGAACTTTGACCCATCGAAGGAATTGAAGGACATGACCAAGGAAAAGTATGACCGTGTGGGCATTGCCATCGGTGACACCGTGGCATCCTCCAAGGGAGCGACCATCGGCACGTGGCTTGGGCGCATTGCCAAGAGTCCAGTGCAGCGCAACATTGGCCGTGTGAAGGATGGCTCGCTTGCCCCATTGGAGATGTATGTGGGTTCCAAGAAAATTGATGAGTCCGAGAGTACCATCAAGGCAATCTATGAAAAGGGCTACCTCGTGCCACGCAAGTATGTGGGACGCTCAGGCTACTTCTTTGCTGATGACAACCTGGCCTGTGATCCTACAGGTGACTATGCGCACATCGCCCACCGTCGGGTGATAGACAAGGCATATCGCCTGGCATACGACATCATGCTTGACATGCTCCTTGACGAGCTGGAAGTCAATGATGACGGCACGCTGCAAGTTGGAATCGTGAAAAGTTGGCAGCAGACCGTGGAAAACGGCATCAACAAAAAGATGACCGCCAATGGTGAGCTTTGCGCAAATTCCGATGGTGAGGGATGCCAGTGCTACATCGACGAAAAGCAAAATGTACTCAGTACCTCGAAGGTGCTTGTGACTCTGAAAGTGCGTCCATACGGATATGCCCGATACGTGGACGTGAATCTTGGATTCTTAGTAGAAACAAGTAACAGCTAAAGAATATGTTTAATTCAAAGGAATACGAGTGGGCCGACATCAACGTTGTCATGGCAGGTCGCCCTGTCACAGGATTCCGCTCCGTGAAATACTCATCGAAGCAGGAAAAGGAAGCCTTGTATGCCAAGGGCAACAAACCGCAAGGTGTGCAGCGAGGGAACAAGTCCTACGATGGCTCCATTGGACTGTTGCAAAGCGAGTATGAGGCACTGAGCCAGGCTTGCGGTGGCGACATCCTTGACGCTTCTTTCGACCTTGTGGTGTCTTATGGCAATGCCACGAAGGGTGATGTCATCGTGACAGACATCCTTGTGGGTGCAGAGTTCACTGAGGACAACACCGAGTGGAAGCAGGGTGACAAGTTCCAAGAAAAGGAACTTCCTTTCATCTTTGTGGATAAGAAGAAAGGATAGTGTTTGAACACCATTCAAATAACATTCAAATAATAGAAAAATGAAAATAGATAAGCAAAAAGTAGAAGAGTGGAAGAAGCTGCATGGAGAAATCTTCCAGATAGAGACTCAGGGCAAAAGCTGTATTGTCCGTAAGCCAACCCGTAAGGAATACAGCTATGTGTCAGTGGTGAAGAACCCTATCAAGGCACAAGAGACCTTGCTCAATCAGATCTGGCTTGACGGTGACGAGGAAATCAAGACCAACGATGATCTTTTCTTCGCAGTTTGCTCGCAACTTGAAGACGTACTGGCAATCAAGGAGGCTGAGATAAAAAAGCTTTAGAGGATGCAGAGATAGATGATGTCGAGGCAAAGGACATCCTTTATATGAACACCTTGCTGAGATACAATCTGTTTTTGGATCCTGACACGCTGTCTGATGAGGAATGGGCGTGGACTATCAGGTATTTGATGGAAATCAAAAAAGCAGAGAATAAGACAGATGGCTAAAAGTGTACTTCAATTTCTTATCAAGTTGCAAGCCAACGAAGGCAATGTGCTGAGTGTGGCAAGACGCACGTCCGAGCAACTGGACAACATAACCCGAAAGGCGACCCTTGTGAGGAGTCGCCTCCAAGCAGCCTTCTCGTTCTCCAGCTTGAAGACCTCCCTGATGTCACTCCCTGGCATGGATTTTCTGATGAATCCCTATACCCTTGCAAGTGCAGGCATCGCAGCCATCTCATCCATCGGGGCGCAAGCCGAGCAAACAAGCGTGGCATTCAAGACGCTTGTTGGCAACGAGACGGCAGCGGCAAAGATGCTGGGTGACATCTACAACTTTGCGGCAAAGACCCCATTCGAGCCTCTGGACTTGGAGAACAATGCCAAGATGATGCTTGGATTCGGTGTGAGCACACAGAAGGTGGTTCCGTACTTGAAGCAGCTTGGCGACATCGCCATGGGCGACAAGGAGAAGCTTGGCGGTCTGTCCCTTGTCTTTGGACAGGTGGCATCGGCAGGAAAAATGCAAGGCCAAGACCTGATGCAGTTCATCAACGCAGGTTTCAACCCATTGAAGGAACTCCAGAAGATGACAGGCAAGACATACGCAGAGCTTCAGGACATGATGAGCAAGGGACGTATTGGCTTTGATGCTGTGGCGGCAGCCATCGCCCATGCCACAAGCGAGGGCGGTGCTTTCAACGGCATGAGCGACAAACTGAGCCAGACTGTCAGCGGAAAGTTCTCCACCATGATGGGAGACATCAGGCAAGCAGCCATCGGCATGTTCGATGCGATCAAGCCTGTTGTGCTTGGACTGATGGACATTGTTGGCGCATTGGTTCCACCGATAGCGTCCGCCCTTCAATTCCTTCTGTCCATCGTTGGCGGTGTCATCGGCTTCTTTATGAAGTGGAAGACGGAAATAGCCTATGTGGCTGTAGTAGCTGGTGTTGGAGCCATCGCCTTCAATGCCCAGGCAATAGCCCTATGGGGGCTTGTGGGTGTGATGAAGGTGGTGGCGGCCGTGACCAAGGTGTGGGAAGGCGTGCAGTGGCTGTTGAACATCGCCATGAACGCAAACCCTATAGGTCTTGTCATCACTGCCATCGCAGCCCTTGTCGCAGGTGTGGTCTATTGTTGGAACAAATTCGCTGGTTTCCGTGCCTTTCTCCTGACCATGTGGTCGGTCATCAAGGGACTTGGCGGTATCATCAAGGACTACCTCATAGACCGCTTCAAGACGTTCCTCAGTGGAATCGGCAAGGTGGGACAGGCATTGGCGAAGCTCTTCAATGGAGATTTCAGCGGTGCATGGTCGAGTGCAGTGGATGGTGTCAAGGACTTGACAGGAATCACCAGCACGACCAAGGCTTTCAAGGCTACCCAACAACTCGCTGGGGGCATCAAGCAAGATTTCGACAAGAACTATGCAAGGGAAAGTGCCAAGGACAGAAAGAAGCCTTCTGACCACAAGATTTCAAGCCCTTCCACCAAAGGAAGCCCAGCCTTCTCATTCGGCTCACCATCAAGTGACGGCAAGGGAGGAAAGGGAGGAAAAGGTGGACGTGGTGGGCATGGTGGCGGTAAGTCCACGGCCGAAGCCATTGCCACTGGTGGGTCTCGAAGCTCGAACATCCACATCAGCATAGGCAAGTTCTTCGACACCATACAAGTAACAATGAACGACAAGACCGACACGGCAGACCTGGAGCGTATCGTGCTCCAGTGCATGAACCGTGCCCTGTCAATCGCAACAAGTACAGACCGATGAGCACAACAAACAGATTCATACTCCAAAACTTGGCCTTACGAGCCATGGGACTCACCAAGGTTCCTCCTTATTGGTTGTTTCGAGAGAACAACTTCCATGGCGTGAACCTTGGCTACATGTCAGCGGCCAAGACCATTCCAGACAGTTCGGGCTTTGACGTGGAAACCATGTCGGATGCAGAGCTTGAAGACGTGGTTCGCACGAATGCGACAGGCGTGCCGATGGTCTTGCCCCTTCGATTCCAGCTTGAAGAGTCTGGAGCGCAAGAGTGGCTTTTCCCCATGGAGCCAATGATCAGCGTCAATGGGCAGAACATACTTGTGAGGCGAAACGTCTCAAAGGGCAAAATCAGGGGAAGCATCAAGGAACGTTGGACGCAGGATGACTACAGCGTGAGAATCGAGGGCATCTTGATGGGCATGGATGGCAAGTACCCTGAGGCGGACGTGGCAAAGCTCAGAAGTTTCTGTGAGGCTGGTCACGTGAAGGCACTGAATCCATTGCTTGAGATATTCGGCATCAGCCAACTTGCCATCGAGAGTTGGGACATTCCCTTCACTTCTGGCACTATCAATCAAAACTACACCATACAGGCCTACAGTGATGACATCTACAAGTTGCTGTTGAGCCGTGACGACTTAAACGCATAAAATTATGTACACCATGGCATTTGACATCAGAATCGGCACATACAAGCTCTGTATGATTGACAAGGTGGAAATCCATCGTAGCGTGGAACTACTTGCGGACACGGCTGTCATTACTCTTCCAGCATCAGAGTACAACCATGCCCTCCAGGTCGAAGACAAGCTAAAGCGAGGCGACAAGGTGATAATCACCCTTGGCTACGAAGAGGCAGGACTTGAAACTGAGTTCGAAGGATGGCTTCAACGCATATCCACCGATGGAGGGAACGTCAAGCTATATTGCGAGGATGACATCTTTCTGTTCCGAAAGGACATGAAGAACGAAGTGCTTCAAAAAGTAGCCTTGAAGGATCTCCTTGCCAAGGTGGTCTCTGGGTGTGGTCTCTCATTCAAGGTGGAGTGCTCCTATTCCTGGACATACGGAAAGTTTGTCATCAACAACGCAACTGGCTACGATGTCTTGAAAAAGGTACAGGAGGAATGTGGGGCTGACATCTACCTACAGGATGAGACCTTGCACATACACCCTCCAGGCGAAAAGATGGGCGTGGAATGCTTCTATGACTTCGCCCTGAACGTGGAGGAAGACAACCTCACCTATCATCGTGCGGAAGACAAGAAAGTGCAAGTCATCGTGAAAGCCCTGATGCCAGACGGAACCGTCAAGGAAGTGGAGACTGGAGCAACTGGAGGCGACAAGATAGAAATCAAGTGTGCCACCAATGACGAACCCTCCATGAAGGCTCGTGGCGAGCTGGAGGTGAAACGTCGAAGCTTCGACGGCTACGAGGGAAGCATCACAGGATGGCTCATACCGGTTTGCCGTCCATCTGATAGCGTCACGCTCCATGATGCCGATTATCCCTACAAGGATGGCACTTACTTTGTGACAGCCGTTGACACCGAGTTTTCAAGTGCTGGTGGAAAAAGAAAGGTCAGTTTAGGATTTAGATTGAGTTGATTATGGATGAGTACAGACAACTACAGGAACATTTGAGGGCATTGGCAGGTGGAGGCAAGAGCATCGCCATCTACCAAGGTATAGTGAAATCCGTTGACGGAAACCTCTGTGAGGTGACCGTGGGAGGCATCACCATCCCAGGGGTAAGGCTCAAAGCCTCCGAGATAAAAGACGATGGCTTGATGCTGGTCACACCCAAGGTGGGCAGTGCCGTGACCATCGGCAGCTTGTCGGGAGACCTCAGGGAACTTGTCGTTCTACAGGTTGACCACATTGAGACGATCGTCATCAACGGTGGCAAGCTTGGAGGTCTCATCAACATAGGGCAGCTGACCCAAAAGATCAATGAGCTTGTGGAAGCCTTCAACAACCATACACACCAAGTGACCGTGAGCCACCCTGGTGGAACGTTCACAACGGTCAAACCAACGGATTCCGCAAAGTCGTTCAACAAGGGCGACTATGAGGATGAGAAAATAAAGCATTGACATGGAAGGAATACAACTTGAATACAACAAGGATTCTCCAATCCTGGAGCCAATGGTGTCGCATGGCTCTCTTCTGGTGGGTGACGTGCTCAGACAGAACCAAGCCCTGCTACTTACCCTTCACAATGGTGAGCTGAAAGAAAATCCATCCGTTGGCGTAGGCATCAGCGACATGTTGCTTGACAACGATCCAATCTATTGGAGAACGAAAGTCAAGGAACAGCTGGAAATGGATGGGCAAAGCGTCGAAAAGGTGACAATCACCCAAACTGGCATTCAAATAAAAGCAAAATATTAAAAACAAACAAAAATGGTTTTAGAACATTTCTTGAATAAATTGACGGTGGTATTGTCCACTGTGTGGGGATGGCTCCTTGCCATATTCCTGGTCATAGCCAATTTCTTGGCAGGTTACGAGACGATGGTGGGCTTCACGGTGGCAGCGGTGCTGATGGACGCAGCCTGGGGAATCGCATCCAGCTTGAAGCAAAAGCGATTCACAAAGAGCGAGCTTGCCAGGGATTCATTCAGCAAGTTGGCGGTGTATGGTTCCGTAATTGTGCTTTTTATCCTCATTGACAAGCTCATCGGGGCGAGCAACGGACTCACCACAAGTGCCATCTGCATTTGCATCATCCTCGTGGAGCTATGGAGCACATCCGCAAGTATGCTGATCTGTTTCCCGAACATGCCGTTCCTCAAACTCCTGAAGAAGGCTCTTGTGGGAGAAATCGCAAGTAAACTGAACGTAAAAACAGAGGATGTGGAAAACGCCCTCCAAGCATTGAATAGAAAATGAGAAGAATAGAATTTATCGCAATCCATTGCACGGCTGGCAGCCAAAGCACAACCATCAAGCAACTCGAACTGGAGTTTAAGCGCAAGGGGTGGAAATACCCTGGCTATCATTACGTGATTCTTCCAGATGGTAAGATTCATCAGATGTTGGCCGTGGAGAAGGTAAGCAATGGCGTGAAAGGATGGAACTCAAAGATTATCAACATCGCCTATATCGGTGGCATCGACGCAAACGGAAAGCCAACGGACAACCGCACAGAGGCACAGAAGAAATCATTGGTGAGCCTCTTGAAGCTATTGCGCAAGACATATCCAAATGCGATTATCCAGGGACATCGTGACTTTAGCCCTGACTTGAACCATGATGGCAAGATAACACCCAATGAGTGGATCAAGGCTTGCCCTTGCTTCAATGCCAAGGATGAGTACAAAGACATCTAAAAACAAGACAAAATGAAACATTACATTTATTTACTCCTGGCAGTGATCATGTTTGCCGCCTGTGGTTCGAGCAAGAAAGTGGAGTCTTCGCAGAAGCTTGTCTTGAAGGATTCCGTGAACATTCGGGATTCCATTGTTTTCAAGGACTCCACCATCATCCGATATGAGTTGAACGTGATTGATTCCGTGAACATCAAGGATTCAACCGTGCTGACACTTGACAAGGACGGAAACGTCCTGAGCAAGGAAAAGTACCGAAGCACGGAACGTAACCGAAAGGCAAGCAAAAACGAGTCAACGGCCCAGACGCAGCATGAGACCAACAAGCAAAAGGCAAACGAGCGACATGACCAAAGGCAAGACGAACAAAAAGAGATTGTCAAATCTCAGTCTGGCTATATGGACAAAATCTTGAACTATGCCTTTTGGCTTTTTATTCTCACTTGCATTTGTGGCTCTGTATATAACGCTGTGAAGAAAGGCAAAAAAGATTAAGTTATGAAGGCAAAGGTCAAGGACGGACAGACGATGGCGGACATCGCCATCCAGGAGTTTGGCTCATGGGAAGCCATGATAGCCATCGCCCAAAAGAATGGAATCGGCATCACGGACATCCCAGAGCCAGGAACAGAGGTGAAACTTCCAGACGGCACATGGAACAGAGTCATGCAGAACTATTGCAAGAACAATGACGTAAGCCCTGCAACCGCAAGGGACAACGGCAATGTCCGCCTGAGAATCTTTGGCGAGGAATTTACACAAGAATTTGAGTAGCATGGCAAGGACTGTATCAGAAATCAAAAAGACGATGACGGATGCCTTCATGGCAGATGCCAACATCCGTGAGAAATATGGGCTAAAAGAGGGTGACACATGGAATCGTTGTTTTTCATCCGTAAGCTTGGAGAACATAATATTCTTCATCGTGGCAGCCTGTAGCCATGTGCTTGAAGCCATCTTTGAGCAATATACGAAGGACGTGGATGAAAAAGTCTCCATGGCCGTGGTCGCCTCTGTGCCATGGTACTACAAGATGGCCAAGGCGTTCCAGTACGGTGACAGTCTTGTGTTGAACGAGGCCACCCAACAGTATATGTATGCCAACATCGACGAAAGCAAGCAAGTGGTGAAGTACGCAGCCGTGAGAGACAGGGGCACGAGCGTACAAATACTTGTGAGCGGTGACAAGGACGGCAAGCCTGTGGCACTTTCAAACGACGTTTTAACGGTGTTCAAACAGTACATGAACAGGGTGAAGGTCGCAGGAGTGGTTCTTTCCATCCGTTCCAAGGAGGCTGACAGAATTGTCATCAGGGCAAAGATTTACGTTGACCCATTGGTCATCAATTCGGATGGCACTATGATTTCCGATGGAAGCAAGCCTGTGGAGAATGCCATAAACTCATATTTGAGTGGCATCGTATATGGTGGAACTTTCAACAAGACCAAGCTGACAAATGCCATTCTGAATGTTGATGGAGTGAACGATGTGGAACTTGGAGAATGCTCCTACATGGAAGATGGTGGCACGAGCTACACAGAGATTAAAGGAAATAACTATACGGCCTTGGGCGGTAGCTTCATCGCAGAAGGTCTCACAAACTCATTGAATTATGTGGTACAGGATTGACTTGACGAAGTTGGTGGTACAATTACTTCCACCTATTTTGAGAAGTAAGTTTCTCATAGCCCTGTTGAAGGCTCTCATCTTACCATTGGCATTCATCTACGGCAAACTGATGGAGCATCGTGACAATGTTTTAGAAAAACTTGACATCACGGCCAATGTCATATACTTGGAGAAAATCTTGAATGATGCGTTCTTCCTGTCAGATCGCCAAATTTACATCGAGACGCAAGAGGAAGACTTGACAAGCTATTGGCATTTCAAACATGAGGATGCACCATGCAAGTATTTGCACAAGGATTCAAAGACTGGTGTCATTTTGAAATACAAGGAAGAAAGCAGTTACAAAGACAGTTTCGTCGTATGGGTTCCAACGTTTCTTTGTACTTCACTTGGCTCCAATGAAGACAAATACAAGGGCAAGAACCTTACAAGGATAAAGGAACTGTTATCGTTTTACAAACCAGCTGGACGCACGTACAGCATAAAATTATACGATTATGAATAAGCTAATTTTTAGTGAGGGCGGTCAGCCTGTTTGCTTGGATGACTTGAAGACACTCCAAGACATGATAGTCGAAACCATCAAGCCTTTGTTGTTGGCCTTGGTTAAGACAAATGTTTTCATCCTGGATGACTATGACTTTAGAAATTCTGAAATTGACACGGAAAAGATGCAGACGAAATTCATCTTGTCAGCAGGCACGCTTGTTGTTGATGGTGACTTTCTCTCATGGCCAGACACCCCTTTGGCCATTGATGATTGGAATCAACCTATATATATATGTGTCAAAAACAAGGAAGAGGATGTCAGAACTTTTGAGGATGGACAAAGTAGAAATTGCACTCAATCCAAGGAGGTTTATGTGAGTACGGATTCAACAGGAGCTGACCAAGCTTATAATTTGTATAATTTGCATCCCTTGCTGGATTTGCTTTCCTCAGCCCTTGGTCTTGGATCTATCAAGGAAAATGCGAATGTCACATTCTTCAATGGATATTCGGGGATGGTTAAAGTCAACGAGGCAGACAATGAACGGCAACTTACAATCAATATAAAGACATCGGCTAAGAGTTGGGACACATCTGAAGCACCTATGTCAAAAGGAATGCTCTTTGTGTTTAATGATAGTAATTTAGGAGAATATCTCCAAGGCAAGGTTAGTCCTACATTTGATTATCTTGGCAAGAAATACCGACTTAGCGTTTGTGCAAAGCCAGTTGCTCCTTTGGTTCTCCTACAGCCAGAAGGTGGTTTCCCTGAAGGCTTTTATGATGATAGCTATGAATTTCCTATCATTCCTATTACTGTTACATTTAAATATAGTGAGTTTAAACCAAAAAAATAGTCCATGGAATCAATCTACAAGTTACAACAGCGTGCAGAAAACTTGCGTCGCAAGACGCAGGTAGATAGCATATCTCCAGAGGAAGTTGGCAGCCTTCATGCCGATACTTTGGCATACCTTGCCGATATGGAGCAGAATGCTGATGGCCTTGGCATTCATCAGGTGTACAAGAGCTATGCAGCAATGAAGGCAGACAGCACGGCTCCTATAGGCAGCAATGGCAAGGCACTTCGCTTTGGCCAGCTCGTAGCCATATACGACGCAAAGAACTCCACCCAGCAAGAGAGTGGAAATGTCTATGCCTTCCAAAAGGGCAATGACACAGATCCTTGGTTATTGATGGGTAATCTTGGAAGCATCTATGCCCTACAGCAACAGGTTGACCAGGAAATCATTGATCGAGCCAAAGCGGACACAACTTTGCAAGCCCATATCGACACGGAACAGACCAACCGCACAAATGGTGATGCGGAACTCTTGAAACGACTCCAGGGAACCAGCGACAACAGCAGCGCACTGAGCGACCCATTCGTCTCGCTTGGCAATCTCACAGATGGCGACACCACCAAGGAAGCCCAGCTTCAAAACAAACTTGATGCAGCATGTGCCACCTCCGATAACTTCAAGTTTGTAGGTGAGATGAGGGCGCAGCTCAACGGTGTGAATATACAGGTGAGCCAGTTTGTCATTGGCTATGACCAGGAATATTGCATACAGGTGGCAAGAGGTTCCATCGCCCTCAATGCAGAAAAGCAGATAACAAGCGGAACTGTCTTTTCCGAATATACCAGAACCCACACAAAGGATGAAGGATGGACGGAATGGACACTTTGTGGTGGCAAAGCCTTGGCAGACAACATCCGTGAGAGCCTTGCCGTGGCAAATGCGGCAACCGTGAAAGCCATCACAGACAAGATTGGCGAGGCAGGCGGCATCGCCCCGCTTGACTCAAACAAGAAAGTGCCAAGCTCCCACCTTCCAGAAGAAGTCTATGATGTGGTCATGGTGTCCTACTGGGACACTCCATCTGCCTCCATCGTAAACTCATACAGATATTCATCGGAAAACAAGCAGTTGGAAAGGCTCCAGGATCTCGTGGTGGGAGAAGATGTCAAGCCGACATGGGTGAAGCAGACCATTCGTGAATCTGTCATCTATGTGGATGTCATGGGAAAGGTTCCTTACATCTGGACAGGCAACGACATGGTGCAAATAGCTCCAAAGGCAACCCCTGCAAGCATATTCAATGCCACCAACGAGGTTCCAATCACTGGCTATTACCAACTTTCCGACAGCCAGAACGAGAGCATGTCTGCCATTCATGTGGCATGGAAGGAAGGCAAGGCTGTGAGCGGTCTGATCATTTCCTTCGAGATGTCAGCGAGCATTTGGAAGACTTACCAATACGTGGGCAAGACCGTGACCGAGACAAACTGGCTCAACACGGACAACTGGAAGGACTTTGGCTCACTCGCAGCAGGTTCCGAGACATACCTCATCATCGACAAGCTTGTGGGCAGTCCAGACGTGGGAAAATTCTGGTCTTTGGAGACCGCTGTCTCAGCCCTCCTGAAATACCAGGAGAAGACTGGTGTCATCTATGCGAAGAAGGGTCTCATCATCTCATACTCCACTGGTGAGAACAAAATGGACACCAAGCAATTCCAGGGTGAGGTGACGGATATTGGCGAAGTGGGTCTTTGGAGTGACTTTGGCGGTGGCTCTAAAATGGAGGCAAAGGATGAGCCTGAAAAGGATGGCAAGGACGCTTTCTCCACTGGAGGCGCATACAAGAACGTTCCTTCACAGATCAAGGTGGACACCGAGACCCAGGGAGTGGTCAAGCTTCAACTTGCCAATTCAGAGGGTGAGGGCATCGGTGACGAACAACAGTTCCCTGTTGGCACAGGCAGCGGTGGTGGCTCTGGTACCATTGTGAGCATCCAGTTTGAAAGCTCACCACTTTATGCCAAGGCAGGAAGCACCGTGCTCATCAAGGCAGCCATCCGAAGCATCACAACGCAAGGAGGTGGCGAGATCTACAACATGATAGAGAAAATCGTGTTGAAGGACAGGGACACAAACCAAGTCCTCGAAACCCTTTCAGTCAACAAGGCTTCGTCGGCATCGGGCGACACATACGACTTTGGCATAGACGTTAGCTCCTATTTCGTGACGGCAACCACCAAGCGTTTCCAGTTGGTGGCATACGATGACGCAGGAAACAACGGTTCGAGAAACATCAATGTCTCTGGTGTCGATGTGACCATCACAAGCGTCCAGACCCTCAACTTCACGCAGAACACCTCGCTTTCCGTCGGTGGATCCGCAAAGAGCATCCCGATGTATAAGTTTGCCAACAACGCCAGCGACAAGGGCATCAAGGCCATTGCGGAAATCTACATCAACAACCAATGGCAGGAACTTGGCTCGTCAATCATCACGGACACTTATTCGCATTCCGTCAACATAGACCCACGCAACTGTCTGGGAACTTCACTGACACATGGAGCCTATCCACTGAGAATCCATGGCGAGGATGTGGGAAGCGGTGTCATTGGCAATTACCTCCATACCTCAGTCATGGTCGTGGAGGAAGGAAACAACACTCCCATTGTAGCCACAAGATGGTACACGGACGAAATCCAAGGCAAGCGCAAGCTCTACGAGTCAATCTCCATCGACTATGCGCTATATGTGGCCAACGACAACAACCCCAAGGCTGTGATTCTTTACGATGGAACGGTACAGAACAGCAGCGTGGCGTATCGCTCGCAGACATACACGTATAACAAGCAGGTGCTTGAAAGCGTACATGATGGCTCCAAGACCATCGACGTATATGTGGAATGTGGGGATTCCGTATCACAGGCAGCATCCTTCGTGATTGACGGAAGTCTGGTCGATGTGGAGGAAGTGAGCACACAGCGAGTGTTCAACATCACCATGGACTCACGCTCGAACAGCGAGGAAGACAAGGCCATCAAGGACGGTGAGACCTCCATCAACGTGGAAGGGTCAAACTGGAGCACCAATGGCTTTGTCAAGGATTCCTTTGGTACTTCCTCCTATGGAACGGACAACGACAAGGGCATCATGTCCCTACGTATTGCTGAGAACATGAAGGCGGTGTGCGACTACAAGCCTTTTGCATCCAACAGCATTGAACAGAATGGAATGGCCATCAGCTTCACGGTCAAGATCAAGAATGTGGAAGACAGAAACGTGAAATTGATAGACTGCCTTGGCGACAACAAGGTGGGCTTCTATCTCACTGGTGAGAAGCTGGTCTTCACCTGTGATGGCGCAACGGCAACCAACCCAGATGACCTTGGAGCGCAACAGACAGCCGTGGTGTATTACGCCCAGGACACAGTGACACGCTTCGACATCGTGATAGAGCCTTCTGCCATCGCCCCATACTCTGGTATAGGAAGCATCAAGATATTCCGAAATGGTGACGAAGCTGGTGCTTGTTACTATGACGCAGGGAAGTTCACCACAAACGAACACACCATCGACTTCGACGGTACCAGTGCAGACATCTACCTGTATAAGATTACGGCATGGGCTACATACTTCAATTTCCGCCAGGCACTCAACAACTACCTTGTGGGCTTGAAGGACACCAAGGAAATGCTCAGTGAGTATGAGAAGAACCTGGTGATGGCATCGCAGACAGCTGAGGGAACGACCAAGGACCGCCCAACCATGCAAGCCTGCATGAATGCAGGGCTTTGTTGTGTCACACTCCTTAAAAATGCCGACACGGACAACATCGAGCAGAACTATCCTGGCTATCTGGACAAACTTGATGGCGACAAGAAAACCAAGGCTTACTTCGACTGGATAGTCAGGTTCCCAGACCGTCCATGGCAAGACTTCAAGGTGCTGATGGTTCCAACCGTAAACCAAGGCACGACCTCTTCACTCCGTCCTGTCAAGAACAAGAAGGGCAAGTTCAAGGGCTGCAAGGTCATCTTGCTCCATACAGAGGAAGACTTCACAGGTGAAGACTTGGAGAAATTCAAGCTATGCGAGAAGATGGCAGCCAAGGGCAAGATTCGTGTGAAGGAAGACGGCATGTGGTTCAACGTGGCGACAATCAAGGTGGACTACTCCGACTCTGGTGGCGCAAACAATGGAGCTACGATGGAACTGATGAACAAGCTCCAACGTGCCCTTGGTGAAGGTTACATGACACCAGCCCAGAACGCATACAAGGGAAGCGAGACCTTGAACACCTCCATCGACTCAGTTCCTTGCGCCCTTTTCAGAACGGACATCAACTCTGTGGATGCTACCAATGAGTCATACGCCTACTTCCATGCGAAGGCCAACTTCAACGTGGACAAGAACAACCCTTCGTTCTTTGGCTTCGAGAAGGTTGACGGCTATACGGCAGAATGCCTGAACTATGGCGACTTCAAGGAACTTGTGGCAGCCAAGGGACAAAAGCTCACGGACTTCAAGGATGAGGTGATGAAGGACACTTCCTCGCTCGTGGCAGGAAACATCTACATGCTTTCCGAGTATTGCGGCCCTTCCAACATATTCATCGAGAACGATGGAACTGGCTCCATGGTAGAGACCACGGCCGTGGCAGACCCAACGGAAACATCGAAGAGCCTTGCAGAGGTCAAGGCGGACAAAGTGACCGAATATGACTGGACGGCAGTCTATCACACCTCTGATGACAAGTACGCCAAGTATAGCGGTGGAAACTGGATGGACACCACTGGCTCCATGACCTATGACAAGGCTACGAGAAAGTGGACTGTCACTGGAAGGGTTCTCAATCCAACGACGTGCTATGAGTATCTGAAATATGATTATCTCTGTTGGTTGAAGGGCGTGGACAGCGTGGATGACATGATGAGGATTGACGAGGCGACAGGCAAGCCAGTCTGGCTTTCCTACTATGAATGCCGATACCCTGACGATGATGACTTGAATGCCCTCTATGAGTCTGGGAAGAAGGTTCCATACGACCTTTATAATTTCCTCTTGTTTACACAGCAATGTAGCAACGACCTCACAGAGGCAGATGGCGACATCACCCTTGATGGGGCAACGGTGAGCGGAACAAAGGAGAACCGTCTTGCCAAGTGGTCGCACGAGCTTCACAAGTTTGCCAACGTCCGCAGCACCTTGTGTTATGTATGCGCAAGCGATTATATCCTTGCAGTCGATCAGCGAAGCAAGAACATGATGCTGTCTTTCTACAAGGACACGGATGGAAACAAGAGAGCCTACTTCAACCACTGGTATGATGGCGATTGTGTCTGGAACTATGACAACGACTGTGGTCTCACTGTTCCTTGGGACTTGGATGCCGTAAATGACCCTAAGCATTATTACCAGGGCTGGAACAGCGTAATGTTCCAGCAGTCATACAAGGCGGCAGTCTTTTGGCTTGATGGAAATGGGGAAAGCGCAGTCACCTTGCATGACATCGCACAGGACATGCGAAACGCAGAGGCAGACGGCATGAAGATATTCTCAGCGCAAGGTTGCACCAAATTGTGGTTGACAGACCGACTCAGCAAATGGGCAAAGGTCATCTCCTCATTCGATGGCGAACGAAAGTACATTGAGAACTCCACCGCTGGAGCCAACTATTACTATGCGGTTCATGGGCTACGTCTTGACGATCTCCCCGAGACATTCAGGAAACGCTTCGCTTATCGTGATGGATATTACCAGGTGGGCGAGCTCTACCAGAACCCATTCAAGATGCGTGCCGTCGGAAACGACATCGCCATTAACATCAAGGCCGCCCAGGATGGATTCTTTGGAATAGGCGTGGATCGTGCCGACGCTTGCGTGGACAGTTGCTATTTGAAGGCTGGTGAGAGCTATACGCTCAGAAGTGGAATGACGGCAACAGGTGCAGGAACCATGCTCTACGTGTTTGGAGCGAAGAACCTTGCCTTGCTTGACCTGTCTGGTTGCACCCCAAAGGCTGAGAGCTGGGACATCTCCAACTGTGAAATGTTGCAAGAGTTGATTCTTGGTGGCGAATATTACCAACCAGTGGAAGGAAGTGGAGCCATCACCCAACTGAACCTTGGAAACAAGCCGTTCCTCACCTCCATCGACGTGAGAAATACAAGGATCACGTCAATCACTGCAACCTATTGCCCACGGTTGAAGACAGTCCTTGCCAAGAACTCGCTTCTTTCATCAATAGACCTCGCAGAGGCCTCGCCAATCGAGACGCTACAGCTGTCATCTACGATGACAAGCCTTTCATTCAAGAACCTGCCAAGGCTTCAATACCCAGGAGGTCTCTCTTTTGACGGATTCGATGGCGTGAGAAGCTTGCTTGTGACAAACTGTCCAAAAATAAGCAGCACCCAGTTGCTACTTGACTGCATCAACGGTGGCTCGAACATCAAGTTCATCCGTTTGACGGACGTGAACGTATCTGGGGTATCAGGCATTCTCCAAACATTGAAGGACAGTGGAGCCGTTGGGCTTGACGTAAATGGCACATCTTATGGTGAGAGCGGAAAATGCTCAGGATTGACAGGCCGATGGATTATGACGGATTTCATCTCCAAGGAGACACTTGAATCATTGCAAGCCTACTTCCCAGAGTTGAATGTATATAACAGCCAATACAGTGGAGTTGTCTTTGATGACACGGTGAACGATCCTCAGAACATCACCAACCTTGACAACAAGACAGGCTACGACTACAGCAACGAATACAAGGCATCCGCACATGTCCTGCAAATTTGGAACGACATGAAACCAGTCATAGGCATCTATGACCAAGGCAGCTCCAAGATGAATTGCATTCCTCTGGATGAAGGCGACTACTCGAAGCTTGCCGACGGTCGTTCGCTCGAAAACACATACGACAAGGGCGAGTATGATGCTTTCATGTATATCGGACGATACTGGTACAAGGGCATCAACGACTACAAGCATGACAGAAAGTACTTGTTCTATTCAAGCCTACAGACAAAGCCAATGTCAAGTGCAAGTGTCACAAAGAGAGTAAAGCTGGCTGAAATCATGCTCATGGCTGGTTGTTCCGTTTGTACAGATTCCATAGACACAAACATCTATGATGATTCTGGAAACCTTAAAATAGACAGTTCATCGACGTTTGTCCGCACCAATGCGAGCTACAACGCATACAGGATGGATGTGGAAGGCATGAAACAAGTACGTTGGCCTGGGTTGACAAGCAGCCGTATCGGTGGTGTGTTCGTCAAGGAAGATGGATCAGTCATCGACATATACAACTTGACAGGCATGGCATCAGATACAGACTTCATGGAAGGCGACTATACCTTCACATCGGTTCCAGATGGCTCAAAGTATTTCATCTTTGCCGTGAAGGTAGTCAATGCGGATGGAGAAGCACTTGCAGTTGACAGTTCTGAGCTGGAGGCGATTGAGCCTGACTGGGTGGAGCACAAGCCAGAGCTTGTCGGGATCTATGAGGCGGCCATGCTCAACGGAACTCTGAGAAGTGTGACTGGTGTCTCTGCAAAGTTAGGTGATGGAAACAGCAACACATATACTGGATGGACGTATGACAGCGAGGGAAACGTGCAGAACATAGACCCTACAGACATAGCCGATCTTACCTTGCACTATACCTACAAGGACTTCCAAAACTTGGCATGGCTGAGAGGTAAGGGTTATCAGATGATAGACTACGAGACCAGCAAGGATGTGGCAAACCTCTTCTATGCGCTCATTGGAAACCGTGATGCACAGGCAGTGTGTGGCTATGGTCGTGGTGTTGGCTCATCAAGCAGCAATGGATGGACTAACAACTATAAGACAGGCTATTGGAACTCCATCGGAAAGGCAAACAGTCCTTGGAACAATGGCATGGGAAACAAGGTGCTCGGCATAGAGAACTTCTTGGCTTGCAACTGTGAGTGGATGGACAACGTAGGTGTGAACATCAAGAGCTTCACAAGTTTCAAGAAAAGCAAGATGGTTGCAACATCGGGTGATTCCCTGGATTGTGTCTGGCATATCTATGACCCATTCACTCAAACAGAGAGAGCCGTGCAAGGCATCAATGCCAACGACTATTGCATCGGACGTGTAAGATTTGGAAGACATGCTGATCTTGTTCCAACAAAGCTCACAAGCGACAACAGCAAGTGGAATCAGAACTACACGGACATCTATTGGTATAGCCATAGCATCGGTCGTGTCCTGTATCGTGCCGGCGGCAATGCGGTTGCGAGTGGCGGTCTCGCTTATGCGGGTGCGAACGTCGCTTCGTCGTACTCGTTTACGGGCATCGGCACTCGTCTCGCCTTCAAGGGAGCGATAGAGCTGAAAGCAGCGTGATGGCGGAAAAGCGTCAAAGCGTAAGGTGGAGACCTTCTAAAAAAGGTGCTCCACCTCAATTTACCGCCCATGGCGGTCGATTTTTGAAAAATTTTATGTACCTTTGCAGTCCCCAAAGGGGAGGTAGAGGGGTTCAACGGTCGTGTCCTGTATCGTGCCAACAACAATGCGAATGCGAATGGCGGTCTCGCTTATGCGAATGCGAACAACGCTTCATCGAACTCGAATACGAACATCGGCACTCGTCTCGAATTAAGAACTACCTGTCTTTAGACAGCTTCATCGCACCCATGCAATCGGCAACGTGCTTGCCCATCGTACATGCGAGAACCCTGAGCCACGGCAACAGCACAATATTGTGGAAAGCCGAAACATAAATTGGAGTCCTGAAGGCTTATGACAGATTTTAAGACATTGAACAACCTGGTTCCAGAGATTGTCACCCATGAGAATCTAAGTGAAAGCTTTGACTATGTGGTGAGAGACTTGAAGCCAGAACAAAAGGAAAGAATAAAAAAAAAAAGGATGCCATCATCGACTACCTCCATGATCACATCACGGATGGAAGTTTTCAAATCACAGGTTTCAAGAACCTCCATGTGAAAGATGGGCCAAAGGAAAGGGACGTGCAAGCACCTCCAGTTGTTGACAGAATAGGCTGCCATGCAATTATGAGCGTCTTTGAGAAATATGTCTATCCCACAGTGATAGCGACATCTGCTGCAAGTATCAAGGGAAGGGGAATGCACTATCTCCACCACATCGTGGAAAACGACATCCATGAATGCGAGGAACACCTGTATTACTATCAATGTGACATATATCATTTCTACGACTCTATCAATCAAGATTTGATGTATGCCGATTTGAAGGAATATGTGAGCGACCCTATCATATTAAAAATCTTTTCAAACTTTGTTCATCTGCTGTCCAATGGCCTTTCAAAGGGTCTAAGAAGCTCACAATGCTTTGCAAACCTTCACCTGTCACCAATAGACCACTATATGAAGGAGATTGTGGGCGTTCGCTATTATTACAGATATTGTGATGACATAGTGATGATGTCCACTGATAAGAGAGAACTTTGGAAGTGGCGTGACATATTGCATGAAGAACTCTCTAAGCTTGGACTTCACATCAAGCCAAGTGAAGCTGTTAGGCCTGTAAGCGTTGGACTTGACTATTTGGGATATGTCCATTATGAAGACTATTCCTTGATAAGAAAACGAACAAAACAAAAAGCAGCTAGGCATCTTGCCAAGGTGAGAAGTCGCAAGCGAAGACAAGAAATCATCGGTTCGTTCAAAGGCATGGCTTGCCATGCTGACTGCAAGCATTTATTTTTCAAATTAACAAATAAACGTATGAAGAAATTCAGTGAACTGGGTATCACATATACCCCAGAGGATGGAAAGAAACGATTCCCTGGCAAGGCTGTCAGACTGAGTGCCATTGTCAACAAGGAAATCGAAATCCACGACTATGAGAAGGATGTGAAGACCTCACAAGGTGAAGGTCGTTACATCGTAAGCTTCAAGGATGCCAAGACTGGAGAATGGGCAAAGTTCTTCACGGCATCTGAGGAAATGAAACAAATCTTGGACAAAGCAAGTGACATTGAGGAGTGTTTCCCATTCACAACAGTGATTGAGAGTGAGGTCTTCGATGGAAACAAGGTAAAATACCGCTTTACTTAAACAAGGTTTGAACGGCAGTTTATTTACTTTTAAACAACAACAGAAGATGGAAAAGATTTATGGTTCTCCAATTCGTCAAGACGGATTGATGAAGGTTGGCCGAAACCGTTGGGATTTGTTCTATGGATTCGGCAAGGATGATGACAATGAAGTTGGCTGGAACTGGCGCAAGACATTTGATCATCAGCCAACTTTGGAAGAGGTGAAAGATACTATTATCACTCAGATCAATTCAAACGCTCAGAAAGCGATATTGGAGGGCTATGAGTGGAATGGTCATCAGGTGTGGCTATCTGACGAAAATCAGCGAAACTATACTTTGGCTTATGGCTTGGCCAAGGATGGTGATTTGAAGTCAATGCCGACTGTCAAACTTGGTTCTGATGACAATCCTCTTCTATACACATTCAAAGATATTGAAGAGTTGACATCCTTCACTCTTGGAGTTCAAGCACACATACAAGGTTGTCTTGAATCAGCTTGGAAGGAAAAGGAAGAAATAGACTGGTCTTTGTTCGATTAAAATCATTAAAAAAGCACTCAAACTTGCTGTTTGGGTGCTTTTTTAATTCACATTTCGTTTTTGTCAGTGGAAAACACATTTCGTTTTTGAATGCGTGCGCTTTTGGTTTTGCCGTGATTAGGGGGCTGCCAACAAAAACCAGAAGTATTATGAAAACTATTTACTCAACTCTCTTCGAGAAAGGACAACATTCCTTTTCTCTACAATCATTGATGCGAACCTTGTTGCTTTGCTTTGTCATCGCTGTGACAACTAACGGACAGGCTCATGAAGTTGACAACATCGACTATGAACTCCGCACCGACGGAACGGCATGGGTGGAGAATGGCAAGAAGGCTCAGGGCGACGTTACGATTCTGTCGAAAATAGAAGTTGACGGCAAGGAATACACGGTGGTTGGGATTAATTCCAACGCCTTCTCTGCCAACGAGAGCATTACCTCCGTCACATTGCCCGACAATCTGAAGTATATTAACTACGGAGCTTTTTCTTACTGCTGGAATCTTGAAAACATCAACAATATCCCCAAACATATCGAGAATCTTGGTGAGGCGGTATTCTCCAGAACAAAGTTCCTTGACAACGGCATCAAGAATGAATTTTTCGTTTTCTCCGACTGGCTTATAGAATACACGCCCCAAGGCGAAACAGCCAAGGTGACAGTTCCCGAAGGCATATTCGGAATATCTGCATACGCACTGACAGATGCCGATAACACGGTAGTCTTGCCAAAGTCGTTGCGAGCAGCGTCGGTATTGGCATTCAACTCCGATCTGAAGAACATTGACACTGGCGACAATCCCGTGTACGCCTACAAGGACGGCATACTCTTTCGCGAAGGTACGGAGACCTTCTGCAAGAACGGCCGTGACGGAACTGACGAAGTATCGGTAGATGGCATGTGGGCGGATGTCATTTTAAGCAATGCCGTGAAGAATGGTGTCCTTCTGATTCCTGGCAAGGTGGAAACGGCAGGCAACGTCGTTAAACCAGTTGGGGGTGTGAGAATAGGTAAACTGCCTGGATTGACCTGCGAGAAACTCATCGTGGACGAAGGAGTGAAATATATCACCGACCATGCTTTCAGATTCTTTAAACCATTGCAATACGTTGACCTCCCTTCTACGCTTATAAACATCGGAGGCTTTGCGTTCGTCGATGCAAAAATCGAGTCGTTGGTATGCCGCATGCCACAACCCATGAATGTGCCTTATTACTTCACTTATTTTATAAAGGAGTTCAATTCCAAGGTGTACGTTCCAAAAGCATTGCTCGACACCTACAAGACGACGAAGACCAATTGGAATTTAATTCCTGCCGAAAACTTCTACCAGATAGAGGGGAACGTGCCAGAATCTGGCATATTGGCATCGGTGAAGCCAATAGAGAGTGTCGGCAAAGCTACCGTGAAAGCCATCTATACGCTAAACGGCACAAAAGTGAACTCTCTGCAACACGGAATAAACATCGTGAAAATGAGCGACGGCACCGTGCGCAAGGTGATGACCAAAGGTTATAAAAATCGTTGATTATAAAACCCGAACATAAAAGGTTTGGCACGCGGATTTCGCAGATACAACAACAGAGGGTGCGTCACAGACTTATGACACACCCTCCTTTTTAACGATTTGTTTCCTTCAGTGATGAGTTTTTCTGTATTTATCGAAAAAAGGATTTTGAGAGAATATTCGGGTGTAAGGCTCTGTATGTTCTTAACCTAGCTAAAGATGGGATAGACTTGCGCCAAATAGTGAAGGAATAGTAGCTGATTTGGTGTAACTACCTATAATCATATAATGTAACACTAATAAATTTCCAACATCCTTATGAAGATTCATATCCGATTGGGCGAAGATCATTTGCCTTAAAGTCTACCATATGCAACAAGGTTGTGTGCGGACACCGTTTGCTAGAAGTCCTTTCCCCAACGATAGGTAAACGTGACTTGTTCTTTATCATTAACATTCTAACAAGAAAAGGAAAATGTCGTTAGAAGAAATTTTTGCCCAGGCAATTCTGACTGGTGGAGTAACCATACTGAATTGCTCTGTAGTCATTGGTAGCAATGCGCAGGTGAGTGATTTTTTGCAGAATACAGCTGCTAGTACCCAAAATCTTAAAGGAGACCAGGAAATCAAGGTGGACCCCAGACTCAAGACTGAGAAGGCTGCCCTGATATGGAAAACACTGGCAGAACATAAGTATATTCATACTGAGGGCTCTTGGTATGTATGGGATCGTACGCAGGCTGAGTATGGATATATGGTGTATATCGTAGCCGATATTCTGGGAGTGAAGCACCCTGCTAACAATACTATCATGTGGAAACCTTTTCAAGCCCTATTCTTGAATGCTTCGCATATCGAAGGTGTGGCTAAAGCATCGGTGAGCAATAACATATCACAGTTTAGTAATTATAATGCCTGGTGTAATGAGGCAAAAAATATTCGAAGAATTTTATTGGAATATATCTCTTGATATTCAGATACTTATAGCTTATATAATCGTATAATATTATATAACTGTTATAAAGATAACATTTTA
>JAJXBQ010000129.1:0-9876 GCA_021640525.1 Segatella copri
TTGTTTTACTATCCATTGATTCTTTTTACACTACAAAAGTACACAAATTATCTGAATTACAAGAAGCTACGCTTCACTTTTCTCGCAGAAAAGAACACAAATCTCATACACGCACAAAACGAGCTGGGAAATGAATCCCAGCTCGTTACTACTTAACTAAAAATTTAACTTGCACTATTTGTTATTCTTGATGATTAATTTCTCGGTCTTCACCTTTCGGGTTTCCTTATCCATGTAACGGCGAATATATACACCCTCCATCGTAGGGCGTTGCTTCAAGCAACGTCCATTGAGGTCGTACCAAGCCTCAGCCTCGTCAGCATCAGCTTCCACCTCATGGATGCCAGTTGCCATCTCAAATGAAATCACAAATGGATTACGTATCGTACCCAACATATCATCGGTCTTGTAATCCAAAGTAACATCCGATGTCAAGATTTCATCTCCGTATGGCATCTTGAAGGTCAGCTTCGCTGTTTCATCACCAGGAATCGTAAGATAAGCTATACCATTGATGTCCTTATAAGTAGTCGTAAACTCAGCGGTACGACATTCTTCACCTGCAAAGACACCCACCTCAGTACCGACATCCACAGGTTCACCATTGAGTTTCACCTGAGCCACAATCGTCATATTGTAAGGATACTTACCACGTGGTATCGGTGTAAACACTGATGGGGTGGAACGAGTTATGAAACGCTTTGCCATATAGGTAGAAGTGGTCACTTCTGGATAAGTGAAAGTCGAAGTTTCATCAGTTGCTCGCTGAAGCATATAGCCTTGGCCAGGAGCCAATGTTTCCAATGAACCAATCCATTCATAGCCATCATAGACTGCAAATGAAGACTGACTCTTCAATAAATCACCATCCACAGGTTGCATTCCTGCAAAAGCATCTGCCACAGAAATCAATGAAGTTCCATTATAGGCAATCCAATTCCAACCACCTTCAACAGTAATCTGTTTCTGGGCTTTGTCTAGACGCTTACCCAACAAGTGGAATGGTTTGGCTTCATTCATCTGAACCATATAAAGGCTCTTGTTGTCAATTGCATGAAGAGAACCATACCATAGACTGTCATCAGTCTTTGCAAAACCATTCTGGGCTTTTACGATACTTACTCCATCGGCAACAGAAGAGAACATATTGCCTACTTCCATATCATCAGGAGCTACATAGAATGACATCCAGTTCCAACCACTGTTCAAGGTCTGAGACTGTTCGAGTACATCCACAGCCTCCAAGCGAAGTGGGTTGTTGAGCTTTCCTATCAAACCATTTGACTTCCAAACGCCAGGTTCACTTGTCTGCAAAGCAGGGTAAGTAATACCAGTACTTGCATCGTATGCCTTGAATGTAAGCGTCTTGCCTGCATCCTGGGCATCGCCATAGACATTGAACATCACAAAGTACTCATCATAACGACTGTTGTACTTAGGCTGAGCCACACCACGACACTCGTCATCTATGAAGACTGCCACGACATCGTCAACATCCGTTGAAGGAACACCGAGTATCGTCAGTGTAGAGATGATATTCATCGAGTTCTCATAATTAGTAGCATCTACACTCCATGATGGATTCTCGCCATTGACGGTAACATGGATGGTCAGCGCAGATTCCATGCCATCGCTACCAACTAGATAAACGGTTTCCTCATACTTGCCAACAGGAGTTGACTTAGCAATTGTAAAGAGTATATCTGTCTCAGCGAGAGCATCAGAAGTACCATTGTCTATGTCTGCTTTCAACCAAGAAGGCATTCCGTCGAGTGTCCACATCTGTTGCTTGCCACCCTTGTTGACGATCGTCGCCGTAAAGGTAGCCTCTTCATTGGCATTCTTAGAAGCCTTGACACTAGTATTCTTCCATTCCAACTGGTTCTGGTTGACATAAGCCGACCAACAAACTGCGTCCGAAAGGTTGCCGTTCATGTCTTTCACATCTTGAACGGTAAAGTTCAGGGTACAACCTTCTATGCGAGAAGCATAATCATCACGTACATTGATGACAATCTTGTTATCACTTGCCACAAAGTCGAATGGCACATTCTCCTCCGCTGGCTTCGTGCGCAAAGCAGGAGCTTCATCTACATAAACCATTTCCTCGCCACAAACAGCCATTCGCTTATCATCAGAAGTATCTGTCAAATCTGCGGCATTGCCTACTGTGACGATTTGATTACCAGCATCAAGCGTCTTCTTCTCAAACGGATAGTAAGCCACAAGACCCGGTTCTGTTCCTGTAAGGCGCAACTTACGATGGTTCTTCAAGAAGTCGGCATTGAGCATAGCATTCCAAAGTCGCACTTCATCAATCTGCGCTGTCAATGGACGATCATATACATACTCATTCTCCGATTCAAGAGTACGGCGTGTACCTATCAAGAGAGAATCAGCAGCAGGCGTTGCGATGTTAGAAGCACTTGTTGCCATGGTTCGCTCACCATCCACATAGACGGCGGCATTACCATTGCGAAGCACGTTAAGTGCTACATGATGCCAAACATTGTCTTGCAAAGACTTCTTGCTTGCCGTGTAGGTATTGATGTCGTCGGTCTTGCCAGCTTTGTCTCCAGAAGAGAGTTGAAGAATACCATTGGCATCCATCCAGAGTCCTACCCTTCCTGCTTGCAACAACTGGCTTTCACCTTTCTGCTTGTCAGCACGCATCCAGAGTTCCACAGCGTAACTGTCATCCTCCAAAGGAGAACAATGTCCGATAGACATCGCCAAGTGGTTCTTTCCATCGAGAGCCACAGCCTTGTTGACATTGTTGATATACCAGCTTTCCGCAGTCATCTTCATGTGGCGGTTGCGAGCATAATCGGTAATTACAGTGCCCTCACCCTCGTTCATCTTCCAGTAACCTATCAAGTGGCGAGTAGAAGGAACCTTGGTCTTAGAGCGATTCAACAAGGCAGATGTCATATCATGCGCCTCATCCCAAAGAGTCAACTCATGGATAGCACCCATCATGTTCTTGCCAACAGCCAGCATACCATTACCTGCATATTTTACGACATCCAGATTCTTAAAGAGTTCTATCTCGTTGGCATCCTCAGCCACGTTAGCACTCAACAAGCCACCATTGTTCTGAGCTTGATAGTTCAAGGTCAAGAACACCCACTTGTTCTGTGGAATCGCATTCACTGAAGTGTAGGTCTCGTTAGCCACGGTCACAGCAAGTTTGCTATCTTCCGTTACACCAAGACTAAACTTGGACGAAGCATTGCCATGACTAAGGATTGTGCCCTTGCCCTTTGCGTTCATCCACATATCCATGCTGAAGCTCTTGCCTGAGAGATTGATGTCTGTCTCAGTAGAGGCTGTGACCTCTGCATCTGTCATGTTGAGAGCCGTCTCATGTTCCACCTCTTGCTCATTGAGCACACCAGTGACTCGGAAGTTGGCTGTCTCAGTAAGCTCACCCTTCACGATGTCTTCATTAAAGGTGATACTGATGTCATCAGCCGCAGTGAGTATTCCATTGGTAGGAGTTGGCTGTCCAAGTGGTCTCGGCTTCTCCATATCCTTAGTGATGGCTATCTCATTACTGCTCTTGTAAACCTCATCGTTGCCATAACTGCAAACCGACAATACACGGAAGACGTAATCACCATCAGGCAGGGAAGCGACATTGATAGGACAAGTCACATTGGCATCATCTGGCAAGACTTCTTGATATGATGACAAATGACCGTCATCAGCGAGCACATATTCACGATAGGTAGTCCAGTCTGTAGCACCTAGTGCCTTGTACTGTACTCGGAATGCCTTGAGGTTCTTGTAGTTTCTGTCAAAGTTGTTGAACGTTAGGTTCAACTCCTTCTTCACATTTGGCATATTGGTTGTATTCATCACCGCCTGTCCCAAGTTCATCTTCACATCTGTAGAAGACGGAACGTAATGAACCGAAACGAATACAGTATCAGCAATGACATCCCATGTGCTGGTTGGGTCAAACTGAGTTTGGGAAGCCAATACGATGCCGATGTCCTCATAATCGAGCACACCTTGGTCGGTCTGCGAAATCTGCAAAGCCTTTGTTACTTCTGTACCTGCAGGTATCTTGATCAAACGACCATCCGTAAGTGGCATTCCATCAATAGATACCTTGGCGCCCTTGTTGTTCGACTCGTCGATAAGCAGCAACTTGTAATAGACATCCTCGTCTATCTGTGACTCATTGGTGAGTTGCAAGGTAAAGTTGGCAGGAGTACCTGTTGGCACATTGCTCAAACTTGCCGTGCGATTGTTGTTGACACGAATCTTAGGCACCTCAATCTGCATGGTAGCCTCCATGATGGTAGTTCCAGGCGAATAATACTTTGTCTTCACCTCACCCTCGTAAGGGTTGCTGGTCTGTCCACCACGAGTATAGAAGACTGGACCATGAGAGAAAATCGGCGTACCACTCTTTCTTTTTCCATCAAAAACATCCACAGAGATGGCATCATCATCGCCTTCCTCTGCCAAGGTATAGCTGATTTCTGCGGAATGAGACTCCGATGTTTCATTTATATTGTGAGTACCACCTCCAGTAGTTGTCTCCAAAGTACAATCCACACCTGTTGTATTCACTCTTAAACCAAAAGCATTGGATAACTTTGCCAAGCCCATCACCGTAATATCGTATGTATGTGTGGAAGTGGTATCAACAGCCGTAGTCACTGTTACAGAAGAACCTGCATCGAAAGAATAGTTCTGCACAGAAGCCTGCGTATCTTTTATTGCCATTACTTTCTGTTCCTCATTAGTTGCCAACGCTTTCTTCCAATTTGCGATCTGTAGATTGTACCAAGCAATAGTATCACAATAACACTTGGTATTATCTTTTGGCCATACAATGGTATAGGATGGACCGACAAAAAGGTTTTCATTCTCGGAAACTTTGTTGCTTGCCACAGCTTGCTCTCCCCACACCTCTTTATCACTATTGCTACTACCGAACCTCTCATCTTCCTCGCTCAACGTGGTCAGATAAACAGGGCTTTCCGTATTATTCGTAGGACTACCTATCTCATTTACTTTGGTCAAGAATGAATTGCGTACGCTCTCCAAGTTAGGAAGAAGCACATTTTCTATATAGTTGGCAGTATAGTTGAATGCCGTTTTGAAATCCAAACTTGTAGAAATCATGTCCTTCAAGTTCAATTCAAACTCATTGTTATCCGCACGACGAATACCAACGTTTCTCACTGCTCCATACAAAATATTGGTAGCAGTTCCTATAAAGACATCACCTATCGGACCAACAAACTCAGGAGCTGATGATGTAGATATGGTTTTAGTATTGGTTACCGTTCGCACCCATGTATCAGAACTTTCTCCCTCAGTCGTTGCGGTAATACCCACCCCTAAGTCATCTAAGGTTTCAAAATCAGAAGCGACCTGGAAGAATGGAGAACCTGTGAGTGTTTCTATTTTCACACCCAAATGCGTGGTAGTCATCGCAGTATTCTCAGAAGACCATGCTCTACCCTTCAACTTACTGGTAGTAGTCACACTACCCGTAGTCCAAGCAGCAAATGAGTTGGTTCCTGGAGGGTCACGCAAAATCATATCCACGATGTCTGGCCCTGCTGTCACAAAGTTATTGCCTGTAGGTAGCGAGCCAAGCACAATACCTTCCAATCCTTTATTCCATGCATACGAACGTCCTTCTATGTCATAATTAATGGAAAGAGTACGTGTATAAGGTTCTGTGATATTTGGCAAGCCAGCCTTCCACTTGTAGGTTGCCTTTCCGTCATCATCGAGTTGGAGTTGATTCTCTTCCAACTCAAGCAGGTCACCATATTTATAGGTACTCATGTCCTTGGCACATACCTTCTGGTCTGCCGACATGGCATTGCTGATTGTTACTATATTACCAGCCAATGGCACACGGCTTGTCACGACATTATCCTTGTCATCTTGATTGACATACTCCTCAAAGCCTTCAAACTCGAAAGTATAGTTGTCACCAGAGACAAACACAGGATAACCATAAGTGTATTTAACGCCATCAGTTTCGGAAGCGGTGTAAATCTTGACATCTGCCTCACCGTCCATATCCTCTACATGATAGTTGTCGATACCGAACGCACCAGCCTCAGCACCTTTCTGCTTCACTGCAAACGACGGTGTGCTATGATAGGTTTGCCTAAGGGCTGTATTATAAGTATACAGTTCGTAATCCACACCATTTTCGGCATAGAGAGTATCCGTATTCTCTCGCAGTGCATTGCTCAAATCGAGTGTGACAGAACTACCAACATCTTGATTGGTGCTCTTCACCTTGACACTCTGCACAGTATAAATCAGCGGAGGAAGCAATGCTGAGAACTCACCAGTCTGCTCATCAGTCAGGATGAAAATACTCTTGCTATAGTCGGCATCATCCTCCTTGGCTCCACGCCATGATTTGCTGCTTATCTTGCTTGTTGCAGATGCACAGGTTACATTGTCTGTATTGGTCTCATAAGAGTAAGAGGTCTCGTTCTTTACTTTCACGACATTGAGACGACGTTTGGTATCTTGTGCCTGAAGAATAATCTCTGCCATACCAATATTGTTCGTGCTTTGCCCGAATCCCAAAGGCTTGTCGCCCTCGATGCTACCGCCTACCACACGACCTGTGAAGTTGACAAGTGTAGCATCCAAGAATTCCAAGTTGCTGATACTCTTGTCAAAGGTCATCTTGGTACCCACACCATTAGGGTCTTCTGGATAACGTCCATTGCTTATAAACTCATGTCCGTCCTTCTTCACTTGGATGAAGTGTTCACCGATAGGTACGCTGAGCGTAAACTTACCTTCTTCGTCGGTAGTCACTGCCTCGCCATCCTTGCTGCATATCGTTCCATCCACATAGAAGTTACAACCCTCCACAGGATAGTCTGTTCCGTCATAATATACGACACCTGTAACAGGGAATGAAGACACATCGCTGAAATCGACAGCACTATGAGTCAACGACGATGCGCTGACATAGCGAGTGGAATAACTTGGCGAGAACTCATGGATGCCCATCGTTGGGATGATGGTGTAGTTGGTACCATCGCCAGAGAAAGGCACACCACGGAGCACGAAGTTTCCTTGCTCGTCGGTCACGGCAAAGAGACTCAATTGCTCCTCTGTAGGAATGACCGTAGAAGTGGTCTGTCCGCAGAGACTGCCATGATGACCATTTGCTACACCGCTTGTCTTGGAATAGTCGTAGGCTGTGGATTGCCCAGCAAAGCCTTCGTCGATAGGCCAATAGAGGAAGAGACCACTCTCCGTACCAGCGAGGGTATGGTTGTAGTTGCTCTTGATTTCGGTAGTTGAAAGAGCCTTGCCACTGAATATACGCAACTCGTCGATGTAGCCCGTGAAGATGTTGGCTGCATCTGAGGTATAGGATCCACCAAACCTCAAGCCTTGGGCTTGCTCGGTGTTCCAACTAAACGACAACTTGCCCAAATCCTTGGTTTGCACATTGCCATCTTTATCCACTGTCGTCATTACGGCTGTACTTGTCTCATCCTTGGTCAAGGTGAGAGAGGTGTAATTAGAAGCAGCAAGGGCTGCATCCATCGTCATCTCGGTCTCGCCATTCTTCAAAATAAGCGAGTACTTATTGGTGACTGCATCCCATGTGCCCAATCGCAACTGCAAGGTGCCCGCGAGGTCGAAGAGCACTGGGTGTGCATTCTCCAACTGGTCGGCATCTGGAGACACATACATCTGAACGCTGAATGGCTTCTCGCCAAAACGCTTCTTCAAGTCGCTTTCCGTCAAGTCGAGACTGATACCGTCCTGCGAGTTGGCCGTGCGAAGTGCATAGAATTGACGGAGGTTGTCCTCAGAATCGTTGTTCTGCTTCAAGCGCACGGTGGCATTTGGCACTGCCACTCCTGTACCATAGGATATTCTACCAGAGATGACACCTGTGGCACGACAGAATCCGTCGTCGGTCTTTGTATTGTCTATCGTTGTCTTGACAACCTCTCCATTGTCATCCGCACCGATTCCTTCGGCAGAAGATGTCACCCGATAGTCATAGAACTGACCTGGCAAGGCTGTGTTGTCCTCACAATAATATTGGTCGGAGGTACCCGATGTCCTGTAAATGACAGCCCAGTCCTCAGAGCCTTTCAGCCTACGTTCCACGATATATTTCGTGGCAGTAGTACCCACTTGCTTGGCTGTCCAACTAATCTTCACCAGTCCGCTATACTCACCCTTAGTGGTGGAAAGCGAAGAAACCTCGGAGTTGTCTCCAAGGAAAACCATCTTGGAGACGTTCGACTCAAACAGCTTGTTCTCCAACATGCTCAGCCGCACCTTATATTGATAGGTGGAACTTGCGCTGAACTCCGACGCATCCGTATAAGAGAAGTTCTGTTGGTTCTTGTTCGTTACCTGTATCGTCGCAATTGGGTCGTTGCCCCAAGTTCCGTTAGAAGCACGATAAATGGCAAAATTATACGACTCGTTGCCCAAGAAGGCATTCGTCTTCCATTTGATGGTAAAGGTTTTTTTTCCTTCATTCTTTACCACGTCCTCGATTGTTATAGGGAAATTACGAGCGACAGTTATTGTGTCGGATGTTGTCAATTCCTGAGGTTGCTCCAATGCAGGAGCATTCTTTGGAACAAACGTCACCTCATACCTATATTTCTTGTCATATTCAGGTACTTCCGTATCTGTATATTTACATATAGAGTAGTCTATGTCTTTCGCTATACGTACTTTGTCCTCTGAATTATCATCGAGATAGCGATAGACACTCCATGTACCATTTGTACTATTGCTATTCTCATCGCCATTATTTACCTCCCATACCAAAGTTGTTTTCTTCTTCCACATTTCAGCAGAAATCTTTAGATTCTGAGGCTTGACAAAACCAGCAATCTTGACATGGCGAAACTGATAAATCGTGACATTATCTTCATTATCAGGTGACTTGGTCGTGCGATGGAATTCAACAGGCAACCATGTGGTATTATAATGATTCGAAGGAGTATAAGCACAACTAAAGGTCGTCGTCTCAGAAGCCCCTGCCTTATAACTATTGTTGTTGGTGAGATCGTCCGGCTTGACATAAATGCTGCCATACGCATTCTTCATGTCTTTCTCCGTGATGTAAGTATCAGGCAAACTCAGTGTTCCAACAGAGCCATCCCAAGACTTAGAGCCATCTTGCGTCCACAAAGGTCCCGTCACAAGGTCGAACTTATCCCATGCCGTCATTTTCGTAGCAGGTGGCACACTTTGAGAAAGGTCACTGATTCCATTGAACTTCCAAGTTCTTTCCATCAGTTCAGCATTAGTCGCCCCCTTGTCTCTGTTTCTCCACCAGCCTTTAATGGTTACAGTATGACTTGTGGAACATGAGATTTTATCCATCCAGACATTTACTCTGACAAAGCGCAAATCGCCTGTGCGAAATGGATCCCAAAACTTTACTCTATAGCGAGTTCCGTTTACGGTGGCAGCATAACCATTTACATTCCATTTTCCATTAGAATTCTCACCAGAAGTCCACCAGCCATTGACGCTAGCACAAATCTCTTCAACCTTACCATCTTTGCCATCGTTGCCTTTGTCGGATCCATAATTCCAACTACCATAAGGCAAAAAATAATTATCAGAGCAGATGTAATTTCCATCTACATAAATGGCAACACCACGATGTTCTCCATCGCCGCCGTTGTTCCAATTTCCGTTTGCATTCAGGAAAAAAGAGTCGCCACTATTCTCGTCATAAAACAGAACATTGAATGCGAGATACGGTTCAGTTGGGGTCGGATGATGAATATTCTCGGTATTAACACCCCAATATTGCGTGAAACACCTGTTCGCCTTGGCACCATGCACCACTCCCATGAGCATGCACAGCAGCAA
>JAJXBQ010000417.1:0-1469 GCA_021640525.1 Segatella copri
AAGATGATTCAGAACTTTACATATATTCTACTGTGTGGTATTATTATTCTACTGGCAAAGTTTAGTGGAAGTGAGTGCTGTGCGTGAATATATATGTAAGATGCAATGATATATGAAGCCTTTCTCACTTCCAAGTGTGAAAGGCTTTTTTTATGGAACATAAATTAAATACAATAAAGCAATGAGTGACAAATTATTTATTTTCGACACAACGCTCCGCGATGGCGAGCAGGTTCCGGGATGCCAATTGAATACAGTGGAAAAGATTCAGGTAGCCAGACAACTGGAAGCCCTGGGGGTGGACGTGATTGAAGCCGGATTTCCGATTTCAAGTCCGGGAGATTTCAATTCGGTCATTGAGATATCAAAAGCTGTGACATGGCCCACCATCTGTGCCTTGACACGTGCCGTACAGAAAGATATTGATGTGGCGGCAGAGGCTTTGCAGTTTGCCAAGCATAAACGCATTCATACTGGTATCGGTACATCTGACTCGCACATTAAGTATAAATTCAATTCCAATCGCGAAGAAATTATAGAGCGTGCAGTGGCTGCCGTAAAGTATGCACGTAAGTATGTGGATGATGTAGAGTTCTATGCCGAAGATGCAGGCCGAACGGATAATGAATATTTGGCACGGGTGGTAGAAGCTGTTATCAAGGCAGGTGCGACTGTGGTGAATATTCCCGATACAACGGGGTATTGCTTGCCTGATGAGTATGGCGCGAAGATAAGATATCTGATGGAACATGTCAACGGTATTCATAATGCCATTATTTCTACTCATTGCCACAATGACTTGGGCATGGCTACTGCCAATACAATGGCTGGCGTACTGAATGGTGCCCGCCAGGTGGAGGTAACCATCAATGGTATTGGTGAACGTGCCGGCAATACTTCTCTTGAGGAAGTGGCGATGATTATCAAATGTCACAAGGACATAGAAATCGAGACCAACATCAATACACAGAAGATTTATCCAACCAGCCGTATGGTGTCCAGCCTGATGAACATGCCGGTGCAGCCCAACAAGGCTATTGTAGGTCGCAATGCTTTTGCCCATTCGTCGGGTATTCACCAGGACGGTGTATTGAAGAATGTGCAGACGTACGAAATCATTGACCCGCATGATGTGGGTATTGATGATAATTCCATCGTATTGACAGCCCGTAGCGGACGTGCAGCCTTGAAGAATCGTTTGTCGATATTGGGAGTACAGCTGGATCAGGAGAAGCTGGACAAAGTGTATGAAGAGTTCCTGAAACTTGCCGATAAGAAGAAAGATATCAATGATGACGACATTCTGGTATTGGCAGGGGCAAACCGTACGCAGAACCACCGCATCAAACTGGAATATCTTCAGGTGACCAGTGGAGTAGGGGTTCGTTCGGTTGCCAGCTTGGGATTGAACATCTCCGGTGAGAAGTTTGAAGCCGCTGCCAGTGGAAACGGTCCGGTAGATGCCGCTA
>JAJXBQ010000418.1:0-1460 GCA_021640525.1 Segatella copri
TATAAGAAATGAACAAATTAAAAGCTTTATTGGGTTTCGACCCAAAGACTACTACGGTCAAGACGGAATTGATAGCTGGTATGACTACCTTCCTGACCATGTGTTACATCCTGGCAGTGAACCCTACCATCCTCGCCACTACGGGTATGGACAAGGGAGCTCTCTTTACTGCCACAGCCATCGCTTCAGCCATCGCCACCTTCCTGCTGGCTTTCATGGCAAAGTTGCCTTTTGCCCAGGCTCCTAGTATGGGACTGAACGCCTTCTTCGCTTTCACCCTTTGTCAGGCTATGGGCTTGACCTGGCAGCAGGCTTTGGCGGTATTGCTCGTAGAGGGTATCATCTTCCTAGCCATCACCTTCCTCAATATCCGCGATAAGATATTGGAGTGTATTCCGAAGAATCTCCGATTCGCCATTTCTGCCGGTATCGGTATGTTTATCGCCTTTATCGGTTTGAAGAATGCGGGCATCATTACTGCCAATGCGGATACTTTCGTGCAGCTCGGCAAGTTTACACCAGTCAGCATCCTGGGTCTCATCAGCATCCTGCTCTGCGGCTGTCTGATGGCGAGAAGAGTGAAGGGCTCCCTGTTTATCGCCATCATCATCTCTACATTGATAGGTATTCCGATGGGCGTAACCCAGTTCTCTGACAACTGGATGCCGGTATCTACTCCTCACAGCATCGCTCCTATCTTCTGCCAGTTCGATTTCACCGGCTTCTTTACTCCTAAGATGTTCATGGTGGTTTTCTCCCTGTTGCTTGTCAACATCTTTGATACCATCGGAACGGTTCTGGGATTGGTTTCCAAGTTGGGTATCAAGGAGAATGAGAAGGGCGAGATTCCGGGTGTAAAGGAGGCGATGATGAGTGATGCCATCGGTACTACAGCCGGTGCATTGCTGGGTAGCTCTACCATTACCACTTATGTGGAGAGTGCTTCGGGCGTTGCTGAGGGCGGTAAGTCGGGCTTGACATCTTTCTTTGTGGGTTTGATGTTTATCCTGAGCATCTTCCTGGCTCCAATCTTCCTCCTGATTCCGAGTGCTGCCACCAGTGGTGCCCTGGTAATGGTGGGTGTATTGATGATTGATTCGTTCAAGAAGATTGAGTTGGAGGATATTTCCGAATCATTCCCTGCTTTTATCACGATGATTACAATGGTACTCTGCTACAGCATTGCCGATGGCATCTGCCTTGGTATTCTGAGCTATGTATTGATCAAGATGATGGTGGGCAAGTTCAAGGATCTGAATCCTACGCTGTATATCCTGAGCATCTTCCTGCTCTTCAATTATGTTTTCGGTTAATTAAAAGACATATTTTTCAAAATTATTTTGATTGGTGATATTTAGAGAAAATATTCTTGTTTAAATAGAGGAGTTTCGGAAAAAAATGGTATCTTTTGCTGCCCCTCAAAAAGTAGACACAGAAAGGTGGAAAACTGATGGAAAATG
>JAJXBQ010000130.1:0-9801 GCA_021640525.1 Segatella copri
TATATTATTACTCTTTTTACTATTTCTACAGTTCAATATCAATATCCTCAGGTTTGTCCCAATCCTGGATTGTGACATCAAAACCGCTAGAACTGCCCTCCGAAGGCTTCACCTCAGGCAAAGGTTGCGGCATCTGAACATCTACATGGAGAGAAACCGTATAACCTAACTCCGAAGAGTTTTCGTCTTTCTGAAACTTATCTCCAACCGCAAACTGATGATCAACCTGCGTCTTGTTGTCTGTCAACAAAGCAGAAAGAGACAATTGATTGTTCTCTGCATCAGGACTGACGGTTTCAGGTAGGCCAAAACATTTAACCGATGCCTTCAACGTACCTAGTGTCGCCTCATTCTCATCAACCGATTTCGTCCAGGATTCCAGAAGATAAGTCACCTTGCTCAGGAGTGGCTTACCCTGCCCCAACAGAAAGCCTTCAGAAATGCCAGTTAATGATCCACGCACATAACGCAGATTTTTAATACCTGGTACTTTCACACTGACTTGTATTTGCGAAAGCACATTCTTAGGAGTTAAAGTAACCTCAGAAAAGTCGTCAGAAACATCGAATTCATCGAGTTTATCAGAGGCAAGCCACTCGGGCTCAACCCCTATCAATTCATCATCTCCACGAGAGTACCAGCGCGATGTTGTATGCTGTACCACAGCCCGTGCAGTCTCGTAAGAGTCCATTCCTAGAAAGTCGAGTGTTCCAAACTCGGTCGTACTTTGATTGAATACAAGAATACTATATTTTCCAGGTTCTAAGGAAAAGTCGGCATGAGTTATCTCATTAGTCAAGACAGTTTGCGGAGCACCACCTGACCAGGGAAACACCATGACCGTCATACCAGTAGGCACCTCTTTATCAAACAAATGCCAATCCACATTAATCCGTACCATTTTACGGCCATCCTTTTTCGGGCAACCGGAATAGTCATCATAAATGCAAGAAGAAAACAAAATGATAAGGAGCCAACAGTACAAGAATAGCCCTATACATCTTTTCATGAATGCTTCATATTTACAAAACTTTTTTTCTCGTTATTATATTCATTTCAAAATCTGCGGTTGCAAAATTACAACATAATATTGATTTAGCTCTTAAACTATGTTTAATAAAAATTAAATGAGAAATGAGAAAAAGTTTTTGTTACAATACCAGGTAAATTGTCAGTAACCACCTCATTAGCAAGCAATAAAAAACCTCCAACCGAATCTATCGATTGGAGGTTTCATTTCTATCATCTACAGCAACCAGGCACAGTCAAAGCACTACCGGCCGCACCATTTCATACATTATCGGCTCAGCCAAGCCTCCGGATTGAGCTTGGCAGTCTCCTTGCGCAGCTGGAACTGGAGGATGTTGTCGGAACCCACGGCACCCAGAGCCTGACGGGTACTTACCTTCTGACCCTTATGAACGCTGACCGATTTCAAATTACAGTAAACAGAGATGTAGGCACCATGACGAACCAGCACGTTCCACATGCCACCATAACCGAAGACGGCACTCACCTCACCATCGTAGATGCTGCGAGCCACACAACCCGGCTTGCCCTGAATGTTGATGCCCTTATTGTCAAGCGTTACGCCCTTCAAACCTTCCACATTATACTGGCCGAAATGACTGACTACACGGTAACTGCCGCTGATAGGCATCGGCAATCTACCACGGTTAGCCTCGAATCCACCGCTCAGCATACGGTCTACCGAACTCAAGGTAGAAGCCTCCTGCGCCTCCTTCTTGGCAGCAGCAATCTCACGGGTGCTGCGTTCAGCATCTACCTTCGCCTTCAATTCGGCAGCCCGTCTTTCAGCCTCCGCCTGTTTTGCAGCCTGTTCAGCAGCAGCCTGACGTGCAGCCTGTTCTGCAGCGGCACGCTGTGCAGCCTCGGCAGCAGCACGCGCCCTAGCCTGCGCTTTCGCCTTCGCCTTAGCTTCAGCCTGGGCAGCAGCCTCCTCCTGAGCCTTTCTTGCAGCCTCGGCAGCCTGTCTTGCCTCTTCAGCCGCCTTTCTGCGGGCAGCTTCGGCAGCAGCCTCACGCGCTTTAGCTTCGGCTATACGGCGGGCATTCTCCCTGGCAGCAGCCTCGGCAGCAGCTTTCTTACGCGCCAGTTCCTCGGCACGTTTCTTGGCGGCAGCAGCGGCAGCAGCCTTCTTCTTAGCCTCGGCAGCAGCACGGGCTCTTGCCTTGGCTACTTCCTGAGCTATCAAACGGTCAATCTGAGCGTTGATTGCCGCATCTTTCTGACGCTGGTCGGCTATCACAGCCTGAATGGTCTTCTGCTGTTTCTGCAGTCCCTGCACCATTTCCTGCTGCTGGGTCTGTTTGCCTTCCAATACCGTTTTCTCCTGCTTACCCTTATATAATAAGGTGTTCTTATGTCCCTTTACATGCTGCAACTGCTGATGCTTCTCGTTTACCTGCTTCTGCTTAGCCTTTACAGCTTCGCCCTGTACCTTCTGATAGGAAGAATACTGACGGATGAAGGAAAGGCGGCGATACATCTGTGTCAGATTCTTGGCACTGAAGATGAACATCAGCTTGTCCTGAACCGTATGATGACGGCTCATATAGCGCATGGAACGGATATACTTGTTCTTGCGGTCCTGCAACTGTTGCTGAAGCGTTTTCAACTGTGCCTGCAGGATGCCGATATTGCCGTCAATATGATGGATATCCTTCTGGATACCGTCAATCTTCTTCTGACGCTGGTCTATTTCTCCGTTCAGCGCCATCAGGTCTTCAAGACGTTTCTTCACATCCGCCTTATTTCTCTGCAAAGCCTGCTCCTGTTCTCTGATCTTCTTCCGGATAGAAGCGCGCTGTCCCTGCAAGCCTCTGATAGATGCATTGCTATAGGTTGCCGCCTTGCGTTCTGCCTTGGTTGGCGCAGCTGATTTGGATGTCTTTTTGGCAGCCTGACTTCTGCTGTTGGTATTTCTGGCAGGAGTAGCAGCCTTCTTTTTCGCAGTTACGGCAGTCTTTCTCACCGGCTTCTTCTGGGCAGTATGTTTCTGCGCAAAAGGTGCGAGCGAGAAGGTGATCGCCATGATGAATAATAAGATTCGCTTCATTTCTTATATTAAAAACCCATGTTCTATACTTACAAACTCTTGATGAGCATTTACATACTCAATATCTTGCTGAGCACATCTGTTGGAGAAATCTGCTTGTATTTGCCCGAAATCTCGGTCTGAGTACTCCACTTGCTGTCGGTCTTCACCTGATTCAATTCGAGATTGATCTTCGCCTCCTGCTTTTTCTTGGTAGCAGTTGTGGTCATCGTCAGGTTCAGGGAGGCAGGGAACATCTTGACACCTACACTCTTGAAATTGCCGTAGTCTACATGAAGATTGGATGTGCCGTTCTGCGTACTCTTATAGACTACATCGGCTGCTGTGATACGGCCGGTTCCGCGGTTGGCAGTCCAGGAATAGGTCATGTTTCCGTTCTTGAAACTTACCGGCACAGCATCTCCTGCCACATCCAGTCTGGCATCAAACTTCTTCAGGTCTGATTCCTTCACAACTCTTTCGCCCGGCAGGAGCAGCTGGTTCCAGAAGAGAGCCTGCAGAGAATAGAAGGAGATGCCCTGCTTCTTGAGGAAGTCTACCTGGGTATAATCTGCCTTGATATATTCCTTGTGCAGACGGTCGATGATAAGTACATGGTCGGGAGTAAACTCCAGACGGCCCACCTCTGTACCCAAGATAGGAATAAAGAGCTGGATGCGGATGATTTCATCCTTACGCATGCTCAGTTTGCCCGGCACGGTAATATCCTTATCACCAGCCTGGAGATTGAACGACATGTTACCTACAATATTCTTGGTATAAACCTGATTGTCTGAAACCTTCTGCACGAAAGCCAACTTCTTGAGCGCCTCACTCTGACGAGAGTCAGAACCCTTGGTGGCATTCTCTTTCTGATGACTGGCTGATGAGGAGCCAGAGCCCTGCAAATTCTTGCTGCTTCCGCAAGAAGCGAGGAGCAGGATGCTGCAGGCTGCGGCAAGCAGCATCATCTTATTCTTCTTCATTATATATTTCATCTTTCTTGATTTTTCTACTTTCCTAATTATTTCTTCTTACCTTTTCTTACTGACTTCTTCGTAGCGGCAGCATTCTGCTTGGGCGCATTACGCTTCTTCAGTTCTTCTTCGGTAATATATTGTCTGTTCTTAATCTTCCATGCCAGCACCTCAGTCTGGTTCTCGCCGGTATAGGCTTTCTTCCAGAAATCTACGGATTCATCGGCCATACCATTCATATAATAGATATCTCCGGCATGTTCAATAACCGTACTGTTATCTGCGGTGGAATCGCGGTTTTTGAGTGCCTGGTCTATATAGGTCTTGGCATCAGCATAGCGTTCTTCCATAAAGAGAATCCAAGCATAGGTATCCAGGTAAGTACCGTTGTTCGGCTCTGCCTTGATGGTCTTGTAGCTCATCGACTCAGCCTTATGCAGGTCAACGCCCTTCTCGCTCAAATAGTAGGCATAGTTGTTCAGCGCCATCACGTTGTCGTCCTTCCATTGCAGGCAGGAGTCGTAAGCCGCAAAGGCTTCCTGCTCTTCACCTTTCTTATGAAGGATATCGCCGGTTACGGCATAGAGGTCAGAAACCAGGTCGGCCGGCGACTGTGCATTCACCTGCGCCAATCCGAGACGGAACTCGCGAAGCGCCTCGTCTTCCTTATTTTTCTGATAATACGCCATTCCACCGAAGTAATAGAACACCATTTCTTCGGGATTATACTCCTGAGCCGCCTTACATTGCTGGGAAACCAGGTCATATTTCTTCTCGTTCCAGAGCATCTGTACGAGTTGCATTCTGGCATTCACGTTATCCGGAGCTATGGTAAGCACCTTTTCGAAGGCACGGCAAACAGAGTCGGCAGGCATCTTCTTCAAACTCATATAAGCAGCTTTCATCTCTGCCACTTCGGCTGACGGATGAGTCACGTTGAGTGCCTTGTCAAACAGCGCAATCACCTTGGTAGAATCGCCACCTTCGCTCTCGTTTTTCTGGATGAAAGAGCGGTACATCATCACCTTGGTCTCCAGATCCGATTTCGGACTCATCAATATCTTATCGAGCATCTGCTCGGCAAGCTGCTCCTGACGGGTAGCATTATAATAGTCGTAAAGCGACATCTGGGCATAGGAGTTGTCAGGCTCTTCCTTCAGCACATCGGTAAAGCACTTGTAGGCTTCCTTCTGACGGTCGTGCTGCACGAGCCAGTTGCCCAGCATCGTCTTGTACTGCATATCCAGCGGATGCTGGTCTACCAGCGACTTCAGTTCCTGATAGGCAGCCTTCTTATCATTCATCAGTTCATAAACTCTCATTTTAGAGAGGGTGAACTGTTCGCTTTCACCTTCTTCCACCTCAAGACGCGAAATGGTTTTGAGTACCGATTTATAATCCTTATTCTGGGAATAAAGCTGAACCAGAATGCGGAGGGCATCGGTATTATCGTGGTTTTTGGCATACAGATTCTCATAGGCATCGATGGCAAGATCGTATTTCAGACTACCTATATAATATCTGCCCAACTGCTCGGCATAGGTCTGATTTTCCGGATTCAGTTCTATCGCCTTCTGCATATAGGCAAGCGCCAGGGAATCCTGCTTGAGCTGAGAATAGAAAAGCGACTCATAGAAATAGGTCTCAGCCGCCTTCGGGTCAATCTTTCGGGCATGCTCAAAGAGATCGAAAGCTGCCGAATAATTGCCGGCAGCCTGCTGGCGCGCTCCCTCCAGGAAGAAATAGTTGTAGCGCTGGCGGTCGTTCGGAGAGAGATGATCCTCCTGAACCGCCGGCTGCTGAACCGGCTGCACCTTCTTTTTACGGGCAAGCGACGGCATGGCTACCGAGCCCAGCAAGACCAGGCCCATTGCCCAACTGATATTTCTAAGATTCATCTTCACGATTCTAATCCTTTCTATTCTATCTTTAATAATCTGTTATTTTACTCCCGTATGACCGTAACCGCCGGCACCACGCTCGGTCTCATCGAGTCCATTAACCTCGATGAAATCGCATTGTTCGTGCTTAGCAAGCACCATCTGGGCTATACGTTCGCCATCGTTGATGACGAAATCCTCTGTAGAGAAATTGATGAGCAGAACCATGATTTCGCCGCGATAATCGGCATCGATGGTTCCCGGAGTATTCAGTACGGTAATGCCATGTTTCAAAGCCAGACCGCTGCGAGGACGGATCTGCGCTTCATAACCTGCAGGCAAAGCCATATAAAGACCGGTCGGCACCAGTCGTCGCTCCATAGGATGAAGCACGATTGCCTCATCGATGTTTGCACGCAAATCCATGCCGGCACTCTGTGGTGTGGCAAACGCAGGTAGAGGCTGATGCCCCTTGTTGATAATCTGTACTTTTATCATGACTTTTTCTTTTTTATCTGTGTCTGAGTTTAATAATCTGCAAAAATAAGCAATTTTGATGGAATAAATGAATTTTTGAGGATAAAAACATGTAATTTATCATATTTTATTTTGATTTGTGCTTACTTTAGTGTATTTTTGCGCTACAGAATCAAGTAATACAATAATATGGAGTGGAAACAACTGATATCCAACAAGCGTTTCGGACAGGAGCATAAGCATGCCGAGCGCCATGATGATCGCTCTGAATTCAAGCGCGATTACGACCGTCTTATCTTTTCATCGGCATTCCGCCGTTTGCAGAACAAGACGCAGGTTTTCCCTTTGCCGGGCAGCATCTTCGTTCACAACCGCCTCACCCACAGTCTGGAGGTGGCGAGTGTGGGCATGTCGATAGGTAACGACATTTCACGACGTGTCATCCAGAAACGGCCTGAACTGAAGGAGACGCTCGTTGAGGAGATAGGAACCATCGTAAGTGCAGCCTGTCTGGCACATGATTTGGGCAATCCGCCTTTCGGTCATTCCGGCGAGAAAGCCATCCAGACATTTTTCTCTGAAGGACCAGGTCAGAAGATAAAATCAATGGTTTCATCGGAGTTTTGGGATGATATTACGCATTTCGAAGGTAACGCAAATGCCTTCAGGATCCTGACTCACCGGTTCAAGGGGCGTCGTCAGGGAGGTTTCGTGATGACCTATTCCATGCTTGCTTCCATCGTGAAATACCCGTTTGCAAGCAGTCTTGCCGGGAATCACGGCAAATTCGGCTTCTTTGCTTCCGAAGCGGAATCTTACAGAAAAATTGCCGATGAATTGGGCATTTTTTGCAAATCTGCACCCGGTGAGCCGCTCAAATACGCCCGCCATCCACTTGTATATATGGTAGAAGCTGCCGACGACATCTGCTACGAAATCATGGACATCGAAGACTCCCATAAGCTCAAGATTCTTTCCTTTGCCGAAACCGAGCACCTGCTGCTGAGTTTCTTTGATGAAGAAATCCAGCAGAAGATACGCCAGCGCATCATCGACGAAGAACTGACTGACGAAAACGAGAAAGTGGTTTACATGAGAGCCAGCGTCATCGGCAAACTGGAGAACGAATGTGTGGCAGCCTTCCTGGCGCACGAAGAGGAAATCCTTGCCGGAACTTTCGAGGGAAGCCTCATCGACCACATTTCCGAGCGCCAGAAAAAGGCATACAAGGAATGCGAGAAGATCTCCTACTCTAAGATTTACCAAAGCAAGCCGGTGCTCGACATAGAACTGTCGGGTTATAAAATCATGGCAACCCTGATGGAGGTTTTCGTCGAGGCAGCCGTAAACCCATCGCGCTTCTACTCCAAGCAGCTCCTGCGCCGGGTAAGCAGCCAGTATGATATAGAGAACGAGAATCTGGAGGAGCGCATCATGGCGGTTATTGATTACATCAGCGGCATGACCGACATCTATGCGCTCGACATCTATCAGAAGATCAACGGTATCAGTCTGCCTATTGTTTAAGGAGTTCAAACATACCAACGCAGCGAAGCTTAGCCCCGACTTTTGGATAAAAATAGCCATCAATAGCCTTGACTTTTGGATAAAATTAACTATTGTTTGCCTTGACTTTTGGATAAATGTTGTATCTTTGCACTGAAAATCAATAAATTACGCAAAATGACATATTACAAACGAAACATAGATAAAAAACTCCTGGAATGGAAGGTTTCTCAAAGAAGGAAACCTTTGCTTATACGTGGAGCCAGACAAGTAGGAAAATCTTCTGCTGTACGTCAGTTAGGCAAAGAGTTTAAATACTTTGTGGAGATAAATTTAGAGAGCCAACCATCCATAAGAGGACTCTTTTCAAAGGATATTGACGTGCATAGAACGTGTGAAGGCATAAGTGCAACTACCGGAATTCCAATAATACCTGAAGATACTCTGCTCTTCATAGACGAGATACAAGTTAGTCAGGAAGCAATCATGTCGCTCCGTTATTTTAAAGAGGATTATCCGGAACTACATGTCATCGCTGCCGGCTCATTGTTGGAATTTACCTTAGAGGAGCTTCCTTCCTTTGGAGTGGGGAGAATACGTTCACTATATATGTACCCTTTTTCCTTTGATGAATTTCTCATGGCACAGGGACTGGATACCACTATAAGCTACAAGCAGCAAGCTTCACCCTCATCTCCGCTTCCTGATGCCGTTCATAACAAACTGGTAGACCAGTTGAAGACCTTCTATCTGGTGGGTGGTATGCCTGCTGCAGTTACAGAATGGATTGAGACCAAAAGTTATTTGGAATGCGCTCATGTCCATAATGATATTCTGGATACCTATCAGGATGATTTTGCCAAGTACAAGTCGCGCATATCTCCAGCTTTATTGAGAAAGGTCTTGCGTTCCGTTGCTTTGCAGGCTGGCAGTAAGTTTGTTTATAGACAGGTTGCCGATGATGTTCATTCTTCGGTCATCAAAGATGCACTTCATCTATTGACATTGGCGGGACTCATAAAGCCGGTAACCCATACTGATGGAAATGGAGTTCCACTTGGTGCAGAAGAGAATTGCAGCTATAGGAAATACCTTTTCTTAGATTTAGGGCTGATGCAAACCATATTGGGTACTCCTGCAGCTAATGTCCTTTTGGCTTCGGATGTTGATTTTGTCAATAAAGGGGCGGCTTCAGAAATGTTCGCAGGCTTGGAACTCGTCAAGAACCACGACTGTTTCCAAAAGGCAGAGATGTACTATTGGCAGAATCTGTCAAAAGGAGCCAATGCAGAAATTGATTATCTGGAAGCGAAGGATGGTGCGGTTATACCGATAGAAGTGAAAGCTACTACCAGGGGCAGCATGCAAAGTTTATGGCTATTCATGAGGAAGAAAGCACTTCATCATGCTGTCCGTACATCCTTAGAGAATTTTGGAGAGTTTGAATACATTGATAAAGAATCTCAAAATGCCAGTCGCCACGTAGATGTAATCCCACTTTATGCAATGAGTAATTTATGCAAACTAAGCGTTGCTCCGAAAACATAACCACCAAGTTGCCCGATATCAGCAAAGGTGAAGGACATTCTTGCTCCACGGAGCAAGAACGTTCCGTTTATTCCGCGTAATCTGATGAATAATGACACACCTGCTTTCAGCAGCTTTATCTCCTCTGCCGAAGAATGGCACCACACGCCCTTAATGCATAAGTCAAATATTGCAAACATTTATTTCTTTTCATACAGAAAGTTCTCTGTATTGAGAACATTTTGCTATTTTTGCAGCAAAAATAAACGATTATGAAGATATTAAAGTTCAAATTGCTGAAAGATTTTGCAAGGAAACATTAAAAATATATAACTATGACTATTAAAGACGAAAAAACATATAATGAAATTGAAGA
>JAJXBQ010000131.1:0-9797 GCA_021640525.1 Segatella copri
GCATCATTCTAATAACTCATAAAAACGAATTAAGATGAAAATTAAGAATATTAGAATGATGCCTTGACACCTATATTATAATAACGTGTCTGAGGAGCTTGACCTACTGACATCTCCAACCACTTGCGGTTGCCAGAGATAGTCAACAGATTGGAACCACTGACAAAGGCTGAAAGTGACTTCACCCAGGTCTTCTGGAACAAGCGACTTGGCAAGTCATATGTAACCTGAACCTTAGCCAAACGGAACGCATCGGTCTTGTACAACCAGAAATCAGAGGTCTGATAGTTGTTGGTTGACTTAGAAGCCAAGCGTGGATAGAGAGCTGTCGTAGCGTTCTCTGGTGTCCAAGCATCACGTGCAATCTCAGAGTACTTCACGTCACCCTCTGTCTTGAAGTAGTCACCCAAAGACAACTTAGATGCGTATGCCCCGAAGTTGGCTGTTCCCAAGGCGAAGAAGGTGAATCCCTTCCACTTGGCGGTGAAGTTGATACCCATTGTGAATGGAGAACCATACCAGCCACCCTTGCCGAGATATACCATATCGTTGGAGTCGATGACGTTGTCACCATTCTGGTCGATGTACTTCAAGTCACCAGGCTTCACTTCATTACCCAGTTTGCTCTGGTCAGCCCACTCAGCTATCTCTTCCTTACTCTGGAAAATGCCTGCGGTCTTGAATCCCCAGATGCCATCGAGTACCTTTCCTTGACGATTCTGATAATCATAGAGGTTGACCTCGTCACGCTTGGTGGCCTTGGTAGTATAATAAGTACCGGTTACACCGAGTGCCAAATCTACCTCACCAAACTTCTTGTTGGCTGTCAACGCAAAGTCGAAACCTGTACGACGGTCGGCATTGAAGTTGACCACAGGAATGAAACCACCTGTAGGATAACCATTACTCAAGTAAGATGGATAGTAAGTTGGATTGGAAACCAACAAGCCATCGGTTGTCGTTACGAAGAAGTTGGCATCCAAGGTCAGCAATTTCTGCCACAAAGATGTACGGAAGTTGACTGAGAACTCCTTACGGCTGATAAATCCCAAGTCATTATTTCCACCTTTGGTAGAATAGGCATATTGGTTGGTACCACCATCAGCCCAAGCATATCCGTAAGTCTGGCTCCAAGCTGGCATATAGAGATAATAACGCTGGTCATTAACAGCAAAGTCTATATCTTGCTTGATGTCGCTGTAGGATGCACTGATCATCATATCATCCACCACCTTGCTGTCCTTCAAGAAATTCTCATTCTTCAATCTCCAGCCCAATGTCAAGGAAGGTGAAAGAGCCTCGCGATGACCTGGAGCCAACTGTGCTGAATGGATGGCTGCCATACCGAAGTCGAGATAGTACTTCTGGGCGTAGTTGTAAGACGCATCCAAAGCTAGGTTGGCACTTGAGTTCTTGTGATAAACAGCCGACTTGGTCTGCTGGAAACCAGAGGCAATCAACATGGCAGAAAGGTTATGCACCTTGCTGAATGTATTCTGATAGTTGAACTGCGCAGAGAAGAGCATCGTCTGGTTATCCACACTATTACTGATGTTCTGCACACCAGGATGCTTGTCATCGCCTTCCTTCTTCAAGCTTACGATTTCATCCTTACCATTGATGTTTGCCCAAGTTGGGATATACACCGCATAATTATTGTCGAAAGAGGTATTATAAGAGGTGGCGTAATCGACTGCAAACTTTGTCTCGAAGGACAAGCCCTTGAGTAACTTCGCCAAGTTGATCTTGATTCCTGTGTCGAACTGGAACTGGCGGCTTGTATATTTAGTCTTACCAGCTGAATAGATGTCACCAAAGATATGGGTAGAGTTCTCCTGGCTACCTGCCAAGAAGTACTTACCATCTATCAAGTTGGCATTGTTGATCAAAGCCCAGGCATTGGTTGCCGATGGAGAGATATAATCAATTGGTATCAATGGAGCTGCATTCTGTGGATAGTTTGGACGCATAGAAGCGGCAGTTGACCAATAGTTACCCTTGGCAGAGCTTGCATCATAGAATGTAGCATTGGCATTGACATAAGCCTTGATATCATCGCTGATGTTGACATCTACGTTACCACGTACATTGAAACGGTTGGTATGGTTGTGCTTAGCCTCACCAAACTTGAATACATCACCTACTCGATAGAAGTTGATGTTGCTGTAGAAGTGAGCACGCTTACCACCACCCTCGATCTCAGCGGTAGCCTCAGAGCGATTGAATGCCTTTCTGATGTAATCAGAAGAGTAGTAATCTACATTAGGATAACGGTAAGGATTATCGCCAGCACCGAAGTCATAAATCTCGTCCTTATAGAGAGGAGACAAGTCATCGCTGGCACGTCCCTTATTATATAAGGTCATGTACTCAGCTGAGCTAAGATACTCAGGATAAGACTTGGCTACATACCAGCCTGTATTGGCAGTGACATCTACCTTGATGCCATCCACCTTACCTCGCTTGGTGGTGATGAGGATAGCACCCTTGGCAGCCTTGCTACCATAGAGTACCACAGCCTGAGCACCCTTGAGGAAAGTAATCTGAGAAATCTCTGAAGGAAGTACATTGGTTGCCTCACGTGGCACGCCATCCACCAAGACTAAGTAGCCTGCGTTGTTGGCATCCTGTGCCCAGAGTGAGTTGCCATTCCAACCACCTACCAACGCTTGCATGTTGTCAAGGCTATAGGTATGGTAGTCTTTCTTCATCAAGTCCTCTACATCGACCACAGAGACACCACCGAGGAGTTCATCCTTAGCCACCTGGCGGTAAGCCACTTGAACCATCTCCTTGTCAGCGTTCAGCGAGTCGGTTTCGTCTGCTGGCGCCGTCTTGGCATCGGCACTCAATGGAGCCAAAGCCACAAGACCTGCGACAAACAACTTGTAATTATATGATTTGAATATTGAATTCATACGATCATCTATTAATTTGATATATTATAGTATTGCTTACCAACCAGGATTCTGTGGGAACTCTGCATAGAGTTGAGTCTGATCGGTTGGGAATGGGAACCAATAGTGCTTGGCGGTGAAGTCACGTTTAATGATAACTTTCTTGCCATAGCCAGATACTTGTCCATTCTCAGGATGTTTAGGGTCGCTGCTGACACGCTCAAACACCTGTTCGTACTTGGTATTGTAAGGAGCCTCCGTCAAGAGCAACCAACGCTGCAAGTCATTGAAACGCATTCCCTCGAAAGCCAACTCCACCTCACGCTCACGACGAACTTCGTCCATGAACTTGTGAGCATTGGCTACATATTCAGCTGCCACATGACCTGCACCACAGCGATCACGAATGGTATTGATGGCAGCCTCAGCTGTCTTGCTAAAGTTGGATGACTTACCTTGCGCACCAGAGGTGGCGGCGCAAGCCTCAGCATACATCAAGTAGATATCGGCAAGACGCATATAAGGCAAATAGCCATTAAAAGCCTTGTCGTAATATTGATCAACAGAATTTGCAGTATGAGGAACCAATTTCTGAATGAAGTACCCCGTTTGGCTACCATTCTCTACGCTACGCATTGTCTGCATCCCATCTGAGGTGGTAGATTCTGATGAAGAAAGGTTACAATAGATATAATTTTTCAATACACCTGCTGCGCTACCATCATCATTGATAAACTTACATCCATCATATACGATGTCGTGATAGAATCGAGGATCACGGTTCTTCCAAGGATGCTCTGGGTCGAAACCGCCTGCAAGATTAGGCACCAACTCGCCATTCTCTATCAAGAAAGCAGGCTCGCCATTCGCCATACCATAAGCCTCTACCAAGTTGGCTGTAGGCTGGTGGATGACATTGTCATGAGGAACGACGCCATTCATCTTTGGACCAAATATTTTACCATGGTTCCAAGGTGAAGCCCATCTATTCTCATCACATGGACCACGGAAGATAGCTTCTGTAGAACCAGGCATCTGGTAATTCTGATTGACGGTGTAGAAGATGTCATCGAAGCTAGAAGACTCGCTGGAAGAGATGACGTGATTATAAATATCGTCATAATTATAGGAAGCCAAAGCATATTGCGTCTGACCACCCTCTACCAAGTTGAGCAACTCGCCGAGAGCCTCAGCTGCCTTCTTGCTATACTCTGCATCATAGTCGTATGTGATCTCACTCTTAACAGCTCCGAGTTTTGCACCATTCTTCATCAAAGGACTGGCTGCCCAGAGATAGTTCTTGCCAAGATAGCCCAATGCCATGATCTTGTTGATGCGAAGTTGGTTATGACCAGAGGTCTGCTTACCAGCTGTGGTCTTATCCCAATCGATAGGCAACAGGTCGGCAGCCTTGCGGAAGTCCTCTCCAGCCTTGGCTGCACATTCTTGATAAGAGAGACGAGGCAAAGTCAATTTACTACTAGCATCCAGCACCTGATCGATGTATGGAAGACCACCCAACTGCTGCATCATCTCGAAATGCCACCATGCACGGAAGAAATAAAGCTGACCAGCAATCAAGTTTTTCTCCTCTTGGGTAGCGGTTGTCAACTTGTCGAGATTAGCAAGACCTAAGTTGCACTTACGGATGCAATACCAAGCATGAGGATAGATAGAGTGAGACTTGGCATTAATGGATGTAGGATTGCTACCTGAACGATAGAACCAAGTTCCATACCCATTCTCATAGATGTTACGGAAGTTTCCCAAGTCCATCTGATGAGTCATCTCGCCATCAGCCTTCGAGTTGAAAACTTCATCGTCACCCCAATTCCAAGAAGGGCAATAGTTACACTTCACCTTGTCAGGTACACAGTTGTAGATTTCCTCGATGAATCCTTGGAAATTCTTGAAGGTCTTGAAAGCATCCTCTGGCGACACGGTGGTCTCCGGCGACTTATCCAAGTAATCCTCACAAGAGCTCAATGTTGTGGTGAGCGCCATGGCAAGGCAACTGGTATATAATATATTTTTTATCTTATTGTTCATTTGTATTCCTATTAAAAATTACAATGTAAACTTGACACCTAAGTTGAAACGTCTTACAGTAGGATAAGCTCCAAGTGAGCCCCATGTAGAGAGGTTTGACTCACGGTCGTCTGGCATACGTGTCCAGAGCCAAAGGTTATTACCATTGAGATAGACCTTCAGGTAGTTGATTCCCAAGTGCTTGATCCATCCCTTTGTCCAAGTATAGGCAATTTCCACATTCTTCAGACGGATATAAGAACCATCATAAAGGAACTGGGTACCATTGCTGTAATCTGAACTCGTAGCACCCCAACGAGGAACGCGGACATCAGCATTGGTATTGTCCTTATCCCACCAAGAGCCTTGATCAAAGACGGTATTCAACTTGCTGCCAAAGCTGGTAAGACTTACCTCACGAGTTACATTGGTGACACCATAGAACTGAGCAAACGCTGAAAAACCTTTCCACTCGAAACCGAAGGTGACATTGTAAGTGTTCTGAGGACTGTTGCTATAGCCGTATGGAGCCTTATCGTTGGAATCAACCACACCATCACCATTGTAGTCGATGATGTAATAGTCACCTACCAAACGGTAGTTCTCATTCACATCATGGGCAGGAGAGCCATACAAGTCATCGATGTTGTTTAAGTAACCATTGCTCAACCAAGCCTTGGTCTGGTTGATGGCATAGCCTGCTTGTCTCAAGTTGGATGGTGCCATACCTGGGTCATCCTTGATGAGCACCTTGTTCTTGGCATGGGTCATATTGAAGTTACCCCAAAGACGAAGACCATTAGCAAAGGTCTTGTTGAGCTTTACTTCCCACTCATAACCTGTGGTACGAACTTTACCCAAGTTGGCTGTTGGCGCAGAACCACCGAGATAAGAAGGAACGGAACGCTCGTTACCACGTACCAAGATGTCGTCACGAACATCACGGAAGACATCGAAGGAACCTGTAATCAAACCACCCAAGAAACCGTAGTCAGCACCAATGTTCAACTTCTTAACTGTCTCCCACTTCACGTTTTCATTGCCGATGGAAGCCTCACGATACCAAGTATAGATACTCTTGTTGTACTTTTCATCCATGATGGTGTTGCCACCATATGCCCACTGGCTCATATACAACCAACGATTGCTATCGAGGAATGGGTCACCCAAGTTGTCATCACCAATCTCACCATATGATGCACGGAACTTCAACATGTCGATGATGTGCTTATCACGAAGATTCTTCATGAATTTCTCCTCAGTAACAGTCCAACCAATAGCACCTGAATTGAAGAAAGCGAAGCGATTATCCTTGCTAAACTTCTCTGATCCGTTGTAAGCACCATTGTACTCGATGAAGTAGCGACCATCATAGTTATAGGTAGCACGGAAAGCCCAGTCTTCACGATAGGTAGGAATGACACTACCTCTAGCATTTTCCTGACGTGAGAACAAACCCATGGCAGAAACGTCGTGCTTGCCAAACTTGCGTGCCCAGTTGAGCTGTGCCTGATAGTAGAGGTTGCGAACGGTAGCAGAGTTGTTGACCTCACCTGCCATTGTTGTCCAACCCAGAGGTTGCTGATAATCAAACTTGTTGTTCGTCTCATTCTTATATCTATAACTAACAACACCTGTATCAGGATCGATCCATTTCTGAACAGGATTATTGTTGGCATCATTGATACCACGCTTTACCTCGATGAAGTTATTGTCCCAAGATACCGTAGCACGGAAATTCAAGCCCTTGGTGATGAAGTCGAGTTTCTGTTCCAAGGTGAAGTCGGTGTTGATACGAGTGGTAGTGGTCTTAGAAGCACCACCTGTAGAAAGTATCATCGCCGAGTTGGTGGTGTTGGAAACAGCATCGTAATAACCCCAAGTTCCATCTGAGTACTTTGGAAGAAATACATCTGGAGCGATGTTGTAAGCACCTGACCACTGCTGACCCATCTGCCAAGCATCATTACTATTGATATCGTTGAGCATAGGAGCCTTCTTCACGCCATTGGAACCTGCGAGGTTCACCTTCAAGGTCGTAGTAGGAGTGATGGTGAAGTCCAAGTTGCTTCGCACGTTGATACGATCATAGCCATATCCAGACTTGTAGTTTCGTCCGTTGTCATACACACGGAAGAGGTCGCCCTCATGCACATAGTCGGCAGAAGCGAAGTATCTTACAAACTTGGTACCGCCACTTACATTGACATTGGCATTGTAAGACATAGCAGCATCCTTGAAGAGGGCATCTTGCCAATCCACATTAGGATAACGCTCACGCTGTTCCTGGGTGGTCTGATTGCGATAGTTGTTGATGAATTCCTGTGAGCGGATATTTGCCCAAGAATCAGACTTAACTCCCAACTCATGCTCGATAGCCTGATTGCGGAGCATCAAGGCATCGTAAGAGTCGTACTTGTTAGGCAACTTAGAAGGAGACTTCAATGTAGCATTGAAGCCCACATCAATCTTAGCCTTGCCTTCCTGACCACGCTTGGTAGTAATCAAGATGACACCATTGGCACCCTTCACACCATAGACAGCGGTAGCGGAAGCATCCTTCAATACGGAGATACTCTCCACTGAAGAGACATCCACGCTGCTCATCGGACGCTCGATACCATCGACGAGGACGAGAGGGTCACTGTTGTTCCAAGAGCTAGAACCACGAATGATAATCTGTGGCTCCTCCTCACCAGGCATACCATTACCCTGCATGGTAGTAACACCAGGGAGGTTACCCGTCAAGGCTGCACCAATGTCGCTGACACCAGCGGCACGCTCCAAGACCTCACCTGTGGTCTGGGTGATGGAACCCACGACAGATGCCTTCTTCTGCTGACCATAACCAACGACTACGACTTCGCCGATGGCATTGTCGTCTTCCAATGAGAGTTTGAACTCTCTCTTCTTACCGATTTTCACTTCCTTGGTCTTCATACCTACGTAGGTAAATACGAGAGAAGAGTTTTCAGAAGGCACATCGATGCTGAAGTTACCGTCAAAGTCGGTGACCGCACCGACGCTGGCATTACCTTTTACTTTTACAGTGGCACCTATCAGAGGTTCACCTGTACCGTCAACAAGATTACCCTTGACATGGATTTTCTGGGCTTGAACATTCAAGCTGCAGAAAGCCCCCATCAAGCATAAGGCTGCTGTCCGTTTCATTGTTAACACTTGTTCAATCATGTTCTATTCATTTTTGATTTATGCTTTAAAAATTTAGGCGTGCACTAAAATTGATTATTCACGGCGGCAAAGGTATGGATTTCTTTCGAAACTCACTTTGCGTGGTGTAACAGAAAGTTTATCATTTTAGAAAAACCTTGCGAGAACGTATTTTTCCATTACTTAACAGTTGTTTTATTATATAAACACCAGCAGTTGGCTTTTCAACCTCTTTTCCTTCTATATTATAATATAAGGTGGAAACCACGTCTGCTTGAGTTTCTGTTTGTTTAATTCCTGTTGTATTTTGTTTCAAATACCATTCCTTGTACCAGTTGAAGCAAGCATAGCTGCAACATTCCTCGAAAAGATTGTGCTTCTTGGCATTCTGCAAACCTGGTCGCACCGTTCCACTGTTCAAGTACTCATCAATGTCGTAGTACTCTTGTGGATGAGTTATGGTCATGCCGATATTACCAAAATGGTCATGCACTGCCTTCCATGCCATACCCCACTTCGAGGTAGAACCAGTTGCCCAAGTGCCGAAATTCGGAGCCACCCATTGGTTCCACTCATTGTAGTGTCCTTCGTTAGCTCTATCAGGATCATTAGGACTCCAGTCTATTTCCGTCACCATGATAGGTTTGGAGGTCACCATAGGAACCTGGTCTTGGAAGTTGCGAATGAAAGTATTGTGGTCGCAGTTGGCATCTGTCATGTTGCCATACCAGCTGGAATAGACATGCACGGAATAAGAGAAGTTGTTCTCACTATCAGTGATAGGATACTTGGCATAACCCGTATATTGGCTCTGATAACCCGAACCTGGCACCCAGATAATACCCTTGAAGCCAGTGGCACGAATCTCATCTACCACAGGTTGGAAGAAATCATGGAGAGCCATGTCTGATTTAGAGCCATTAGCCAGCAACACATTAATAGGCTCATTGGCTAGCTCGATGCTCACCTGTCCGGCATTCTTCTGGATGGTGGCATTGGAAGCGAAGAGTTTCCACACCTTCTTAAGATATGCCTGATATTCATCTCCCACCTTGATATTCTGTGGACAAACGCCAGGAGGGCGAACGATGACATAGAGACCATGAGCCAAGGCTTTCTGCACAAGCTTGACATAAAGTTTGCTCAAGAATGTCTCGTATCGAGTCTCACTAAAATACTGGATATTGTTTTCACCCGTTCCTGCTGGCGCATTATAGTTGGTCCAGCATGGGTCCATGTGCAGACGGAAGACGGTGCAATAAGCTCCCTGCTCCTTATCAGTGATGGCGGTAAACATCTTCTCGAAATAATTGAGACAAGGTGTAATGTCGCTGACATTGTATCCGCCCGTGCCCCAACGATTGCCGTTGAAGTAACGGTTCGGCGTATCCATCACACCATGCAAGACAACAGTCTTACCATTGGCATCTACCAGATTCTTCCCCTGCACTCGAAGTGCCGGCAGATTATCGGCAGCCAGTCCCGCCATTGACAGCATAGCCATAGCGAGTGATATTAACAATTTCTTTCTGTTCATTGTTATAATTATTTTTAGATTTATCATTATTTGTCAGTCACTTTATTATATTATGAAGGATTGCCAGGTTCCAGTTTACAGAAAAGGATGCTGGTCTTTTAAAATAGAATGGCGCGTAATCACTACGCACCATTCCCGAAAACCAATTAATCATGATTCTATAT
>JAJXBQ010000132.1:0-9700 GCA_021640525.1 Segatella copri
CATATATATATGGTACTTGCCATATTTGCTACTTTGTTGATGGCGGCTTGTTCGCCTGACGACTTGAGCATGGGCGGCAAGTCTTACTCTCCTGAGGAATTGGTGGAGGGCAAGGCTTATACCGTGACCATTAATGGCAATGTTGTGACCTTGACATCCAATATTCCTGATTGTACGGCTCTTTGGGTTACTCCTTCTGGTCGTTCTCAGAAACCGGTTCAGAAGTTGGAGTTGCCTTTCGCTGGCGACTACGAGGTTACTTTTGGTGTTGAGACCAATGGTGGTGTGGTTTATGGTGAACCATACAAGTTTAATCTTCCTCAGAACGACTTCTCGCTCTTGAACGATAACAAGTGGTTCTATCTGGCTGATCAGGATTATAAGGGTGGTCAGTTCCCTGATGCGGAGACTTTGGCTGCTGGTGTCAAGAAAAAATGGATTCCTTGCTATGCAAGTTTTGGCATCGGTCAGTGTTCTGGTCCTGTGATGTATGCTTTACCTTATGACCCTGATGGTGATGGTAAGGGATTTACAGAGGATGACAAGCTCGGCAATGTTTACAAGGATATTCTCTTTGAGAACTTTAAGCCTAACTGGGATCCTGGATTCCAGAGCTGGTTGATTCCTGAGACTGACCCTTATATGGATTCATATATGGAGTTCAGTATGGATGCCAAGAATGGTTGCGTGGCTACCATGTATCGTGGTGAGGCAGGAACAAAGGGAGCTAGTACCGGATCTAATCTCATTGGTAAGTTTAACATGAATTTAGAGGAGAAGACGATGCCTAAGATTTCGTTCTCTGATTGTTATGCTATGCACAATGTTGCCTTTGATGAAGTTTGTTCTAACTATACCCAGGATATCTCTATAGTTGAACTGACTCCTTATATGCTTCAGTTGGCTACTCGTCGTACCAACTCTGAAGGTAACTGGTATATCATCTGGAACTTCGTTTCTCAGGAAGTTTTGGATACTAAGGGTAAATGTATTCCTGCTGCCGACAAACTTTTGGATGTTGTATCTCCTAAACTTCCAGAGTATCCTAACTTGGCAACAGATTTGTTCACTATCGAACATAATGATGTTTCTTATGTTGGTAATAAGGCTACATTCATTCTCGATTCTGAGAAGCCTTACGATATCTTGTGGTGGAACAATTCTCCATTTACTTACGAAACATCGAATGCTAATGGTGTACCTAGCAAGCAGGAGATGGCTGTTCAGAATGCTGCTCGTTGGAAGTCTGTAATTGGTGATAAGTATAACGAAACATGGGCTCCTAAGCCTGCAGATGCTGTAGTGGATAACTTCCAGCTTTCTATTGAGAAGATTACGGGTCAGGATTTCTACAAGTTCTCTTGCACAGACTGCGAAGGTCAGGAACTCGAAGGAAGAATGGAAATCAAGGATGGTAACAAGTTGGTATTCAATAAGTATATCAATATCATTGCAGCTTCTAGCGATAAGCGTACTATCAAGTTGAGAACTCGTGAGTTTACAGTCTTGGGCGAGGATGCTGCTGGTCAGTTGATGATTGGTGTTCCTGAAGCAAAAGATGCTGACGGTAATGTCAATACTTATCTCGTAGCTTGCCTCAACCATAAGGCTATTGGTGGTGGTCAGACAGGTCCTACTATCGTGGGTATTGATGCAACCAAGATTCCTGACAAACTTTGGACCGAGAATGGTTGTCTCCGTTTAGGCTTCTGGCATTACGGAGCTTCTGGTTCTGGTATCTTCAAGGATGAGATTGGCAAAATTAAATTGAAGAAGAAGCAGACTATCACAGTTGTCTTCAAGATTAATAGTGGTATTACGTGGTCTGCTACTCCAAAGTGTGCTCTTATTACTGATAATAAGGATATAGGTGGTATTTGGGAGCCAAAGCGCTTTGAACAATCTGATGCAGTTGAACTGAATACTAATGGTGAGACAACTGTCTCTTTGACTAATACGTCAGGTTCTACAGTTACCTTTACTGGTACTTGCCTCGACCTTTCTATACAGTTGGATGGTTATGGCACATTGGATGGTGATGCCTCAGCTGTAGGTGTGGAGATTGTTTCATGTACGATTCAATAACTTTAATAGAATTCAATTATGAAGAATAAAATATTATTTGGAATAATGGCATTTGTCATGAGCATCTTCTTCGCAGGATGCTCTGACGATGACTATTCTCCTAGCACAACCCCATTGCTGGATGAAAATTCCGTTGTTACGGGGTCTGCTGACGTTACAGCCTCTTCCGCTATCTTCCATGGTACGGTGAAGGGACTCGAAAGTCAGTCGTCCGGATCTTACACTGTAGGATTCATGTATGGTGATGCCGAGGACAATCTTTCTGAGAAGGTAATCGGCGAAAGTACCTCAGAGTTCAGTGCTTCTATCTCTGGCAATCCTGGTCAGGTGGTTTACTATCAGGCTTTTGTTACCTTGCAGGGTCACGTTACTTATACGGGTACTGTCTCCAGTGCTGTCTTAACCGATTCCAAGGCTATCACTGGTGAAGTAAAAGATCTGACTGCTACCACTGTAACTTTCCAGGCTTCTTTGGAGAAGGCTCCAGCTGATGCCGTAAGCGGTATTATCCTGTCTCCTGATACTAAGACTGAGAAAATCCGCAAGGGTGTGCGCATTCAGGCTGATGGTATCAACGACAACTACGTGGTGAAGACTGAAGGCTTGTTGCCTAATACTACTTATCACTATACAGCTTACCTTGACTTGGGTAATGGTGTTGTCTATGGTGAGGAAAGAGAGTTTACAACTCCTGAGTCTAACTTTGATCCAGATAATGATCTTGTAGACCTTGGGCTCTCTACCAAGTGGGCTAGGTATAATGTTGGTGCTACCAGTGAAACAGAGTTTGGTGGTCTCTTCGGCTTTGGTGATATGACTGGCTTCAAGACCAGCGTATTAATGGAGGATTATGCTTCTGCTGACATCTATAAGACTGATTGTGATGTTGCCAATAAGGCTTATGGCTCTTGGTTGACAATGCCAACTGTGGAAGAGTTTGAGGAGTTGTTTAATGAGTGTAAGAAAGAATGGGTAGAACAGGCTGGTGTAGCTGGTTACAAGCTTACAGGTCCTAACGGTAATTCCATCTTCTTGCCAGCGGCAGGTTCTCGTACTCAGCAGACTGTTTCCGGTCAGGGTATCAATGGTCTCTATCTCTCTGGTTCTATCAATCCTGCTGACAAACAGTTTGCTTTGGGCTACAGCTTCGACCGTAATTCAGATCGTCGTACTTCTACTCCTGTTTATCAGGCATTGGCTATCCGCCCTGTATCTGTGGCTAAGAACGTGAAGTTTGTTAAGGAGAAGTTGTATAATACTTGGGAGTTTGACTTGAAACCAGATGAATCTCATTATAAGTTTGTTGGTCCTGTATTCTTCTATGGCAAGGATGCAAGTTGGGCTTCTTATACCAATAACCAGCCTGTTGTAGGTGAAACTACCGGTTGGGATGCAGACTATGCAAGTATTAAGTCTTGGGCTATCACTGATCCTAGCCATTGTAATGGTACAATGACATTCTATAAGGATGAAGATGGCAATGATAAGATAAAGGTTCATCAGGTTCAGGCTGATGGTTCTTATAAGGATTCTGAAGGTACATTTACCGTTGATGAGAAGAATAAGACAATCACAATGACCATTGACCCTCTGAATGCAGTTGAGTATATCGGTGGTATCACCCGTACTGATGAAACCAAGATCAAGGTGATGTCTCTTTCTGACGAGGCGCTTCAGTTGGGTGTAATCCGTTCTAGTGATGGTCAGTTGATGATTTATAACTATGTAACCTCAGATGTCAAGAATGGCTATGTTGCCAAGTTGACTGCTTGGGGTGATGGTGGCAACTGGGATGGCGCTTCAACTGTCGTTTCTGGTGGCTCAAAGGCTGTTGGTCAATATACTGTAAAACTTGAAACAACTGAAGCCCGCACCAATGGTAAGGTTTACGTCCTTGATCTGGAAGGCTTTGCTGCAAAATACCCTAAAGCATTGGTTCGCATTGATGCTATCAAGGCTGATGGACAGGATTTGAAGTTTGATGCCAACAAGTTCCATTATGGTGATATCGAAGATAACGGCAACTATCGTATAGAGTTGTTCAATATCTGGGGTTCAGGTACTGCTCAGAATTCCCCATTCCGTGCTAGTGGAGGTCCTGGTGAAGCAGGTGAGCCTGCTCTTGCCTTCAATAAAACCTTGGAGGTAACATTCACTGTAGTTTCTACAACTAGTGATGGTACTGGCGTCTACACTCCTACATTCAATGCCGTTCGTGGCTGGGGTGAAGGTGAAGCTCAGTTGTTTGGATATAATGATGGTTCTACTTTGAAAGTTGTTAAGAGTGACAAGGGACAATACTCTCTCGAGAACAATCAGTTCGATATGACTTATGAAGGTTCGGGCTTTGAAGGTGGTACTATCATGACATTCGTTGAGATTGCTGACCTTTATGGTTTCTTCCCAGGCACACACAGTACTTTGGATGAGTTCTATCTTGACGGTAAGGCTGTTTCTTACGATAAGTCTAAGGTGGTTGACGCCAATGAAAATCCTAAGTATCGTTTGGAATTGTTTAATTGCTATGCTGCTACAAAGGATAATTGTGCATTTGGTGTCAAGGATGGTGATTTGATGCGAGAGCTGGGCTTTAATAAGTCTATGCGCGCTAAGTTTACTGTTCACAGTCTTTTCCCTGTACCACAGTGGTAAAAATAACGTACTACGTAAAAATATACGATTATGAAGAAAGTAAAATTGATATTTGCAACCATGCTTGCCTTATGTTTCTGTTTCGTGATGGCGGCATGTAGTGATGACGATAATGATGTTACTGAAATCTTCCATGTTGAGGGCACTGAGTTTGCCCTCAGCAACGAAGCTGCTACAGAAACATTCTCGGTGACGGCATCCAGTAAACCGCTCGTTGTGGTCAGAGACAAGGATGACGCCGGTAAGAAAGTGGATGTCTCTTGGCTTACCTTGACAGAGGGTAGTGCAGAGGGAAATGTATATAACTATTCTTTCGCAGTGACAACAAACAAGAGCGAAAGTCCACGCAGCCTTCTCATCAAGGTGACACAGGGTACCAATATGAAGGAGATTTCTATCACTCAGGCTGGTGAACCTCTTGTTGTTCCTGAAGGAGAAATGGCTCACAATGCCAAGGAACTGGCAAGCATGATGTATGCCGGTATTAATCTGGGTAACCTGATGGAGGCACCTGGAGGTGAGGGCTCTTGGAGAAATGGTAAGGTTTCTGAGGAGTATATCAAGAGTTTGAAGAATGCTGGTTTCAATACCGTCCGTATTCCTTGCGCTTGGGCTGCCCACTTTACTCACCGTTCTACAGATCCAGCATACACCATTGATACCAATTGGCTTCATCGTGTAAAGAAAGTCATCAGCTGGTGTGTTCAGAATGATATGTATGTTATCCTCAATTGTCATTATGATAAGGATGGAGATACCGAAAAAGATGGCGGTTGGCTTGAAGACCATATCTTTGATGATTTGTTGGAGCCATCTATCATTGCAAGACAGAAGGCTATCTGGACTCAAGTGGCTTCTTACATGAAGGACTTTGATGAGCACCTCCTCTTTGCAGCCTGCAATGAGCCAGGTATGAACGAAACTTCTGGTAAGTCTGATATGTGGAAAGATAAATATGCTGTGGAGCGTGTGGTTAGATATGAGCAGACCATGATTGATGCTGTTCGTGCTACTGGTGGTAATAATGCTTCTCGTACCATCATTGTTCAGGGACTCGGTGCTGATATCTCAAATACCTGCAACTATATGGACAACCCTGATGAGACTGAGGTGGCAACATTCCCTACAGACAAGGTGCCAGACCGTCTGATGGTAGAGGTTCACTTCTATGAGCCATATCTGTTCTGCTTGCTGGATAAGGATGGAAATGATGCATGGTCTAAGATGTACTATTACTGGGGCAAGGATAATAAACTTGCTGGCAGCAACCGTAATACTCCTGACAATTATGCCGAGGCATGGGTTGACGCTCAGATGGCTAAGATTAAGGCTAAGTTCGTAGACAAGGGTATCCCTGTTATCATCGGTGAGTATGCTGCTATCTTCCGTACTTTAGGAGAAGGAGAGGATCAGGAATTGCACGATAAGTCTGTGGCTTACTTCGATGAATATGTTACCAAGGTAGCCAAGGACAATGGTTGTGTTCCATTCTACTGGGAGACTGGTGACGTGATTGATTGCACCAATGGCGTAGTGAAGAAACAGTATATCTTCGATGCCATCATGAAGGGTGCGAGCCAGGGTAAATACCCATGGTAAAAAACGAGATATTAAGTCTTTAGGTTTAATATAAAGTAGGTGTGGGCGCATGTCAGGGGAATTTTTCTTTGATGTGCGTCCTTTTTTTGTGCAAATATCGTACATCCTAACATAATATACCTATCCTTTTATCAAAAATATACATTCACGCTACAGTTTTTTCGCTATCTTTGCAACATGATAACTTCAAAACCCGATAATACGTTAGATTGATATATGAAGAAGATAGTTATGATTATATTGGCTGCCGCTCATTTCGCTTGGGCTGGCGCACAGGTTAAACCAGTGGATGGCCGTATCTCGAAAATGAAACTCACGGCTACCGAACTGGCTCACTATATGGCTCCAGGAGTCAACCTAGGTAATACGATGGAGGCGTGCGACTGGAATGATGTCTTTACCAATCAGGCTGGACTGAAGTCGGAAACTTCATGGCAGAATGATAAGACTACTGAGAGCTATATCCGGAGTTTGAAACAGCAGGGGTTCAACAGTCTTCGCATCCCTACTTCCTGGGTGGCTGGACATCTTACGGATAAGGAGAATATGACCATAGATCCTGTCTGGATGAAACGAATCAAGGAAATCGTAAACTATGGTCTCAATGCCGGTCTCTGTGTCATCATCAACGAACACTGGGATGGCGGATGGATGGAGCATGATGCCTTTACCAGTGGGGCGAATGTGGCAGATCATAAGGAGATGTTCCGCAAGCTGTGGGCGAATATAGCAAAGGAATTCAAGACGTATGACCAGCGGGTTCTCTTTGCTGCCCTCAACGAACCGGGAGTGGGAGGCGCCAGTCCGCAGGTTCAAGGCGACATGCTGGCTCCTGATAGTAAGGAGTTTGCCGACCGTCTCCTGGCATACGAACAGGTGTTTATCGATGCCGTCCGTGCTACCGGTGGTAATAATTCCAGCCGTGTACTCATCGTACAGACTCCAAAGACCGAGATTGATTTGGCTGCCAAGGATTCTTACGACATCACCCGTCTGAAGGATAAGGTGAAGAACCGTCTGATGGCAGAGGTTCATTTCTACGATCCTTATATATTTACCCTGATGGACAAAGATGCCGATTGGGGCAAGGTGGCTCTTTATTGGAAAGGACATGCGCCTGCCGATGACCAGGGACGAACCGTAAACACCATCTCGTATAATAACAAGAACGTGGATGCCTACCAGCATATCACCAATCAGGTGATGAAGATGAAACAGAAGTTTGTAGATCAGGGCTATCCGGTAGTCATCGGCGAATATGGTGCCAACCGTAAGGATGCCTCTCTCTTCGGTGGTAATCAGAAGAAGCATAATGAGAGTATGATGGCATGGTATGGTGCTGTGACTGCCGAAATGATGAAGGCGGGACTTATCCCGTATGTCTGGGATATCAATGTGCAGCCTCTTCCTCACATGACCATCTTCGACAGAAAAAAACAGGTGGTTTCCGACTCCTATATATTTAAAGGTGTGATGCAGGGAGCAGCCGAAGGGATGGAAGATTACCTGAAAATCTATCCGAAACCTTAGAAAAAAGCAGAAAAAGCAATAATAAATAAGCATAGTTTAGATTTATATGTAGAAAGGGCAAAAAAGTATCATGCTTTTTTGCCCTTATTTAGTATCTTTGCAACCGAAAATGAATCTTTAAACTGTAAACTTAATAAATAAATGAAGAAGATATTTGTTTTTTTGATGATGGCATTGGCTACATGCAATATCTCTGCGAAGTCAAATTTTGTGCAGGTAAAGGACGGACATTTCGTTCGTGATGGTAAACCTTATTATTATGTAGGTACCAATTTCTGGTATGGTGCCATCCTCGGTTCAGAAGGACAGGGCGGCAACCGTGAGCGTCTCTGTAGGGAACTCGATAAGATGAAGGAGATGGGCATTGACAACCTCCGCATCCTGGTGGGCTCTGATGGAAAGCGAGGAGTGAAGACCAAGGTTGAGCCGACGCTGCAGGAAGCTCCGGGCGTTTATAATGATACGATTCTTGCCGGTCTCGACTATCTGCTGATGGAGATGGGCAAACGCAAGATGCTGGCCGTGCTCTATCTGAACAATTCCTGGGAATGGAGTGGCGGTTATGGCTATTACCTGGAGCAGGCTGGTTTGGGCCAGGCTCCCCGTCCTAACGAAGATGGATATCCTGCCTTCATGAACTTCGTCGCCAAATATGCATCCTGCGAAAAGGCGCATCAGCTTTTCTATGATTATGTGAAATTCATACTTACGAGAACCAACAGATATACAAAGAAGAAGTATAAGGACGACCCGGCTATCATGTCATGGCAGATAGGTAATGAGCCTCGTGCTTTCAGCAAAGAGCAGTTGCCTGCTTTCGAAAAATGGCTGGGTGAAGCGAGCAAGCTGATCCGTTCGCTCGATAAGAATCATCTGATTTCTATCGGTAGCGAAGGTAAATGGGGATGTGAAGGTGAACTGAACTGTTGGGAACGGATCTGTGCCGACAAGAATGTAGATTATTGCAACATTCATCTTTGGCCATACAACTGGAGTTGGGCGAGAAAAGACTATTTGCAGGAAGATTTGGGAATCTCCTGCAAGAACACCAAGGAGTATATTGATGAACATCTTGAGGTATGCGGACGTATCAGAAAACCATTGGTGATGGAGGAGTTCGGCTATCCTCGTGATGGCTTCTCTTTTTCAACTTCTTCTACAACAGAAGCACGTGATGGATATTATAAGTATGTGTTCAGTCTTGTTGGCGACAATGCTGCATCTGGCGGTTACTTTGCCGGTTGTAACTTCTGGGGATGGGGCGGCTTTGCCAATCCTAAGCATGAGCAGTGGCAGGTAGGTGATGACTACACCGGTGATCCTGCTCAGGAGGCGCAAGGTCTGAACTCCGTTTTCTCTACCGATAAATCTACATTGGATGTAGTAAAGACGCAGGTAGACAGAATGAAGAAGATTGGTAAGTTATAAGTTTAGTGAAATTGTTAGTTGTTTTAGGAGGGTGTACCATCAGTTCATGGTGCACCCTCTTTTTTTTATAATAATACTTTTATGTTTTTTTTCGTAAAAGAATTGCCATAATCTGCCATATATTGCCATAAAAATAGCGATGCTCAGGCGTTTTTGGTGTTCCCGAAATTGCGTCCCGACGTAGCATCTTGTACGTCCCGACGTAGTAACAGATGCGTCACGACGCAGCGCCAGATACGTCGCGACGTAATTTCAGATACATCCTGCCCAGAATCAAGCGAGCCTCATTTGAACTTTAGATAAGCCTCCTTTGCATATCAAGTAAGCCCCTTTTGAAGTTAAAGTGAGCCTCACTTAAACATTACGTAAGCCTCACTTGAAACGTGGGAACCATAGGAATATTGGC
>JAJXBQ010000133.1:0-9681 GCA_021640525.1 Segatella copri
ATAATTCAACTGTTTCAAAGATCGAATTGCCCTTTTTTATTGGACAGTAGTGAAAAGTTGTTATAAAATGAGCAGAAATTCGTAATTGTGAAGCTATGAGTGTATCTTTGTCAACTAAAGACAATATAAATTGGCAATATGTAATAGTAATATCAAAAGATAATAGCAATATGGAACGCAAAAAACAGACCGGGCATATCTGCCGATGGATGGCTTTAGGCATAATGATAGCCACCATTGTTGTAGGATGTACCATTGGAATCGGCCTATTTGAATGGCGCGACAGAAGTAGTATGGAGAATAGAAATGCAGAACTGCATCTTTGGCGAAAAAGCATGTATGATTTGAACATACATGTCACCAAACTGGCCCTGCTCGGTGAAACGGCTGCCGACTGGGATTCAACAGCAGCGAACGAATACCACAGGCTTAGTGCGGATGTTAGTAGCCGCCTTCAGAATATAGCCGGTCTTTGTACCAATGAAGATATACGTTCGGTTCAGGAATTGTTGAAAGAAAAAGAAAGACTTTTGCTTGCCATGAGAAATGCGATACACGAGTGCAACGATATTCATTCAAGGTTTACCACAGAAGTCCCTAAGATTGTAGAAAAGAGCAAGTCTGAAAGCAGAAGAGTCGTTTCATCAGCGCAGGAAGCGCAGAAGAAAAAGAAAAAAGGCTTTTTCAGACGTCTGTTCGGTAAGAAGTCCGAGAAGACAGACTCCTCCAAAGTCACGTTGAGACATAGCGAAACGGCAAGGATGCTGACTACGCTGCACAACGACTTGTTGACAAGACACCAGCAGCAGAGCCGTAAGGTAAGTGGCATACTCGACAGCCTCAGAATCAGAAATGAGGTCATCAATAAGCATTTGCAGAATGTGATAACCGTTGTTGACGCAAAAGTGAATAATGGTATTGCCAAGCGTGAGCAGCAGATTAAGGCTATTGAAAATAGAAATCCTTATTATTATATATGTATGCTCAGCTCACTTATACCAGTGTTTCTCATTATGTTCATTCTTGTAAAGAAATTTGCAGCAAGAATGCGTAAAAGCCAAGCTGACATGGAGCAGCTTATTGCGGAACTTCAAGAAGCAAACCGACAGAATCAGGAACTGCTGAGAAGCCGTAGAAAGACGCTTCTGACCATTGTTCATGAATTAAGAAGTCCATTGTCTGCTATATCAAGCGAGTCTGCACAAATGCTTCGCGAGAGAGACCATGTTTCTTGCGAAAGAATGACTGGCATATATCAGTCCTCCAAGATGATGTCTGAAATGATAGATGGTCTGTTGACATTTTATCGCTTGGACAGCGGAAAGGAAACGCTTTTCAAGAAGCCTGTAAATTTGAAAAGCATTTCAGAAATGCTGCGGTTGGAGTATTCTGCACAAGCTACGCAGGCGGGTCTGACTCTTACGGTGCATGCCCATGCGGAAGGAGTAGTGATAGCTGACAAGTTGAAATTATTGAGAATCGGACGAAACCTGCTGTCGAATGCCATCAAATACTCATCGTCAGGAGATGTCATACTGATAACCGAGTATATCAATGGAATATACACCATGTCTGTACATGATAACGGTACAGGCATGAGTATAGAACAGACAGCTGAAATCTTCAAGGCATTTCACCGTCTTGGCAATGCTGCAACTAAGGACGGGTTCGGGCTTGGTCTGTCTATCGTTGACAGCATTGTGAAACTGATGAAAGGTACCGTATCCGTAGAGAGTGAAAAAGGAAAAGGCAGCATTTTTACAGTGAAGCTGCCAATGGAAAGAGCAGACTCTCCGCAGAATGTGACAGACTGCTATCAAGGTATTGACACTGCATCCAATTACAGGATCATAGCCATTGATGACAGCGAGGCACAGCTTGAAATCATACATGAGGCTTTTTCTGTTGCCGGAATGTCTTGCGATACCTGCCGGAATGTGAACGATCTGATGCTGAAAATGCGTGAGAATGAATACGACTTGTTGATTACAGACCTGAAGATGCCGGAATACGACGGATATGCAGTTTTGGAACTTTTGAGAGCCTCCAATATCAGAAATTCACGATCCATCCCCGTATTGATACTGACGGCGTCCGACAACATCACCGAAGAGGAATTCATATCGGCAGGATTCTGCGGCTGCGTCTTCAAGCCTGTATCCTTTAAGGAACTCCGTGAGAAGGTTGAAGGATATATAGAAACCGTAACAAAAGAGCATAAGATGGATTTTTCAAGGTTGATGGCATACGGAAATACGAACAAGCTGCTCGAGACAATTGTCGGTGAGACGAAGGAAGAGCTTGTAAGCATAAAGGCGACGGCTTCCATAGAAGACAGGGTGAAAATGCAGAATATAGTACATCACCTGTACAGCTCGTGGAGCATTATCAGTGCTGACGGATCACTGCGGGAACTCAGCAGACTCTTGAAGAATACCTCTGCTACGGATGAAGAAATAAACATGGCAGTTTATGTTGTAATCAGACAGGCAGAGACCATCATCAATGAGGCAACAACACAACTTGAAAATAACGTTTGATATGGCAAAAGATACGATATTAGTGATTGATGACAACAGAACATTCTGCAACTATCTGTGCAGCATCCTTGAATCAAAAGGCTTCCATACCAGGAATGCTTACAGCTTCAAGAATGCCGTTGAACTTGTTCGAAATGCGCATGTAGAAGATGTTGTCTTGTGTGATTTGCAGCTTGGAGACAATAAGACGGGTAATGACTTGCTCAAGTGGATGAATGACAATGACATCCGCAATCCGTTTATCATTATGACCCAGTACGACCAGGCTGTCACAGCAGTAGAGGCAATGAAACTCGGGGCGGTGAATTATATCCCGAAGGAGTTGCTGTTCGACAAACTGTATCCACAGATAGAGGAAATAATCCGTCACCGAGAGCTACGGAAAAAGAAAACAGGAAACATACAGGAAAGGAAGAGCAAGGCTTTTCAGGAGGTTTATCACCGTGTATTTCTGTGTGCTCCAATAGACATTTCTGTGCTTATTCTTGGTGCCAATGGAACCGGGAAGGAACATGTTGCACACAGCATCTGGGCAAAGAGCAACCGATCAAACAAGCCATATATCCGTGTGGACTGTGGCATATTGAGCAAGGAACTTGCCGCGTCTGAATTGTTCGGATACAGAAAAGGAGCATTCACGGGTGCTGAATGTGACAAGGACGGATATTTCGGTGCGGCAAGCGGCGGTACACTCTTTCTTGACGAAGTTGGCAACTTGCCAATCGAGGTACAGCAGATGCTTCTGCGTGTCCTGACGACGAAAACATATTCTCCTGTGGGAAGTACGGAAGAAAAGACAGCCGATGTAAGAGTAATAGCCGCTACCAACGAGAATTTGGAGGATGCAATCAAGGAGAAACGTTTCCGCCAAGATCTGTATTATCGTCTTTGTGAGTTTACTATTCAATTGCCAGAACTCGAATCATGTAAAGATGACATTCTCCCATTGGCTTCTGCATTCATGGAAGAAGCCAATGAGCGGATGAACAAGCATGTTACGGCTATAACAGATGAAGCCCAGAAAGCCATGCTGACATATTCATGGCCTGGTAATGTTAGAGAATTGAAACATGTGGTCCAGCAAGCCGTACTGTTATCTGCAAATGATACAATCACAGAAGACACTTTGATGTTGAGCAAAGGATGCAGCCATCCTGCAACTAATTTGAAGGAGAAAAAAGACGGTATTGAGAAGGAGCACTATGAAAAGGTATTGGAGGTGTTCGGAGGCAATGTCACATCTACAGCAAAGTCAATGGGGATAAGCCGTTCTACGATGTACCGGAAGATGAAGAATCATGGCATAAAGCATATAAGAAAGTTAAAGTAGTGACGGATAAGTGTTTCAGAGATGATACTGTTGTTTCATTTTTGAAACACTTTTTCTGTAAGCTTCGCTACGTAATAAGCTTCTAATCGCGATGTTATATACTGATAATCATATGGTTACTTAAATTCGTTATTATTTGAAACCATTCTCTGGCATGGATTTAGTACAAAACTAAGTGTGTACACGCATCATTTAGTGTTGAACCCTTTAATATTTATCGATATGAAGCATCAGATATTGACAGAAACAAAGTTCTTCAAACTCTTGGATGGTATGGACAATATAGACCCAACCCAATTGCAGGTAGAATACCACATCTTTATCGGTCGTGTGATAGACCTTAGCCGCCAGGCTCATGAGCAGCACGAGGCTATGCACTCTCTCGTATTTGCCGAAACCGAATTGCAGTATCATCCACTGTTGCATTTGGGTACTGAGCATATTCCCTGCATGTATGTGAAGAAAGCCTTGTCGTTTATCCGAAAGATGGTGCAGCATGCCAAGTCGGGGATATCCAATATGCTTTCCGCCCCAGTAGCTACGAATGCCATAGGCAAGGAAAAGTCAAATGAAGTCACCCCAATCCGTTGGACTGGCAAAGCTTCCGACCTTGTTGAACTCATTTATGGTATAGACGAACTGGGCTGTGTCAACGATGGCGAGATACCTTTGAAGGAAGTAGCCGCATATTTCTACAAGATGCTTGGAGTAAATGCAAAGGAGTGCTACCACATCTATGCGGATATGAAGATGCGCAAGAACGAAAGTAGGACTTACTTCCTTGACAGAATGCAGGAAAGAGTAAACCGAAGAATGGAGCAAGATGAAGAAAGAGAGAGGATGAGGAGATGAAATTCTGTTTACGACGACTCAGAAGAACGGCTCTATTTCTCTGTAGTCAGCACTGGACTATAAAACGTCGAATGGCGAAGTCGCGGAATGTGAAACCTTCGATGCCGTCATGGCAATGGCTGGACCTTACTTTTCTTACCCCATTACATCAAGATGGAATATTGGAAGCAAGCTATTGACCGGATATATCGTCTAACCAAAACTTTCTCTCTCAGGAGACAATGTCGTTCCCAAGAATTGTGGCGTCTGTTTCGGAAGTGGAATATCTTTCTCCTACAAAGCTAAGGAAAACTATTGCATCCGTTTCTTCCTTGATTACAATCTCCAGCCTTCTCACAGCAAAAAACGGTGAATGGATGAATACACTTGCCGTAGGAACAACTTTCGGAGTTAATTTATAGATTTATTGGGGATAAACTGCTTATTTATGCCGACTCTGTACATATAAGCAAATTATATAGTGAAAAAGAATAAAAAGATTTGGTTTTGCCACAAATTTACTGTATTTTTGTGGCAAAACAATGAATGGATATGGCAGAGAAGAGTGCTTACAATGAAATAAAAAGGAAAGTAAAATCTTCCAAACGGGGAACGTTGTTCTTTCCAGACTTATTTGCCCATACAGCTTCATCTGACGCTGTAAGGTCTGCCTTGGTTCGTCTATGCAAAGGCAGAGACATCATACGGGTAGCCCAAGGAATCTATTGCTATCCAATAATTGACGAAAAATGTGAAAGTGGATTTATCACGCCATCTGTGGAAGAAATAGCAGAAGGTATTGCAAATCGTGACAAGGTAAGAATAGCCTCGACTGGTGCTTATGCCATGATTCTATTAGGATTATCCTCACAGATGCCATCAGATATTGTCTTTGTTACCGATGGTTCCTCCCGCAAGGTATCATTGGGTAAGGGCAAAAGCATTATGTTCAAGCATACCTCTGAAATGCGGACATTTGCCTATCGTTCAAGACTTATGTTACTTATCGTAATGGCGCTGAGAGAAATTGGTGAAAGAAACGTAACAGAACAACAGATGAATATCATCAAATGTCATTTGAAAAAAGTTCCAGCAAACGATTTCCAGAAGGACATCTTGTTGGCTCCCATCTGGGTTCGTAAAAAATTGCAGACACAATGAATTATCAAGATATAGAAAGAATAGCAGAATTAGAGGAAGGCAGCAACTTGGAGTTCAAGGAATCGACGGGACAGTTAGATCGCTCGATGGAAACGTTGTGTGCTTTTCTCAATGGTGATGGTGGCAATATACTTTATGGTGTCAAAGACAATGGCAAAATTATAGGTCAGGAGGTCTCCGACAGTACCAAACGTTCCATTGCAGAGGCAGTCAATAGAATTGAGCCTTTCGTGGAGTTGGAGATAGCGTATGTGCCTATTCCTGAAACCAATAAGTATGTGATATGCATTCATGCTGAATGTACACGATATATGCGTCCATTCACCTACAAAGGAAGAGCGTATATGCGTATTGAAAGTACCACTACCTTCATGCCGCAAGAACGATATAACCATCTCTTAATGGAAAGAGGCGGCAAATATGGTTGGGAGGCAATGATCAACTCTGATTTGGAAATAAGCGACTTGGATGAGAATGCCATTCTCGGTGCTGTCCGTGAGGGAATACGAAACGGAAGACTTCCAGAAACAACCATTCGCGAGGAGATACCTGTAATCTTGAAAAAATTCGGTCTGCTCCATGTTGGGAAACTAAACAATGCTGCCGCAGTATTGTTTGGCAAGAATTTGTATGGCTATCCACAATGCCTTGTGCGTATGGCTCGTTTCAGAGGAACAACAAAAGAAGAGTTTATAGACAACCAACGTGCGGAAGGTAACATTTATGAATTGATTGATGCCGCAATGGCATTTTTCTTTAAGCATCTCTCACTGTCTGGTAAGATAAATGGTCTTTATCGTGATGAAGAGTTGAGCATTCCGTACAAGGCTTTAAGAGAGAGCTGCATCAACTCACTTTGCCATCGCTCGTATCATCAACCGGGTAGTTCTGTAAGCATCGCTATCTACGATGATCGTGTTGAAATAAGAAATACAGGAACTTTTCCTGCCGACTTGCCTATAGAACGTCTTATGCAGGAACATGACTCCAAGCCACAGAATCCAATTATCGCCAACGTACTCTATAAGAGCAAGATATTGGAGAGTTGGGGACGTGGAATAGGTACAATGGTTGATGAATGCAAACGTGTAGGCTTGCCTGCTCCAGAATTAAATACTGATGGTAATTTTGTGTGGGTCGTGTTTAAGTATAATAGGAGCAGTGTGGTAAACACCCAACAAGCTACCCAACAAGCTACCCAACAAGCTACCCAACAAGCTACAAAATTTGTTCAGGAGCTGATTTCTGTTGTAAATACCAATGAATATTCAGTAAAAGAAATCATGTCTCTCTTAAAATTGAAGGATAGGGTTAATTTCCTGAGAATTTATCTTACCCCTGCTTTAGAAGAAGGTCTAATTTCAATGAAATACCCTAAAAATCCAAAGCATCCGGGACAAAAATATATGCTTACAGAAAAAGGCAAGGCATTATTAAAATAGAAAGACGACAAAGGCAGTGAAGATTTGTTCCACTGCCTTTGCCGTTTTTATTTCTGTATCAAGTGTTTCAAATTCTCGTCAGCAGCGATGCGCTCCAGTTCGTCCTTGACAATCTGCTTGACATCCTCCTTTATCTGATTGTAGTTGTCTTGAATAGCTTGCTTCATGCAGTCATTGCCATTGGCATCCTTGAAGTCGTTGATGATAGGGATAGGCTGATAATGGCTTTCCTCTCGCTTTACCTTGTCGGTGTCAACGACAATCTCGGCATGGAAGATCTTCTGCTCTATGCGTTCGGTGAAGTTGTCGGAAACAGAGCCGACAAACATACCTTGGGTGAGTCCGCTAATCTTGCTTGGCGGAATGAGACTGTCCATCTGGGTATTGATGGATGTAGAGACATCCTGACGGTTGATGGAAATAGACTGGCGCTTTTGGAGCACCTTGCCGAAACGCTCGGATAAAGTCTTGGCGGTTTCGCCAACGACTTGTCCGCTGAAGATATTACCAACGGTATTGATAACCACCTTAGCCTCCTTGTCTCCATAATCGCGAACCAACTGCGAGAAGTCCTGAAAACCCAGGCAGACGGCAACCTTGTTGCTTCGTGCCGTAGCAATCAGATTATCCAAGCCTTTGAAATAGATAGTCGGCAACTCGTCAATGATAACGGATGATTTGAGTTGTCCCTTCTTGTTGATGAGTTTCACGATGCGGCTGTTGTACAAACCGAGTGCAGCACCATAAATGTTCTGACGGTCGGGATTGTTGCCGACACATAGAATCTTCGGTTCTTCGGGATTGTTGATGTCGAGTGTAAACTCGCTTGCGGACATTACCCAGTAGAGTTGTGGTGAGATCATTCGTGACAACGGAATCTTTGCGCTGGCAATCTGACCCGCCAACTGCTCCATCGCTCCACCTTGCCAGGCATCCATGAACGGAGATAGGTAGTTCTCCAGTTCGGGATAGCTCGTCAGTATCGGAAAGACATCCTCGTATCTGCGATTGAGCAGTTCGATGGCATGGGGAAAGGTGCAATACTTTCCGTTCTTGTAGATGCGTAAGTACCAGATGATGGCTGCAAAGAGGATAATCGGACTCTCCACGAAGAAGTCGCCCTGCTTCTGAACCCACGTCTTGTTGAGATTGAGCATGATGGTGTATGCACTCTCATAGGCATCGGAAATGTCACTCATGAAATCCGGGTGAATCGGATTGCAGCGATGACTTCTGCGAGGATCATCAAAGTTGATGACATAGAACTGGGGCTTGACCTTATATCCATTCTGATGGTTCATCATGTGGTTGTAGGCAATCGTAGAAAGGTCGGGAAACTTGAAATCATAGATATACATTGAATACCCCTTCTCTATCTGCTGTTTGATGTAGTTGTTCACTACAGCAAAAGACTTGCCACTACCCGGTGTACCTAACACGATGGTGGCTCGGAACGGATTGACCACGTTGATCCATCCTCTCTGCCATTTTTTCTTGTAATAGAATCGTGTTGGCAGATTGACGGAATACTCGTTCTCCATGAGTTTGGTCTCCTGCATGAAGCTCTCGTTCTCATTATTGAAGACATCCTCCATGAGGTTGTGTTTCAAAAGTCTGCTCATCCAAAGTCCTCCCATCAACAGGCAGATATAACCCGCTGTCATTGTAAATATGTACAGCGTGGCATTGCCCAAATTAGATATAGGCAACAATAATATCCACCAGTTGAGGAAGAACAGACAGAAGCCTACGGCAAGAACCGTCCAAATCTTGCTCCAACTCATCTTCTCTGCCTTTACGCCCTTGGTTCCAAGACATGAGAGTGCCAAGAGTAAAAGCGAGAACAACTTTGTGTAGAGGATAGAATGAAACAAACCACCTGTACGGTTGAAGTTGATCAGGATTCTGTCAACCACCCCGATTGTCACTCCCCAAATGTGCATTGCCTCGTAGCAATACCAATATACATTCATAATTGCGAGTATGATACTCACAGCACGGAGAAAATCCATTATTTTTCCCAATGCTCTCAAATCGTCTTCTTGTGCCATTGTTTTTCAGTTTTGAAGTTATACCTTGATAATACGATTAAAGGTTTCGCCCTTTTCGCTTCTTTTTCTTTCTGCGTAACTCTCTATCAAATGCTGCTTCCTGTGCCTCGTTGGAAGAACCATTCCCTGCCATAAGTCCAAGACCGCTGCCGTACTCATCGAACAAGCCAGAACCTTGAAGTTCCTGCTCCAAGCCAGAGTCTTTTTCTTTTGGAATGGTAAGCGGTATTGGCTGCTCGTTCTCGTAAGGCAAGGTGAAGTGCTCCTGCATGGCATTGGCAGAAAGATTCGTTCCAAGCCTTGAACCATTGAACACGCTTTGGGTG
>JAJXBQ010000419.1:0-1426 GCA_021640525.1 Segatella copri
GCCTGCGCCGCTGCTAATCTTGCGATAGGTACCCGGAACGGAGAGCAACTAACGTAATTCAAACCTACTCTATGGCAGAACTTCACTGAAGACGGTTCACCACCATGTTCGCCACAGATACCGCATTTCAAATCCGGACGGATAGCACGGCCCTTTTCTGTAGCCATACGTACCAACTGACCTACACCATTCTGATCGAGCACCTGGAACGGGTCTACTTTCAGAATCTTCTTTTCCAGATAAACCGGAAGGAAGGAAGCGATATCGTCACGAGAATATCCGAAGGTCATCTGAGTCAAGTCATTCGTTCCGAATGAGAAGAATTCAGCAGATGAAGCAATACGGTCAGCAGTCAGAGCTGCACGAGGAATTTCAATCATAGTACCTACTTTGAAATCAATGCTGTCGCCCACTTCTTCAAACAACTTGGCAGCCTCTTCACGAATCACCTTCTCTTGTTCCTTGAATTCATATAAAATACCGGTCAACGGAACCATGATTTCAGGATGTGTCTCTACTCCTTCTTTCTTCAGTTCAAGAGCAGCACCCAAGATAGCACGTGTCTGCATCTGAGTTATTTCAGGATATGTATTTCCCAAACGGCAACCGCGGTGACCCAACATCGGATTGTGTTCACACAGCGATTCTACACGTTGCTGGATATATTGCAGGCTTACACCCATCGTATCAGCCATTTCCTGCTGTCCCTTCGTATCATGAGGAACAAACTCATGCAAAGGAGGATCGAGCAGACGAACAGTCACCGGACAACCGGCCATTGCTTTAAAGATACCCTTAAAGTCGGCTTGCTGATACGGAAGAATCTTAGCGAGTGCTTTACGACGTCCTTCTGCATTTTCTGCCAGAATCATTTCACGCATCGCCTTGATCTTTTCACCTTCGAAGAACATATGTTCCGTACGGCAAAGACCGATACCTACTGCACCAAAGTTGCGTGCCACTTCTGCATCGTGAGGAGTATCCGCATTGGTACGTACTTGCAGACGGGTATATTTATCCGAGAGTTTCATCAAATCGGCAAAGTCTCCGGAAAGTTCGGCAGCCTGAGTTTCTACCTTACCATTATATACTTCGCCTGTACTACCGTTCAAAGAAATATAATCGCCTTCTTTCAAAACAATGCCGTCAATTTCTACTGTACGAGTCTTATAGTCGATATTCAATGCTCCTGCACCGGATACACAACATTTACCCATACCACGAGCTACCACAGCAGCATGAGAAGTCATACCACCACGAGCTGTCAGGATACCTTCGGCAACTGCCATACCGGCCAAGTCTTCCGGAGAAGTCTCGATACGTACCATTACCACTTTCTTTCCGGCAGCATGCCATTCGGCGGCATCATCAGCGAAGAATACAATCTGACCGGTTGCAGCACCCGGAGAAGCCGGAAGACCGCGAG
>JAJXBQ010000420.1:0-1424 GCA_021640525.1 Segatella copri
TATGAATAACGTATTTGATCAATATGAAGTATGGTTCGTAACAGGAGCACAGCTTCTGTACGGAGGTGACGCAGTAATCGCAGTAGACGCACATTCTAATGAAATGGTAAACGGACTGAATGAATCCGGTAAACTCCCTGTCAAGGTGGTATACAAAGGTACTGCCAACTCTTCTAAAGAAGTGGAAACTGTATTCAAAGCAGCCAATAACGATGAAAAATGTATCGGTGTAATCACTTGGATGCATACTTTCTCTCCTGCTAAGATGTGGATTCATGGTCTGCAACAGTTGAAGAAACCATTGTTACACCTGCACACACAGTTCAACAAGGAAATTCCTTGGGATACAATGGACATGGACTTCATGAACCTGAACCAGTCAGCTCACGGTGACCGCGAATTCGGACATATCTGTACCCGTATGCGCATCCGTCGTAAAGTAGTGGTAGGTCACTGGAAAGAGGAAGACACTTTGCACAAGATCGCTGTCTGGATGCGTGTTTGTGCCGGTTGGGCAGACTCACAGGATATGCTGATTATCCGTTTCGGCGACCAGATGAACAATGTAGCTGTAACCGACGGTGATAAAGTGGAAGCTGAACAACGTATGGGTTACCATGTAGATTATTGTCCGGTAAGCGAATTGATGGAATACCACAAAGAAATCAAGAATGAAGATGTAGATGCATTGGTAGCTACCTACTTCAAAGAATACGACCACGATGCTTCTTTGGAAGACAAATCGACTGAAGCTTATCAGAAAGTATGGAATGCCGCTAAAGCAGAACTTGCCATGCGTGCTATCCTGAAAGCTAAAGGCGCTAAAGGATTTACGACCAACTTCGACGATTTGGGCGACATCGAATACAATGGTTTCGATCAGATCCCGGGGCTTGCTTCACAACGTCTGATGGCGGAAGGTTACGGATTCGGCGCTGAAGGTGACTGGAAATCGGCTGCTCTGTACCGTACAGTATGGGTAATGAATCAGGGACTTCCCAGAGGTTGTTCATTCCTGGAAGACTACACGCTGAACTTCGACGGTGCCAACAGCTCTATCCTGCAGTCACACATGTTAGAAATCTGCCCGCTTATCGCAGCCAACAAACCGCGCCTGGAAGTACACTTCCTCGGTATAGGTATCCGCAAGAGCCAGACTGCAAGATTGGTATTTACTTCAAAGACAGGCGCAGGATGCACTGCTACAGTAGTAGATATGGGTAACCGCTTCCGCCTGATTGTGAACGATGTGGAATGTATCGAACCGAAACCGCTGCCTAAGTTGCCGGTTGCTTCTGCTCTCTGGATTCCGATGCCTAACCTCGAAGTGGGTGCAGGTGCATGGATCCTGGCTGGTGGAACTCACCATTCTTGCTTCTCTTACGACCTGACAGCAGAATATTGGGAAGATTATGCTGAAATCG
>JAJXBQ010000421.1:0-1420 GCA_021640525.1 Segatella copri
TCATCGACTTGGGTGGCGTAGACGGTTTGATCCACATCACAGACCTTTCTTGGGGACGTGTTTCTCATCCGGAAGAAATCGTTCAGCTTGACCAGAAGATCAATGTTGTTATCTTGGACTTCGACGACGAGAAGAAACGTATCGCTCTTGGCTTGAAGCAATTGACTCCGCACCCATGGGATGCTTTGGATACGAACTTGAAGGTTGGTGACAAGGTTAAGGGTAAAGTTGTCGTTATGGCTGACTACGGTGCGTTCATCGAGATCGCTCCGGGCGTAGAAGGTTTGATCCACGTTTCAGAGATGTCTTGGACACAGCACTTGCGTTCCGCTCAAGACTTCATGAAGGTTGGTGACGAGATTGAGGCCGTAATCTTGACTTTGGATCGCGACGAGCGTAAGATGTCTCTTGGTATCAAGCAATTGAAGGCTGATCCTTGGGAAAACATCGAGGAGCGCTTCCCGGTAGGTTCTCGTCATGCGGCTAAGGTTCGTAACTTCACTAACTTCGGTGTATTCGTAGAAATCGAGGAAGGTGTTGATGGCTTGATCCACATCTCTGATTTGTCTTGGACGAAGAAGATCAAACATCCGTCTGAATTCACTCAGATCGGAGCAGAGATCGAAGTTCAAGTATTGGAAATCGATAAGGAAAACCGTCGCTTAAGCTTAGGCCACAAGCAATTGGAAGAGAATCCTTGGGATGTATTCGAGACAATCTTCACGGTTGGTTCTATCCACGAAGGTACAATCATCGAAGTATTGGATAAGGGTGCCGTAATCTCTTTGCCTTACGGCGTAGAAGGTTTCGCTACTCCGAAGCACCTTGTAAAAGAAGATGGTTCTCAAGCTCAAGTAGATGAGAAACTTTCATTCAAGGTAATCGAGTTCAACAAGGAAGCTAAACGTATCATCCTTTCTCACAGCCGCATCTTTGAAGATGAGCAAAAAGGCGCTAAGGCAACTTCTGAAAAGAAGGCATCCTCAAAACGTGGTGGTAAAAAAGAAGAGGAATCTGGAATGGTAACCGGTCCGGTTGAAAAGACTACATTAGGTGACATCGAGGAATTGGCTGCTTTGAAAGAAAAACTTTCTGGTAAGTAATTGATCCTTCTTTGAGATATAATAAAAGGAGATATCTGATTCAGGTATCTCCTTTTTCTATGTTATTCCTACTGCGGCTTATTTAAGAAAAGCATTCTTCCGTGACACGTGTCTCACATGGCTCGGAAATACCCAACAAATCATTGATCTCCTTTCTTTTCTCTAAATCCGTAAAATAAGCCTCTACAACTTTATAAATATCAAAACCTCCCGTAGAACCGGCTGCCAAGTTTAGTGACTCGACTAATTTACCTGTAGCTTTATGAATCTCAGCTTGTTTCAGCAAATGAAATTCATTCCCGTGAATTAATTGATTC
>JAJXBQ010000134.1:0-9604 GCA_021640525.1 Segatella copri
AGAGCGTTGACCCTAGCAAGCGGTCTGCTTCTGACGGTGAGTTCCTTTGCGCAGAGTAATGCAGTTAAGGGACATGTGAAGGATGCTTCCGGTGAGCCTATCATGGGTGCTACCATTACAGTTAACGGTAAGGCAGTGGGCATTACCGACATGGATGGTAACTTCTCAGTTGATGCAGCTCCAGGTGCCAATCTTACTTTCACCTATCTGGGAATGACTCCAAAAACAATCAAAGCAACATCTAACATGATGATTACCTTGGTTGACGACCAGAAGTCTTTGAACGAGGTCGTTGTCATTGGTTATGGTCGCGCTAAGAAGAACGACTTGACTGGTTCTGTTACAGCTATCAAGCCAGATGAGATGTCAAAGGGTATCACAAGCAGTGCCTCTGATATGTTGGTAGGTAAGATTGCCGGTGTAGATGTACAGACTGGTGGCGGTCAGCCTGGTACCGGTGCACAGATTCGTATCCGTGGTGGTGCTTCTCTGAGTGCTTCTAATGACCCTCTCTACGTAATCGATGGTTTGGCTATTGACAACAATACCAACAAGGGTATGAGTAACGTCTTAGCCATGATTAACCCTAACGATATCGAGAGCTTCACTGTATTGAAAGATGCTTCTGCTACAGCTATTTACGGTTCCCGTGCTTCTAATGGTGTCATCATCATTACAACCAAGAAGGGACGTTCTGGTCAGAAGCCTTCTGTTACTTATAATGGCAACGTAACACTGTCAACCATCCAGAAGAAATATGAGGTGATGAATGCCAGCGAGTACAAGCAGGCTCTTACCTCTCTTGGTGTCGACACAAGCACATTAGGCAGTTACGATACAGACTGGCAGGATGAGATTTTCCGCACCTCTGTTTCTACTAATCACAACATTAGTATTCAGGGCGGTTTAAAGAATATGCCTTATCGCGTCAGCTTAGGTTTCGAAGACAACAATGGTATTGTCAAGACAACATGGATGAAGCGTTTCAATACATCTGTCAATGTTGCTCCTTCTTTCCTCGATAAGCACTTGAACTTCAACTTCACAGCAAAGTATATGTTCGAGAAGGACCGCTATGCAAAAGTTGGTGATGCTATCGGTAATGCATTGTCAATGGATCCTACACAGCCTGTATATGGAAATGGTGAAGACTACAAATACGTTGGTGGATATTTCCAGTACTTGCAGAACAAGAGCGACCAGATTAGCGATCCTGATTGGAAGAAGATGGCTGCCTCTCAAGTTACACAGAACCCAGTTGCAGTTCTCGACAACTACAAGTGTATAGCAAAGTCTAATGATATTTCAGGAAACCTTGAGGTAGACTACAAGATTCATGGCTTCGAAGACTTGCATTTGCATGCTGCCATCGGTGCCCAGTATACAGATGGTAAGCAGAATGAAGACATTTCCAAGTATTCCTTCTCTAACAACTATTTTGGATATTATGGCACTGACCATCAATACAAATATAGCATCGAAGGAAAAGCTTTTGCTGAATATGCACACAAGTTCGGTGTTCATGATATCGACATCATGGCAGGTGCAGAGCAGAGCCACTACCACAGAACAGGCTATAACTACGGAAGTGGTATTGATGAGTACTTGAGAGACAACAATCCTCAGTTCGTTGAAGCAGATGGTAAAATGAACTATATATATAGTCCAACGTATCAGAAGAACACCATGTGGAAGGCTCACAACTCATTGGTATCTTACTTCGGACGTTTTAATTACAACTTGTTAGATCGCTATTTGCTTACAGCAACATTCCGTGCCGATGGTTCTTCTCGTTTCAAAAAAGGCAAGAAGTGGGGTTACTTCCCTGCTGCAGCCTTTGCTTGGAAGATTAACAACGAACCTTTCTTGAAGGACGCAAAATGGCTTGATGAGTTGAAGCTCCGCTTGGGTTGGGGTATGACTGGTCAGCAGAATGGTATTCCAGACTTCTACTATACTCCTGTATATACAGTCAGCGATACTTATGCACAGTATCCATTTGGTGACAAATATTATATAACCATGCGTCCATCAGCATACAATCCTGAATTGACTTGGGAAAAGACAACAACCTACAATGCTGGTTTAGACTTCACCGCTCTCAATGGTCGTTTCGGTATGAATGTGGATGGTTACTATCGTAAGACTACCGACCTTCTGTCAACAATTGCCATCGCCGGTGGTACTAACTTTGGCGACCAGCTTCTGAAGAATATTGGTTCTTTGGAAAACTATGGTGTTGAATTGGCATTCGATGTCAAGCCTATTGTTACAAAGGACTTCATATGGGATGTAACCTACAACGTAGGATGGAACCACAACGAAATCACACAATTGGATGCAGGTTTGCAAGACTGGGTATGGACTGGAGATAAAGTATCTCGTGGTAACAACACCAAGATTCAGGTAAACAAGGTAGGCCAGCCTATCAAATCATTCTATGTTTTCCAGCAGGTTTATGATGAAAACGGCAAACCTATCGAGGGTCTGTATGTTGACCGCGACGGAAATGGTACAATCGATGATGACGACCGCTATTGCTACAAGAGCCCAGCTCCTGACGTAATCATGGGTCTCACCACCAAGTTCATCTATAAGAACTGGGACTTCAGTGCAGCATTCCATGCCTCTATCGGCAACTATGTTTACTACGATTTCTTGAACGAGAAGGCAGTTTTAGCCGACCTCAGTAAAGACAACATCTTCAGAAATACTACAGCAGAAGCTGTTGATCTTGGTTTCTGGGGTAAAACCTCAAAAGCAACCAACACCAGTGACTACTTCGTACGCAATGCTTCTTACTTGAAGTGTACAAACATGACATTGGGATATAGCTTCCCTGCATTGATTAAGGCTGGTGCTGAGAAGATTTGCAGTGGTCGAATTTTCTTCACAGTTCAGAACCCATTCATCATTTCCAAGTATAAGGGTATTGACCCTGAGGTAAGCAGTGGTATCGACAGTAATCCTTACCCACGTCCAATAAGCTTCCAGCTTGGTTTGAATCTTAACATCTAAAAATAAAAAAGGAGACAATTATGAAAAAACTATTTATAACGACTGCAATGGCAAGTATGTTGTGCATGGGCTTTGTCTCATGCGCAGACGAACTGAATATCAAGTCCATTGATCCACAGTCTTCCCCAACATATACTGCGGAGGGCCTCTTGGCTAAACAGTATGCAACCCTCGGTCTTACAGGTCAGAAAGGTGCTGCTGGTTCAGCAGACTTGAGTGGAGACGAGGGTGAGAGCGGATTTATCCGTACCGTCTTCAACTTGCAAGAATTAATGACAGACGAAATTTTGTGGGCATGGCAAGACAATGAAGGTATTGCCGCTATTACCCACATGAACTGGGATAAGAGTAATGCACGAGTAAACTGGGCATACCAGCGATTAATTTTCGACATCACCCTGTACAACCAGTTTATTTCCGAGCAGACAGGTAAGATGAGCGAAGATAAGATTGCAGAAGTTCGCTTCCTCCGTGCACTGAACTACTATTATTTCCTCGACCTGTATCGCAAGGCTCCTTTCAAGGAAACCTTCGACAGCAATCTCCCTATTGAGAAGAGCGGCAAGGATCTCTACGAGTGGCTTGACAACGAGTTGACTACCATCGAGCCTATGATGGCAGAGGTGGGGGCTTATAATAACAGTGAGAATTTCGGACGAGCCGACCGTGGTGCAGCTTATGCCCTCCATGCTCGTTTGGCACTTAACTCAGCTGTTTATACAGATGGTCAGGTTAAGGACTACCAGAAGGCTATCGATTATTGCGACAAGATTATCAATAGCAAAAAATACGACCTTTCTCGAAAAGCAAAGAATGGCTACAGCGGTTACCAGCAGTTGTTCATGGGCGACAATGATTACAATCCTGAGGCTAGGCAGGAAATCATCTTTGCTGTTCGTCAGGATGGTTTGAAGACTCGCCAGTATGGCGGTTCTACTTATCTCGTAGCAGCCTGCACCAAAGCTGGCATGCCATCAGCAAGTACCGCTGACCCTTGGAAATGTATCTTTGCACGCGAAGACTTGGTTAAGAAGTTCTTCCCTAACAAAGATATTCCTATGGCAACTACAGATGATGTTTTAACTGATGCTACAAAGGATCAGATTATCGCAAAAGATAATGAGAAAGGCATCGGCACAGACGCTGTTATAGCAAAGGCAAAAGACGATCGAGCTTTGTTATACATGGGTGTAGGTGGCTGCGAAAGTGGAAAAGTTCGTACACTCAATCCAGGTGATGCTATCACAGACCCTCTGAATGGTGCGGCTATCGTAAAGTGGAGCAATTTCCACGCAGATGGTACAGCACAGCATGACCAGAACTTTTCAGACACCGACATTCCATTGTTCCGCCTGGCAGAAATCTATCTGACCCGCGCAGAGGCAAAGTTCCGTCTCAACGGCAGTCAGGAAGGTTTGGCTGACATCCAGTTAGTTCAGAACCGTGCTCACCGTGATTTAAAAGCTACATCAGTAGATGAGCAGACCCTTATAGATGAATGGGGCCGCGAGTTCTTTATGGAAGGCCGCCGTCGTTCAGACTTGGTTCGCTTTGGCTTGTTCACAGGTTCTAAGTACCTCTGGAGTTTCAAGGGTGGTGTACCTAATGGTGCAGGTATTGAATCACATTTCGATATCTACCCTATCCCAGGTAATGAGACTAAGAACAACCCTAACATGACACAGAACCCAAAATACTAATTGTTAGGTTAACAGATTAAATTAAAAAAGAAAGAATTATGAAAAAGATATTCAAATTCATGCTGTTGCCAGCATTGGTACTCCCTTTGCTCTTTACATCATGCGATGATGACAGAGACAGCAACCCTACATTGGACTTGAGTCATGTTGCAGATGGATTTGTATTGAACACTCCTGCCGTAGCAGAAAACAATACTTACGATCTCATCAGTGCAAAAAGTTTAAGATTGACATGTTCTCAGCCAAACTATGGTGGAGTACCTTACTCTATGAGATATTACGTACAGGTATCTATCGATCCTGCATTCGTCAGCGATGGTACTGCTACTCACACAGAGTTAGCGACATTCTATAGAACTGCCGATATGCAAGTTAATGCAAATGAAATAAACAACGCTATAGTAGCTCTCTTTCAGGCTGCAAATCCAGATACAAGTGTTCCTGAAGAAATGCCTGTTTACATTCGCTTGCGTGCTGTGATTGGAGACGCTACTGATACAAGTTTGGGCGAGACATTCTCAAATACCATCACCTTGCGTTCTGTGAAGGCTACTTATGAGGCTCCTGATGCTAAGTTCACTGACAACCTCTACTTGATTGGTAGTTCTATCCAGACTCCATGGAAGAGTTGGAAACCAATTCCTAAGGTCTTTGGTTTGGAAGGTAACTACTATGGTATAATCTACTTGCCAGCTGGTGGTGAGTTCAAGTGGGGTACCGAGAACAATGACGACCGCGGTTACAACCGTATCAAGGAAATCAACGATGAGGCCAACGCCGGTATCTCAGAAGGTGAAGAGCATAGAATCAAGGTAGCCAACGCAGGTTGGTACACTCTCTTGTTCAAAGGTAAGATTACAGAAGACAAGAAGAATATTGACTGGACACTATCTGTTTACCCAACAAAGGTTTACATCTTAGGTGGTAGTGTTGAGATGTCTGGTACTTGGGCATTTGATGACGCTTATGCTCTGACAGCTCCAGCAGATAAGAATGGCAAATGGGTTTCTCCTGCATTCACTGCCAGCGCAGAGCTTCGCGCAGCTGTCAAGGTAGGCAACTTAGACTGGTATCGTACAGAGTTCACTCTTCACAAGGGCAACGTCTTCTGGCGTAGATATGATATCGTAAACAGCTGGGCTGAGACTGAGGGCGCAGATTACTCTGTAACTACCCAAGTTGGACAGAAGTTGTATATCGACTTTGATAATTACACAGCAGAAGTTAAATAATTAAGACCAAAGCACAATGAAAAAAACATTATTATATAGCTTAGCAGTCTTGGCAAGTGTTACACTTGCCAGCTGCAACGGCGACTACGATGATTGGGCTAATCCTCAGACCAATCCACAGGAGGCCTCAGCTGCCAAATACGGAATTACTTTCGCAGCAGGTACTGAAGCTGAAAGTAGCATGCCAGACAATGACGGTATTATCAATCTCGTCACAGTCAATTCATCAGATGCCGATGTTACAGGTTTCACACTCAAAGACTTGAAAGTAAATGGCGAAGCCATTAAAGGCGAAATCAACGGTAACAGCATTCAGGTAGACGCAAAAGAATTGGAGAAGATTCTCTGCAGCCAGAACAAATCACGCGCAAGCGTTGCTCGTGACATCAACGTTGAGTCTAAGGTTTCTGTCAACTTGGCATCAGGTGATGCCGTTGCCATCAATACCGTAGGTACGACTACAGCCAAACTTAAGCCATCCCCAACTCCTGCTATTGATGAGAAAGGTTACTACATGCTCGGTGAAGTTAATGGCAATGGATGGAAGCCAAAAGAACCTGTATGGATGAACAAAGTGTCTGATGGTGTTTACCAGATCAAGGTCACCACAGAGAAAGATAAGAACTATTTTAAGTTCTACGAAGGCAGCAAGTGGGATGAAACCGGCAACTGGAATGTCATCAACAAAGGTGTCATGGGTTGCGAGAAAGATGGTAGCGAAGATGCTTCTGGTACAATCTATTATACTGGCGACAGCTGGGGTACTCCACAGTCAATGGTTATCGTAGGTACTGGTACATGGATTGTAACTCTCGACATGAACAACCTGTCTTACTCTGTAGGCAAGCCTATCCTCTATATGGCAGGCGATGCTAATGGCTGGGCAACAAATGACTATCTCGCAGGTGAAGATGGTGTAAAATTCACTGGTTACATGTACCTGAACCAGAATGGTTTCAAGTTCTGTACTCAGCCAGAGTGGAAGGGCACCAACTATGGCGCAGCCTTCAATACTGCTCCAGATGCAGCCAACATCACTATTACAGAACCTGCAGGTTACTATCAGGTAGATGTTGATTTGTCTGAGAAGAAATACGAACTGACTCCTATTACATCTATTGGAATCATTGGTAGCGCATCACCTAATGGTTGGGAGTCAGACGTAGATATGACTTACGTTCCTTACAATAAAGATACCAAGGAAGTTAATGGCTACTGGGAAGTTAAGAACATCACATTGAGTGCTGGTGAAATCAAGTTCCGCGCCAACGACGATTGGGCCATCAGTTGGGGTGGAGAGTTAGATAACCTCACAACAAAGAATGGTGGAAACATCACTGTAGAAGCAGGTACTTACGATATCAAGCTTTATGCTTGGGCTGAAGGCTTTGCTAAATGTGTGATGACAAAAACAAAAAAGAAGTAAGCATTTGCTTCATCAAATAAACTTAAAATTAATAGGCGGCTCTCAATTCCGAGAGTCGCCTATTTTTTCTTTCTCCTCATCCTTTTCAAGTATTTTTTCCCTAAAACCTTGGAAGTTACGGATAGTTACGGCATCACAGAACCCTTTAGATTCAATCAAAGGGTTCTCTTTATAATCAGCCTTAACTGATTCATCAAGATAGATGCGAATAAAGGATGCCTCTTCTTCTACACGTACTACTTCAAAATTTGAAAGTATCTCTGATGGCAGAATTAATTGTGCCAACGCTAATAGTCCATGATTTTCATGACACAAAGGTATAAAATTTTCAGGAAAAATAAAGTCCATAACAACAGACAATGGGATGGATTTTTGCACTTGCTTGTTCAATTCGCATTCTTTGTCTTCTATGAAAGATGATGCATATATATATAATAATGTGATAACTTGTATCTTTTGGTGTAAAATATTTAATGCGTCTGCTCTGTGGAATATACCTTCTCAGACATTGCCACTAGGCTCAGCAGCTCTGCCGAGCCTAGTCAGCAGGTCTGCTGACTGCAGTCAGCACCTCTGCTGAGCCTAGTGACAACACCTTTTAGTCGTACAACTATAACCTCTTTAGTCGTACAACTATCCACCCTTTAGTCGTACAACCGTAGCTTTATAGTCGTACAACTATAACCCTTTTAGTTGTACAACCGTAATATAATGATAAGCGGCTCCGCAAAACGTCAATCGTAAGAAAGGCTTCCCAAGTTCTTCCTGTTTAGACTTACTAACATTTATGCCTAAACACAGGTTTATGCAGGTGCCCCGAAAAGAAACCCTCATTTTTTCTTTATCACCCTCCCTATATTTTCCTCAAAAAACTTGGAAGTTACGAGAAAAAAACGTATCTTTGCCACCAACTAACAAAGACAAGGCATGACAGAAACAGAAATTAAGCAAATGCTTGCCCAAGGCGAACGACTTACCCTGGAATGCAAAAAAGCAAAGACGGAGCTCCCAAAATCTGTTTGGGAGTCATATTCCGCTTTTGCCAACACTATTGGTGGCTATATATTATTAGGTATAGACGAAAATAGAAAAGAAACGGATGTTGCCAAACGTTTTACTATCATCGGAGTTGACAATATCCCTAAGCTTATCTCTGATTTATGGAACACCATCAATAGTAACAAAGTAAATAGAAACATTTTGCTTGACTCAGATGTAGAGGTAAATACAATAGACGGGAAATCTATTATATGTATCCACGTGCCACAAGCAGATTGGCGAATGAAGCCTGTCTTCTTAAATGAAAATCCTTACAAAGGTTCCTTCAAACGCAACCATGAAGGTGATTACCATTGCACAGAAATGGAAGTAAGAGCCATGATTCGTGATGCTAACGAAGATGGCAATGACGGAGGATTACTAGATGGTTTTACTCTGGATGACATTGATACAAATACACTCCATGGTTACCGTAATCAATTCAGAATACTAAATGCCGACCATGAATGGAACGATAAGGACGATAAAGAATTCTTGCGACTTTTAGGTGGATATACTAAGAATAGACAAACAGGAAAAGAAGGACTGACGGTAGCAGGACTAATGATGTTTGGAACAGGGTTAGCCATAAGGGAGCGATTTGGAAATTTTCGCATGGACTATCTCGACATGAGCCATCTAGAAGGTGAGGAAAGATATAGAGACAGACTAACTTACGATGGGCGTTGGGAGAACAACTTGTATCAATTCTTTAGAATTGTTATGCCTAAGTTGACATTCGACTTACCTCACCCTTTTCATATGGAAGGTTATCAGCGTGTAGATGACACACCACAAATGAAAGCTGTAAGAGAAGGATTTACCAACTCGATTATTCACTCTGACCTATTCTTGGATAGTGGTATCTTAAGAATAGAAAAGCATGATGACTGCCTATGCTTACGGAATCCTGGAAATTTGAAACTTCCGATAGAAAACATCTATGAAGGTGGGGTTTCAAAAGCACGCAACCCAAGAATACAGAATATGCTCCGTATGATAGGATATGGTGAGAATATAGGTTCTGGATTTCCTAAAATTATCTCTGCTTGGCAAAAGGCAGGTTGGGGTAAGCCTGAATTAATAGATAAATACGAGTTACAAGAGGTAGAACTACGATTACCTATTCCTAATGAAACTGGTGGTCAAACTGGTGGTCAAACTGGTGGTCAAACTGGTGGTCAAACTGG
>JAJXBQ010000422.1:0-1418 GCA_021640525.1 Segatella copri
GTTTTTAACGCTGAATGGCTCACCCTTCGGGTAGTTTCTCTTTACAGAGATGATATAAGAGCCGATCATTAAGGAAAGAGCTAAAACAGCACCAGGGATGTATCCTGCAAGGAATAAGCTTCCTACAGAGATACCGCCTGCGGTTGTTGCATAGATAACCATGTTGTGGCTAGGTGGTACTAACAGTCCTTCACAGGATGAGGTGATCGTAACTGCGGTGGAGAAATCTCCATCATAGCCCTGGTCAACCATCATAGGGATCAGCAGAGAACCTAAGGAAGCGGTATCTGCAGCAGCAGATCCGGAAATACCACCAAAGAAATAGGAAGCAACGATGTTAACCATCGCCATACCGCCGCGCATCCAGCCTACACAGGCATTTGCCAGGGCGATCAGCTTCTCAGAGATACCGCCGCTGCCCATCAGACAGCCCATCGTGATGAAGAACGGTACAGCCATCAAGCTGAAGGAGTTGATACCCTTTACCATCTGCTGACAGATCGTAGTCAGTGGAAGACCCTGGGACAGCAGGCATAAGATAGAAGACAGCGCTACTGCATATGCGATCGGGAAACGAAGGAAGATCATGATGAAGAAGCTTCCAAGTAAAATCAAAATTGCCATGCTCTCGCTCATTAGTTTTCCTCCTTTACAAAAATTCCTTTGATGTGGTTATACAGAGATTCAATCTCAAATACCAGCATTGCGACACCGGCTAACGGAACAGGGAAGTACATCCAGAATTTGGATAATTTCGGGATACTGGTGTAAAAGCCTTTGGCACCAAGTCCGGTTGCATACTGCCAGCCGACAACGATCATAACCAGTGCCAGCAAGAGAACTGCAATATCAGCCAGGATATCAAGGAACTTGATCAGGGCTTTTGGAAGGTAGTTGTCCAGTGCGGTCATACGGATATGAGCGCCTCTGCGGATCGCTAAAGCAGCAGAAAGCACTGCCATGTAAGCCATAAATGTTAAAACAACTTCCTCACTCCAGGATGGGTCCGGAATAAAAGAAATGTAACGTCCTGCAACAGCCATACTGGTGATGATGATATCCAGGATCAGCAGGATCTTGCAGATAAATAAGATGACCTTGTAGATCGTATCATAAATCGGTTTGATCTTATCGAGTTTGTCGAAAATTGTCGGCATACCTATTCCCCTTTCTTAAAAAAACGGGCACAGAAATGATTACTTCTGCGCCCGCATTCAAACTTCTTAATTATTTGTCGCAGTCAAGAATCTTCTGGTACAGATCCTCATTGCCTTTGATTGCGTTAGCAACAACGTCCTTAACAGCATCCTGCCATGGAGTCTTGTCCTCAACCTCAACAACGTTTACGCCGTCAGCCTTTAACTCATCCAGAACCTCAGCCTCTTTGGAAGCAGACAGATTTGCATTGAAGTCAGCAG
>JAJXBQ010000423.1:0-1401 GCA_021640525.1 Segatella copri
ATAAATATTATTGTTTTCCTATATTCCGTCTTCAGCTTCCAGCTTTCAACTGTTAACTTTTAACTATTAACTTTCAGTTCAGATCAGTCTCTTCTGAAAATATCGCGGGTGTAAACCTTTTCTTCCACATCATCCAGACACTTGTCATACCGGTTGGCGATGATGGCCTGGCTCTGCTGCTTGAAGGCATCCAGGTTGTTTACGATGCGGCTTCCGAAGAAGGTGGTTCCGTCTTTTAGCGTAGGTTCGTAGATGATGACCTGCGCGCCCTTTGCCTTGATGCGCTTCATCACGCCCTGTATGCTGCTCTGGCGGAAGTTGTCGCTGTTGCTCTTCATCGTGAGGCGGTATACGCCGATGGTGCAAGGCTTCTCTTCCTCCTCGCTGAAGTTGTTCTGGTTGGCATAATCGTAGTAGCCAGCCATGTTCAGCACGCGGTCGGCGATGAAATCCTTGCGGGTGCGGTTGCTCTCCACAATCGCCTGAATCAGGTTCTCAGGCACATCGGCATAGTTGGCGAGCAGCTGCTTGGTATCTTTCGGCAGACAGTAGCCGCCGTATCCGAAGGAAGGGTTGTTGTAGAAGGTACCGATGCGAGGGTCCAGACCCACTCCGTCGATAATCGCCTTGGTGTCGAGGCCCTTCATTTCGGCGTAGGTATCCAGCTCGTTGAAGTAGCTCACGCGCAGGGCGAGGTAGGTGTTGGCGAAGAGTTTCACCGCTTCTGCCTCGGTAAGTCCCATGAACAGGGTTTCTATGTCTTGCTTGATGGCTCCCTCTTTCAGCAGTTCTGCAAAGGTGCGGGCTGCCTGGTCCAGTCGCTCGTCACCGTTCGGTCTGCCCACGATGATGCGGCTCGGGTAGAGGTTGTCGTAGAGTGCCTTGCTCTCGCGCAGAAATTCAGGAGCGAAGATGATGTTCTTGCTGCCCGTCTTCTGGCGGATGCTTTCGGTGTAGCCTACCGGAATGGTGCTCTTGATGACCATGATGGCATCGGGATTCACCTGCATCACCAGACGGATGACTTCTTCTACGTGCGAGGTGTCGAAGTAGTTTTTCACCGGATCATAGTTGGTTGGTGTGGCAATCACTACGAAGTCGGCATCCTTATAGGCTTCTTCTCCATCGGTTGTGGCTTTGAGGTTGAGTTCCTTTTCAGCCAGATATTTCTCTATGTATTCGTCCTGGATAGGCGAGCGGCGCGAGTTGATGAGCTCCACCTTTTCGGGAATCACGTCTACGGCCACCACCTCATGATGCTGGCTCAGCAGGGTAGCGATGCTCAGGCCTACATATCCTGTTCCGGCTACGGCGATTTTTATCTTTTTATTCTCCATTTCTTTCTGTTCTTTTAGGCAGTCTATACCTTAATATATATATATTAGTTGCAAAGATAATGCA
>JAJXBQ010000424.1:0-1397 GCA_021640525.1 Segatella copri
CCAGCAATGATATCAGCTGCACCAGCAGCAGAAAGCTCTTTACGAATTTGTTCTAATTCTTTAGCAGTTTCTTTTGCTTCTGCCAATACTTGATGCAAGCGTTCTTCTACTTGAGGAGCTTTAGTTTTAAGTTCACTTGCCATACGTTCGATAGTCAAGCGATCATGTTTTGCTGCATCTAGAGCTGCACGACCTGTAATTGCTTCAATACGACGTACACCAGAACCGATACCCGCTTCAGATGTTAAGCGGAAGGAACTAATGAAAGCTGTGTTGCCTACATGAGAACCACCACATAATTCAACGGAGAAGCCAGGAACCTCTACAACGCGAACTACATCGCCATATTTATCGCCAAAGAGTGCCATCGCACCTTTCGCTTTTGCTTCGTCCATGGACATTTCAGCAATAGCTAGGTCCGTAGCTTTTAAAATTTCTTCATTTACAAGAGCTTCGATTTGATCAAGTTCCTCTTGTGTTACAGGGGAGAAATGAGTGAAGTCAAAGCGCAAGTAATCAGGAGTTACTAGGGAACCAGCTTGGTTAACATGCTCGCCAAGAACCTTTTTCAATGCTGCATGTAACAAGTGTGTTGCTGTATGGTTGCGGGCCATTGCTGCGCGACGATTTGTATCCACTTCAAGTGTTACATCATCACCTTCAGAGATAGAACCTTCTACAACAGTACCGATATGATATACAGTGCCTTCAGGTAAACGTTTTGTATTATGAACCTCTACCTTACCCATTGGGCCAACGATAAAGCCTGTATCACCTAATTGACCGCCCCCTTCAGCATGGAATGGAGTAGTGCGTACGATAACAGTAATTTCATCGCCGTCAGCTGCTGTTTGTAAGCGTTCAGAACCTTTACCAAGCATCAATACGGAGGATGCAGTTTCTGCTTCATCTTCAACAAGTTCTTCGTCTTTCAAGAACGTAATGTCTGGTGTTGCTACCTTCGCATCTTCTTTTACACGAGCTTCACGAGCGCGTTCACGTTGTTCCTTCATAGCTGCTTCGAAACCTTCATGGTCGATTGTAAAGCCGCGTTCAGAAGCAATTTCTTCTGTTAATTCCCAAGGGAATCCATATGTATCATAGAGTTTAAATACTTCTGTACCAGGAACTACAGTCGCTTTTTCAGCTGCCAATGTATCAATCAAGGAGTTTAATAACTCAAGACCTTGTTCCAATGTTTGGTTGAAGCGTTCTTCTTCATTTTGTACAACACGTTTAACGAAGTCTTGTTTTTCTGCAATGGATTTAATACCAGGGCCAAGAATGTCTACGACTACATCAATAAGTGGTGTTAAGAAGATACCTTCAATACCAAGTAAACGGCCATGACGTACAGCACGGCGTAAAATACGACGCAATACGTAGCCGCGACCTTC
>JAJXBQ010000425.1:0-1383 GCA_021640525.1 Segatella copri
TATATAAAGGTAATAATTGCAATTTCAATGTTAAAGTCAGAGCATTATGGCATCCATCAAATTAAAGTTCAGAACATCATCTGTTCAAGAGAAAGAGGGTCGCCTGTATTATCAGGTGATACACAATCGTGTGGCACGTCAGATCCATACAGAGTACAGAATCTATTCCTCAGAGTGGGATGCGGACCATTCAAACATCATTTTGCCAACTTCCGTCACTCCACAACGTCAAGCCTATCTTCTTTCCTTGAAAGATACATTGGATGCTGACAGGAAGAAACTGCTGTTGGTCATTGCACGGTTGGACAAGGAAGGGCAGTCATATACAGCAGACACCGTCGTTGACAACTTCCATGAGGGAAAAGAATTACATGGCATTATCGGCTATACGCTGGAGTTGAACGAAAAACTGAGACGCATCGGCAAGAAGCGGATGGTAGCAAGGTACAAAACCACCCTCAACAGCCTCCAGCGTTACCTGAAAGGAGGCGATGTGCCATTGGAGGAAGTCGATGGGACAACGATACAAGGCTATGAACAGTGGCTGAAAGACAGCGGACTGTGCCGCAACACCACCTCTTTCTACATCCGCAACCTGCGCACCATCTACAATCATGCCGTAGATGACGGACTGGTCATCTCTTCCTCACCGTTCAAGCATGTATATACCGGCATCGACAAGACCGTCAAGCGGGCACTCCCCTTGGAAATCATCAAGCAACTGAAAGAGCTGGACTTGAGTCTGAACCCCCGTTTGGAGCTTGCAAGGGATATGTTCCTGTTCAGTTTCTATACCCGTGGGATGTCGTTCATCGATATGGCACAACTTACACCAAGCAATCTGCATGGCAGTACGCTCATTTACCGCCGTCAGAAGACCTCACAACAGTTGCACATCAAATGGGAACCTGCCATGCAGGAGATAGTGGCGAAGTACAAAACAGATGATTCTCCCTACCTGCTCCCTATAGCAAAAGGAGAGGGAGCCATATTCTGGAGACAGTACAAGAATGCCTATAGCCGTATCACCAAGCAGTTGAAGAAAATCGGAGAAATGATAGGCCTGTCCGTACCCCTGACCACCTACGTAGCCCGCCACTCCTGGGCAAGCATAGCCAAGAGCAAGAACGTGCCCGTATCTACTATCAGCGAGGCATTGGGGCATGACTCCGAGAAAACCACACAGATATACCTCTCCTCATTGGACACCTCTGTCGTTGACAACGCCAACAATCTCATCATCAATTCTCTTTAGGAGGTGCAGCGTCTCACTGCACCTTTATTTCAATATTTATAACTATTGTATTGCGGTGTGATACCGCAACTATAATAAACCTAAAATCCGCAACTATCATCCAATACACGATTAAGGGTAGATTTATG
>JAJXBQ010000426.1:0-1378 GCA_021640525.1 Segatella copri
CGACCACCTTTAAGCAAGATACCGTGTTTAGACGCATTGCCGATACCGGAGAAGAATGCAAGTGGCACGCTAAGCACCAATGCACATGGGCAAGAAATAACGAGGAATGTTAAGGCTGTGTAGATCCATTTATGCCATTCACCAGTAATAAGGGACGGGATGATAGCAACAGCCAATGCAAGAGCTACAACGATTGGTGTGTATACGCGAGCAAAACGCGTAATGAAACGGTCGATTTTAGGTTTAGAAGATGCTGCATTTTCCACGGCATCAAGAATTTTAGTAACCATGGATTCTTCAAGAACCTTATCTACACGCATCGTAATGCGACCAGATTCATTGATGCAACCAGACATAAGTTGAGTGCCAGGTACGGCGCGAACAGGAACAGGCTCACCTGTTACAGGTGCTGTGTTAACGCGTGTTTCGCCTTCAAGCACTGTGCCGTCTAGAGGGATTAAATCGCCAGGACGAACCTCGATAGTCCAGCCTACTTCAACCTTTTCAGGAGCCATAACTACGATTTCACCACCGCAGTCTGTATCTACAACCCGCACCTCTTGAGGACGCATATCGACAGCGTTCATGATTTCTGTACGACTACGATCAGTTGCTTTTTCTTCGAAGAACTCACCAATACGGTAAAACAAGATAACGCCTACGGCTTCAGGCAATGCATCGATAGCAATAGCACCCAATGTAGCGATAGACATCAAGAAGTTCTCATCGAACACTTGGCCTTTTAAGATATTTCGACCTGCGATGCGCAATACTGGGAACGCAAGAAGAATATAGGCAATATAATAAATTGGAGTTTCGATAGACTCTGGCAAGCTGATGGACGGAACAACTGTAGTCAATGCTTCGTAAGCCATAAACAATAGGCCTGCTATGATAACTGCAATTGTTACTGCCTCACTGCCGTGGTCGTGATCATGACCATGGTCATCCACAGCCGCTTTAGATTTACGCTCGTAATCAGCTACTGTTACGCCCTCTTCGATGGCATCACAAATGTCTTGAATGTCACGTTTAAGAGCTTCACGGTCTTCCCAAGAGCCGGTTAATTTTAATTGATGTGTAGCAAGTGTGAAATTTGCAGTCTCTACCACATCCATTTTACGGATACGATCTTCAATTTTTGCTGCGCAGTTCGCACAGTTCAAATCCTTCAACAACAATGTTTCTTCCATGATATCTCCTTTGATAATAGTTAAAGCTTCTATCCTGTATTGTAAATTAATAGGTAATATTTTTCTAATACTTATTAGACATATCTTGTTTCATATCTTGTTATATATGTTCCTAAACATTTTTCATCAGATATTTTATTTATATGAATATCTGTTCATATGTTTATATTACATCAAAGGAGATT
>JAJXBQ010000135.1:0-2309 GCA_021640525.1 Segatella copri
TAATGGAGAGTTTTCTAATATTTTTTTGTATTTTTGCATGCAAATTTAAGGGTATTTGTCGAAATAGAGCTAGGAAATCACCTATTTGGGGGTGGAAAATCCCTAAAAGTAGGATTTCAGACACCTGCAGACAGATGAACTGCCGTCAGCAGATGATGAAGGGGCTCATGCTTATACCTTATATATAAATAACAGAAGAAATAAAAACAAAATAAATAGAATAAAGCAATATGGCTAAAGAACTCAAGAATTTAACCAAGCGCGCTGACAACTACAGTCAGTGGTACAATGATTTGGTAGTAAAGGCTGATCTCGCTGAGTTGTCACCAGTTCGTGGTTGTATGATTATCAAACCATACGGTTACGCTATCTGGGAGAAGATGCAGCAGCAGCTCGACAAGATGTTTAAGCAGACAGGTGTACAGAACGCATACTTCCCTCTCCTCATCCCGAAGAGTTTCTTCTCTCGTGAGGCTGAGCACGTGGCAGGTTTCGCCAAGGAGTGTGCCGTAGTTACCCACTACCGCCTCCGTTCTACAGAGGATGGCAAAGAGGTTGAGGTTGATCCTAACGCAAAGCTCGATGAGGAGCTTATCATCCGTCCTACTTCTGAGACTATCATCTGGAACACCTATAAGAACTGGATTCATTCATGGCGTGATCTCCCTATCCTCTGCAACCAGTGGTGTAACGTAATGCGTTGGGAGATGCGTACCCGTCCGTTCCTCCGTACTTCTGAGTTCCTCTGGCAGGAGGGTCATACCGCTCATGCCACCAAGGAAGAGGCTGAGGCAAAGGCTCAGGAGATGCTGAAGGTTTACGCTGAGTTTGCTGAGAACTATATGGGCGTTCCTGTATTGCAGGGTGTGAAGAGTGAGACTGAGCGTTTCGCCGGTGCTCTCAACACCTATACCATCGAGGCAATGATGCAGGATGGCAAGGCTCTCCAGAGTGGTACTTCTCACTTCCTGGGTCAGAACTTCGCCAAGAGTTTCGATGTAACCTACTTGAACAAGGAGAACAAGCCTGAGTATGTATGGGCTACTTCATGGGGTGTTTCTACCCGACTGATGGGTGCCCTCATCATGGTTCACAGCGATGACAACGGTCTGGTTTTGCCTCCAAAGCTGGCTCCTATCCAGGTGGTTATCGTTCCTATCAACAAGGGCGAGGAACAGTTGGCTCAGATTACTGCTAAGTTGCAGCCTGTCATCGACCAGCTCCGCGAGTTTGGCATCACCGTGAAGTATGATGATAACCCAGCCAAGCGTCCTGGCTTCAAGTTCGCTGACTATGAGTTGAAGGGTGTTCCTGTACGTCTGGCTATGGGTGGCCGTGACTTGGAGAACAACACCATCGAGATTATGCGTCGTGATACTTTGGAGAAGGAGAACGTAAGCTTCGACGGTATCGTTGAGCGCGTAAAGAATATGTTGGAAGACATCCAGAAGAATATCTTCGAGAAGGCTCGTGCTTACCGTGATGCTCACGTTTACGAGTGCGACAACTACGAGGAGTTCAAGGAGCGTGTGAAGAACGGTGGTTTCTTCCTCTGCCATTGGGACGGTACAGCCGAGACCGAGGCTAAGATTAAGGAAGAGACTCAGGCTACCATCCGCTGCGTGCCTTTCGCTTACGAGCAGACTCCAGGTGTAGATATGGTAAGCGGCAAGCCAGCCGTAGCCCGTGTCATCATCGCAAGAAGTTATTAATCATCCCCGGTGTCAGGAAATTCTCCTGACACCATAATATATTTAATATGAGACAGTTGATACTATACATCCTTTTTCTGGTGTCCATGGTCTTCTCAGGCTATGGAGAGGTATCTGCTGCCTCTATTTCTTTTACTCCCGAGGATTCTTATACCGAAGAGGCAAACCATAAGAAAGATGGCTTGGCGAAGGTTGAGTATGACAAGAGCCAGCCTGAGGCACAACTTGAAAACGCCTCACAGCTTGCTTACCGCATCTGTAGCAGCCGTCCGCAGCGCTTATTGCCAAGTGGCAACATGCACAACAGTCAGACTGCCAGTAGATTGCTTACAAATAGAATCCGTTATTTATCATCCCTTTTATCAGCTATAGAAGGTGGCATGGAGCCTTTCCGACAGGAAACTGCCCCAATCCACTTTGATGTCGCCAGCAAGTATTATGTCATTTGCCTGCGACATCTGCTCTGTTAGTGCTTATTCTTTTCTCTTTTTAAAATTTCATATAGGTTTATCGCATCTTTTCTAAGATTTGCGATAAGACTGGTTACACCCCTATTCAAAACAAAAAACAGTTCAATATATATTATTTTTCAAGAAT
>JAJXBQ010000135.1:2319-9366 GCA_021640525.1 Segatella copri
CAAGAATTAAGAATAAGCAAATAACAGTATAAAATTATGGCAAAGATTAATCATTTAGAGATGGGTGCTGATGTTTTGGCACTCCAGGATGTACAGGTAAAGAAAGGTTTCATGGGTTTGACAGTCAAGCTCATCTATCAACCTACCAACAGTGTGATTAAGATAAAAGAGAAGGAATATTCTGCAGAGGATGGAAGAAAGCTTGAGAACATCCTCAGTGCAGCCCCTAAGGATGTAGAAACAGCGATCAGCAAATTCCCTGTTTCTGCCATCAGCATGGGTAATATGAAGTTACAGGCTTGCATCTCTGACGACCACCAGTTTGTTGCCACACAGCTCCTTGCCTTCAAGGATTTCGGTTACAAGCCGGTTACAGAGATGAAGACCTATACAGGAAAGACAGCCGAGGCTTTCGCTCAGTTGTTTTAGTTATATCACAGTTTCGGGACAGGGGACAGAACGATTCCTCTGTCCCTTTTTTATTTTATAGGTATAGGATGAAATCTTTATTTGAAAGAAGGCGGTTCATTCCCCTCTTCCCAATTACGGTAATGCTTAGGCGACAGACCGGTATGTTTCTTGAAGAAGGTTCCGAAGGCTGAAGCATTGGGAAAACTGAGTTCATTGGCTATCTGCTGTATCGTCTTCGTGGTGTTCTTCATCAGATAGATACTGCGACGGATCATCGCCTTGAAAAGCAACTGCTGGACCGTCTGACCGCAAACCGACTTGACCAGTACCGACAGATATTTCGGTGTAAGACAGAGTTCGTCTGCATAGAAAGCCACACTGCGCTCACGCATATAGTTCTTCTCTATCAGCAGCACCAGCGACTCAAAGATGGCAATCTTCCGTTCCATCTCCTTGCCGGCAGCCTTGAACGATGCCGAGAAGATGCTGCACAACCGGTACGTAACAGCCATCAGCAACAGTTTCTGCTCATGCACACAATAGGCATCCAGTTCACCACTCTTCTCTTTTTCCAGCTCCAGTTTCCTCAGCATCAGGGCATAAGAAGTGAGCATATCCTCATAACCCGTCGTCCTGACATGGCAGGGTTTGGGATAAATCGTAGCATAAAGACGCATGGTAACCACGGTATTGCCCAACATGTGACGAATCTGTTCAGCACGGTAAAAAAGAAGGGTATATTTAAGGTTCTTGCCCGTTTCCTGCACATGAAACATCACTCCTTTGGAGAGGAAAACGGTCTCACCCTCAGATGCAACAAAGGATGTTCCGTCTACACAGAAACGGAACATCCCCTGATGACAGATTACGATTCCGACATAGTCGGAGTAGAAAGGCTGCATCAACAGCTGAGGAAACTCATGAGCCTCATATATGATGATATTATCTGTTATTTTCATGATGAATATGGGTCTGTTATCTTCAGATTTAATTGCGAAGATAACAAAAATATCCATTCATCAGATGAGCAGCCTGTATCTTTTATGATATTTTAGCACTCCCCTACCTTCTTCCCAGGGATTTCACATCTACATTCTTCAGCAGATACTCGCGCGTCAGTTCCCCGATATTGCGCTTGCGCCAAGGGAGAACGAGCATCAGTCCGGCACACAGCAGACAGCCGTAGAAGGTCCAGCCGGCCATCTCCTTGATACTCACCAGCGTGGCCTGTACCTGTACCTTTCCCTTCGTACTCATGGCAGCCATATTCTGCGCCTCGGTTACACTCTTGCCCTGATATTGCATGCCTCTCACCGTCTGGTCGTAAGTCTTCGCCGTCTCGATGCTCGTGCGGTCGTAATCCTGGGCAAAGCGGGTTACATAATACTGCTGTCTGTGCTGAAGCACATTGGTATAGAGCGCAGAGCCGATGCAAGGGGCAATGACCATACGAACGGTAAGCATGATGCAAACCCAGGTTGACATGAAGCGGTAAGGCATGCGCTGGTTGGCTATCGTGGAGATGAGCGAATAGAGCAGCATCATTCCCGTAGAACGGATGATGATAGGCCATTTCATACGCTCATACATACCGTCGTTCTGTACTTCGAAATACATGTACAGCGCATAGGCTCCGATAAAGAGGAAGCCCAGACAGTACATCCACTTCAGGTGAACATTCTTGGCTCTGGCGATGACGGCGAATATCAGTCCCACGGTATAGCCCACCATCACCCAGTTGCCTAGCGTGGCGTTCTGCCAGTTATCTATCTTCATGCTCACATTGGTGAACACGTTGACAAACATGGCACTCGAATTGCAGACCATCAGCAGGAAGAAGAGCAGGATGCCGTAGTTGATGACCCTGAGCTGGAACACCTCCATGATGAAATAAGGTGAACGCCGCGTCTTCTCCAGATAGATGAACAGAGCGGTAAAGATAAGACAGACCACCGAAGAGAAACGGATGGTAGGATCATCAAACCAGTCGAGCGTCTTGCCGAAAACCATGACATAAGCAAACGAACAGAGCATGATACTGAACACCGTAACATTGCCAAACTTCGACATCGTTATCGGGAACTTAGGCATCGGATACTCATGATAAGGCATGGTGAAGAACACGATGATGATGCCTGCCAGCATGAATGCCATCATGAAATGATAAACATACTGCCACTCATAGGCATAGGCAAGCCATGCCGTTAGCCAGGTTCCCAACTGTCCGATAATCATGAAGAAGAGATAGATGACCGGCTGCGAAACCATCTTCTCCGAATCTACCGCATCCCATGCTTTCTCGGTAGTAGGCTCGCATCCCGGCGTGATATTCCTCGTAGCCTCTATTCCGAAACCATATCTGATGAGCACGAAGAGATGCGCCATCAGCAGCGTCTGACGAACAAAACCCATCAGCAGACTGCACAGTCCGAGTATGAACAGCGAGTCGGTCTGGGCACACACGAAACTGAGGATAAAGAGAATGGAGAAGCCCACGATGCACATCATCTTTTCTCTACGTATGCACACCAGTTCATAAAAGAACGGCGAGAAAGCCGCCATTCCTATCGAGGTACAGAAGCCCGCAAAGGCGATGTATTCCGACTGGATGCCGAGCCCGCTCATCATCTCGCCGCTGTTGGCAGAATAGACGCCACTCATCGTAATCATCGGCACGAAGAGGATGATCATGAAGATGATGCCGAGCGGTTTGGGCACCCAATCATAAAACGGATAATTCTTATATTCTTCTTCCATATATTACTTCATTTCCATCTAGCTGTTTTTTACTTTCTCTCAGCCTTGACAACCACCATCATGCCGGCAGCAAGATGCTCATTATCCTCTTTGCTGAGGTTGTTGAAATCGATTCTTACAGGCACACGCTGCTGAATCTTGACAAAGTTGCCAGCAGAATTGTCTGTAGGTACCAGCGAATATTTCGAACCGGTAGCACCAGAAATGGCGGTCACCGTACCCTCAAACTCCTTGTTACTGATGGCATCTACGGTCATACGCACCTTCTGTCCTACATAGAGATTCTCTATCTGGGTTTCCTTATAGTTGGCAATCACCCATTTGTTGTTGGTTGGAATGATGTAGGTAATGGTGGTTCCTGCATTCACCATCTGTCCCTCCTCGATAGAGCGGCGACCCAGTTTACCATCACAAGGAGCCACTACCACACAGTAAGAGAGATTCAGCTTTGCCATCTCTACGGCTGCCTCGGCACGCTCGATGGAGGCAGCCACATTCTGCTTGCGGGTAGTTACCTCGTTTACTCCCTTATAGGCAGCAGCCTGCTGCTTCTTTACCCCTTCGAGTTTCTTCCTAGTAGCAGCATATTCCACCTCCAGCTGTTCGAGTTGGATAGGAGTAGCCGCTTTCTTTTCTACCAGGTTGCGATAGCGTTCGCAGTCCTTGGCAAGTTTGGCAAGTCGTACATTTATTTCATCGATAGATGCCTGATAGATAGAAGCTGATGTCTCGGTGGTCTGCTCTGTAGCGTTGATGACATTGGCTCCTGCCTTGGCATCCTTGAGGGCTGCTTCAGCCTCCATCAGACGGATACGATACTCACGGTCGTCGAGCACAAGGAGGGTATCTCCCTTGTGTACTTCCTGATGTTCTCTGAAGCATACCTTGGCGATATAGCCGGATGCACGGAGATTAACCGGTGAGATATATTGCTCTATCTGAGCATCATTGCTCGTTTCGTTAGAGTTATAATCGAGGAAGAGGCATACGATTTTCCAGAGTCCGAAAGCCAGGATAGCAACACCTATCAGACTGGCAACAATCTGTCTTACGCGCTGTTTCTTGAGTTTCTTCCTGGTTTCTTCGTGAGATACCTGTGTAGCCTCTGCTGTTTCTACATTTTTATTTTCGTTCTGTTCCATAGTTATATTGTAATTTGGAATCAGGGAATATGAAGTAAACTTTTTTACATCCCGTTTTCCTGTTTATATTTTATTTTTTAATGATTTATTCTTCTCCGTTATTTAGCAACCGAAATCTGGTTGAGCTGTCCAGTCAACTTGAGCAGCGAGAGATTGGCAACCTTGTAGCGATAGTAGGCTGTGAGATAATTGTTCATTGCCTCGCTCATACGCATCTCGTCCTGCAGCACCGCTGTCATCGAAGCCACACCCTCCTTATACTGGTCGGCTGTTACGTTGTAAACATCCTGCGCCATGGTATAATTATCAAACTGCTTCTTATAGTTGCGCTGACTGTTGTTCACCTCGCTCACCGCATTCATATAGTTTGCCTGCAGTCCCTTCAGGGCGTCCTCGTAACCGATGCGTGCATTCTCCTCCTCTATCTTCGCCTTTCGGATTTTAGAACGCTTTTCAAAACCATCGAATACAGGCACTCTCAGCTGGATGCCCAGACCGTTGGAACCATACCAGTGGTTTGACTCGCCCGAATGAATCCAGTGATCTATCCTATCGGTAAAGGCAGAATACATCAGGTTTCCGGTCAGCGAGAGCGATGGCAGATAACCGTCCTTGGCTAGTTTGGTCTGCTTCTGGGTGAGCAGTTTCTTCTGTTCCAGCAACTGGAGTTCGTAGAGTCCCGTATCCAGTCCGTCAGCCTTCACCATCTCAATCTTTCCCGGATCTACGGCTGTCACCTTCATCTCCTTCTCGGCAGGATAATCTATCACATACTTGAGCATGGTATACTGCTGTTCGAGCATGGCGATGGCGTTATCGCGCTGCACGGTGAGGTTCTCGATATTGAGATTCACACGCTTCAGATCTACCTCCAGACTCATCTGGTTATCATAGAATGCCTGGGTGATGTTTCTGAGTTCTACCAGTCGCTTGATATTGTCATCCGTCAGACGAATCTGCTCAGATGTGTTCTGCGCCATGTAATACATCTTGGCAGTCTGCACGATGAGGTCTTCACGCGCCTTCTCATAAGAGAGTTGGTTGAGTTTATCGGCAATCTTGGTAATGTCGATGGCGGTAAGAATCATCTGGTTATACAGTGGCATCTGCAATTGTACACCCGCCGAAGCATTATACTGCAACGTCTTGGTTACATTATAAGGCTTGCCGTAAGCCGAGCCGTCGGTAACCGAAACAGGCGGCGTAAAGTTGTCGTTGAGCTGTGCCACCGCATTGATCTGCGGATAGAGTTTAGCCTGATTTTCGCTAATAGCGTACTTTCCCTTAGCTATTTCGTTTCGGCTGCTCTGGAGCGACAGGTTATTATCCACTGCCATCTGCAGGCACTGGCTGAGCGTAAGCGTCTCCTGTGCGCCAAGTGTATGGAAAGCTCCGAGCGCGAAACATAAGATGATTATTTTCTTCATTTCTTCTTAATGATTTCTATTGATTTACGTTTCATTTATTATCTGGGTGCAAAGGTACGGCTTTTCGGTGATAAAAGACTATTCACATCTTATCACAATATGTTCAAAATTTCCGAAAATAACAGGATATGGTTCAGTATCAGCCTCATCGGCCTACTGGCTTTCAGCTATGCGCTTCTCCAGAACCTTCTTCAGGTTATCAGCAGAGCCCATTCCCAACTTCTTTCTGATGTTGGCCCGCTGGGTAGTGATGTTCGATTCCGACTTGTTGAGCAGCGTGCAAATCTCACTCAACTTTCTGTTCTGCAGGATAAGGTAACAGATTTCCTGTTCAGAGGCACTCAACTCGGGAAAGACGCGTTCTATGTTCTGTTTGCTCAATTCGCGGGTCTGGAGATATTGCATCACATTGTCTATGACATTCTTCTGCGAAGCCTCACCCAGAAGATCCAGCAAATGCGCGGTAAGTTTAACATCATGCCTTTCCTTCGCCAGAGCCACGTATGCCTTAATCTGCTTTTTGTTTATCTTCAGCACCTGGAGCAGTTCTTCCTCATCACGCTGCAACGTTCTGTTCGCATTGACAAGATACTCACCGTTTCTGGCAACAGCCAGACTCAGCACGCTGATAAAAAGCAATATGAGCATCATCATGAAGAAATAATCCATGAGCGATTCATCCCCCGTTACAATCACACTCAATATATAAACCCCAAAAGCTATTCCCACCAGCCAGCGTGTGAGACGCGCCTGATAAGCCGCCAGCGAGAAAAACATGTTGCCTGAAAGGATAAGCATATTGATGAGAATCACCATTCTGTTATCTTTCAGCGTAGGCATAAAGGCACTGTAGAGGATATCGGCTCCAATAAAGCACTGGGTGGCGATAGCGATACAAACGATTGCCCTCACCATTGGGATTTTCCCGAAGAGATAAGCCATGAAGGAGGATAACACGACAATAAGAAAAACGATGTTAGACACGGTAAAAAACGGATCAAAGGCTCCAGACAAGCCCAGGATATTTGACAGGATGCCCAAAGAGAGCATCACGGAGAAACACACAAGGATAGCTTGACGTTGGCGGTCCAAGTAATTAGATTCTCTCTTCAGGAAAGAGAACCCTAACTGATGTATCTTAGATTTCTTTGCGTTCTTTTCTTTCATATTCATAATGGATAGATAAATTATTTCGTATTGACAGATGAGGCAGGTTTGCCCTGACTGACGAATCATTTTGCACAGACAGACGAATCGCTTTTTCTTCTTGCAAAAATAATAAAAAGGATTGGTTTTGATGTATTTTGAGG
>JAJXBQ010000427.1:0-1374 GCA_021640525.1 Segatella copri
GTGATAGATAAATAAATAGAAGATTATGGCAGATTTATATGAATATTCTACTCCAGAGTTGGTACGCTTGTTGGGAGTAAGATTCAAGGAATATAGAATGCGATGCAATCTCACTCAGAAAGAGGTTGCCGAACTTACGGGGCTTGGTTTGACCACCATCCACAAGTTTGAGAATGGAACAGCGGGCAATCTTTCGCTTGCCACTTTTCTCCTCTTGCTGAAGGTGGTGGGGCAGATTGATGCCATAAACGATGTGCTTCCAGAACTACCCCCTTCACCTTATTTGATGAGAAAGGATGAGAAGAAAGCGCAGAGAATTCGTCATACTAAATAATAACTGGTTATGGTAAATACTTTGAGAGTAATGCTTTGGGACGAAGAGATTGGTCGCTTGGCATGGGATAATCGCCGCAGGTTATCGTACTTCACATACAATCCAGAGTTCTTGAAGAAGGGAATCGATGTTTCTCCTCTTCAAGCTCCTGTGCGTGGTATTCGTGCAATGACACCCGTGTGGGGAGAGGATGCCAGAATGTACCAAAAACTTCCTGCTTTTCTGGCAGATTCATTGCCTGATGCCTGGGGTAATCAGCTTTTCGAACTTTGGAGAATTCAAAATCATATTCCTAATGCAGATATAACTCCGTTGGATAAACTTTCCTTTATCGGTAAGCGAGGCATGGGGGCATTGGAATTCTTACCGGAGGTGGCAAAGGCAGATAAGGCAGAGAAGATTGATGTCAAGTCGTTGACCGATTTGGCTGAACGCATTTTTCTTGAGCGTGAAAATGCTCATATCATGCCAGAGGAATCTATCACCATGCAGTCTTTGCTCACGGTGGGAACATCGGCTGGTGGACGGCAACCTAAGGCTATCATTGCCATCAATAAAACTATGGGGGAGATACGAAGCGGTCAGGTGGCTGGGCTTCAGAATTATGATTATTACATATTGAAATTTGGCGATACGAAATATAGTTCTGCCGAGATAGAGATGACCTATTACGAGATGGCCATCAAGTCGGGAATAGATATGATGCCATCCCGACTATATGAGATAGATGGAAACAGGAATTTCATAACGAAGCGTTTCGATCGTGATGGTGAGAGGAAGTTGCATACGCAGACCCTTGCTGCGATTTCTCCGGAAACCGATAGCTATGAGGGACTTATTGCTGTCTGCAGAAAATTACATTTGCCGGAGACAGATTGCCAGGAAGTATTTCGCAGACTTGTGTTCAATGTACTTTCCAACAATACGGATGACCATACAAAGAATTTCTCTTTTGTGATGGACGAGGCGGGGATTTGGCGTTTGTCACCAGCCTATGACCTCACTTATATTATAGATACAGGAGGCTATTTACCTAATAC
>JAJXBQ010000428.1:0-1368 GCA_021640525.1 Segatella copri
TTATTATTGTTTGGCAAGGGGGCTTACAAATAGCGTGCCAAAATATAAGAAAGGTCTGAAAGCCCCAAATACATCACGCCCTGCAAGGGCAAAAGCTTCGTTGCATCAAGGTATAATCAAAGCTTTTTGCTCTTACAGGGCGTGTAGAGTTCACTTTCGGAAACAGAATCTCATGGTTAAATGTCTCTTGGGAATCCCTTTGCCAAACCGCCTTCGCTTGTTTCCTTGTAAAGCGAAGGTAGGTCATGACCCGTCTGTCGCATTACTTCAACTACACGGTCGAAAGATACGGTATGATGGCCATCTGAGAAGGAAGCGTAGAGGTCTGCATCCAAAGCTCGGGCGGCAGCAAAGGCATTTCGCTCAATGCAAGGAATCTGAACCAGTCCGCAAACCGGGTCGCAGGTCATTCCGAGATGATGCTCCAATCCCATTTCGGCAGCATATTCTACCTGAGCCGGACTGCCTCCGAAAAGCTGACAGGCTGCAGCCGAAGCCATGGCGCAGGCAACACCTACCTCGCCCTGGCAACCTACATCAGCACCGCTGATAGAAGCATTCTGCTTTACGATGTTGCCTACCAATCCGGCTGTAGCCAAGGCTCTCAAGATGCGCTGTTCACTCATATCATGAGAAGTAAACATGTGGTAGAGTACGGCTGGCAATACACCACAGGCGCCACAGGTAGGAGCTGTAACGATTGTGCCACCCGAAGCATTCTCTTCGCTCACAGCCAGCGCATAAGCATAAACCAAGCCGCGGCTCTGCAGGGAAGCACGGTAACCTTTCGCCTTTATATAATAGGTGGCAGCCTTACGCTGTAGCTTCAGAGGACCAGGCAAAACACCTTCATGGTCCAAACCATTTCTGATGCTCTGCTTCATCGTTTGCCAAACCATATCGAGATAATCCCAGATATCATCCGATTCGCATTTCTCAACATACTCCCAGAATGAGCGTCCGTTATCATAGCACCATTGCTTGATGTCGGCGAGCTTGTTCAGATCATAAACATCCTTGGCGCCCAGCTCTTCGTTGCCGGCAGTACCATCTGATATGGCTCCACCACCAATACTGTAAACGGTCCATTCATCAATAATATCGCCGTTCAGATCCTTGCCCACAAATTTCATTCCGTTGGGATGATAAGGCAGGAAAGTCTGTGGCTGCCAGATAATATTCACAGTTTTATGAGGTCTGAGCACTTCTTCTATTGCCACATCAGTCATGTGTCCCTTACCTGTAGCAGCCAGACTTCCATAGAGGGTTACTTCATAATAAGAAGCGTTAGGGCAACGCTCCAGAAATAGTTTGGCTGCACGCTGAGGCCCCATCGTATGACTGCTCGATGGTCCCTTACCTATTCTA
>JAJXBQ010000136.1:0-9324 GCA_021640525.1 Segatella copri
CACGAGGAACGAAGCGATGGATTTCCACCAATTCAATTGTTTCATAATGTTTAATATTTACTTTAATTCATCTAAGTAATAACTGATTCTTCCTCCCTCGTCACCTATCTGCACATTGGCATCATACCAGGAGATAATCTGGAGCTTGTAATATCTCTCGCCATCCCACGAACGGATTACGTAGGTATGGTAAGAAGGAGTATATACTGGAGGTGGACCCGAGAAACTCATTGCCTTTTCGAGCACCGGATTGCCGCTTACCAACTGCTTGGCAGGACCGTTATTCGGGTCGAACCAAGGGTTCTCGTTCATATCCAGTTTGTTGGCGATGCAATACTTGTTCCAGTCGTTCTGCGACATGGTGACATAGACACTTGCCGAATCATCCACGGCGAAAGTCATGTTGTGTTCTGCCAGATAAGCATCCACCTGCGCCTTGCTCGTCCACTTGTCATATTCGCCATAGCCCAGGTCGGCAGCACCGCCCTTGCCTGGTCCGCTCGTTCCGCTGTTGGTGCGGAGCTGATAACCATTGAAGGCGAGGTCCCACTCCGTAGCAGGATAAGCCATCGTGTTGGGGTCATCCTCCTTGTTCTCCATCACTAAGATGCTGTTGGCTTGTCTCTTCACCGTCTTATAGGTTAACTTGCCTGTAGATTGATTCTTGGCGAAGATGGTATCGCCGTTCTCATCACGCTCTGCATCCTCGAAGATGTTCTTCTGTACGCCCTCGCTCCAATACTTTACGAGTTTAGCTGTACCTTTATAATGGAAATACTCCTCTATTGGCTTGCCATCAATAAAGGCTATGACACTCTGGTTAGGATTCAGCACATTATAGCGATGTCCCGTCTTCAGGTCAAAATAGAGCCAGTCGTTTGTCACGCCAGTGCTATATCCTGTCTTTCGGGGAAGGGTGTGGCCCGTAAAGTCCTCAGCCTCATAAGACACGCAGCTCGTCATTGCGGCTGCCATACCTATTATATATAGTAATGCTTTCTTCATCATTTCTTCTTTCTAAATGCTTTTACCAATTCATCTACCAACACTTCCACCTGCACATGCGCCTTGGCTCCTGCCGTGGCTGGCACGTTAAACATGGTGATGCCCGAACCCAGGGTCTTTGGCACGTAATTAAAGATGTTATCCACACCCACCGTCACCTTCACCTTATTATAGAAGGTCTGAATCACCGACAGGTTGCACAATACATACTGTGGCAACTGGCAGCGGAAGTAGGCATCGTGGCTCTCACCGTTTACAGAGAGTCGGTCCTGCACATCAAACTTCTTCTCACCCATGTAGCTTGCCGAGAAGGTGGCGCCCAGTCGGTAGTTCTTCTTGTTGTACTTATAGTCGAGGCTCGCCGTAGCAGCATGAGGCGAAGTGGTGTTCACCTGTACGCCATCCGTCTTGCTCACGTTCACGTAGCTGTAGGTGGCATTCATCGTGAAGTGGTTGAGGAAGTGCCAGCGCATGATGGTCTCCAGTCCGATGAGGTTCTGCTTGGCGAGGTTGGTGTATTCAAAGTTATACTGCATGTCGTAGATGCGCCATACGCCCTCTATCTTCTTGCGGAAGAAGTTGCCATACACATTGCCCGAGATGAAGAAGTTATCATTCGAGTACTCTGTGCCCAGACTCACGTAGTTGTTCTTCTCAGGCTTCAGGTCCTCGTTACCCTTAATCATGAACATGCCGAGGTGGTCCCAGTTGAAGAACAGCTCCTTGATGCTTGGCGAACGGTAGCCCATCGAGTAGTTGGCTCTCCACGCCCAGTGATCCGAAGGACTCCACTTGAAGGCAATCTTAGGCATCGCCATCAGTCCGAAGGCACGGCTGAAGTTGGTTCTCACACCTGCCGAAACCATCCAGTGGTCGTTCTTCGTCCACTCGTCCTGCAGGAAAGCCTCCGTCTCTTTTAATGAACGGGTGCGCATGATGTGGGAGGCATCGCCGTTGAATCGGTCGCTCGTCAGGTCATCGCTCAGGTGCTCGATACCGAGGATGAGGTCGTGGCCCTCGAACTTCTGCGAGGTGATGGAGAGGCGAGGCTGGAAGATACGGCTCTTATACACTTTGGTACGCTCGTCGATGCGCTCGTGTCGCTTGAAGCGGTCGTAGAAGTCGCCGTGCAGGGAGGCGGTAATCTTGAACCAATCCTTGAAGGAGTACTTAATCTTGGTTCCAGCCGTCCAGTCACGCGCCTGACTGAAAGTCATATCCTGAATGAGGTCGTAGGTATTCATATAAAACGCACTACCGTAGGCAAGAATCTCCAGGTTCTTGAATGGGTCATAGAAAACCTTCTGCGATACCGAGATATGCTCCGTGCCCTCGATGCCCATTGGCGGACGGGAAGCCACGCTGGTAATGGTCACGTCGTGGTCGAGCCAAGGATTCGCCTCTTGGGTATAGACTTTCTTGTCATTCTCCGCCTGGTACATGTAGAAGGCATCGCTCGAAGAATACCACACGTCGGTCTGCGAAGTCACCTTGCCAGCATTGAATCCTGCCGATACCCAGCTCTGCAGGTTCGGGCGGTCGGCATTCTTCTCAAACATATACAGGAAGTCCTTCTTGGAAGGATTCTTGTAGTTGGTCTCGTTCATCTGTCCCCAACGCACACCAGCCTGAATGTCGATAGGCTTGGTGGTCTTCTTGGTGATGAGGTTGATGACGGCACCCGATGCACGGCTTCCATAGAGGGTACTGCTGGCACCTTTCACAATCTCGATGCGGTCGATGGCATGGAGGTTGAATCGCTCATAGTCGAGGTTACCCGCCATGTCGCCCGTCAATCGCTCGCCATCTTGTAGGAAGAGCACGTGGCGGGCATCCAAGCCCTGCATGGAGATTTCGTTTCCGAATCCCACTTTCTGGATATTCATACCCGGGGTCTCCTGCTGTAGGGCCTTGGTCAAGTCGGCATAGCCTGCATCTACCAGTTCCTTACCGCCGAGCACCTGCGTGCTCACTGGCGAGAGCTTGATAGGTCGGGCGGTGCGGGAACCTGTAACCACCACCTCATTCACCTTCATCACGTCTTCTGTCATGAAGAGTTTGAGGGAGCTGTCGCTTCCGATGGTTCCCTTCAGCGGGTTGTAGCCCACGGATACCACTTGATAATAACACTTGCCACTCTGCGGCACCTCGACAGTAGCCTCACCGTCCATATTGGTGACGGTACGTTGTGGCGACTTCAATTTCTCATTGTCGGCGTAGGTGATGACTGCACCGATGATTGGCTGCTCAGTGGCTGTGTCGAAGATACCGAACTTCACCTTTCGCTGTGCAGCGACAGGGAGGGCGAGTATCAGCAGTAAGCCGATGAGCATTACATTTCTAATTGTCTTCATTTATATTGTCATTCTATTTTTTCCAAATCCTTACACGATTTCAGCCTCGCTATGGCTTGTTTCTCTTCCCTTCATTTTTTACTTGCAAAAAGAAAGAGAGACATGTCTGGGCATATCCCTCTTTCCTTAATTATATGAACAACTTTAAAGTTATCCTTGACCATTTTCTTTTTTCCACTGTGCAAGGTCTTTCTCATATTGCTCAAACTCCGCCTTAAAATTGTTAAGGCGACTTTTGTCAATAGTCTGCTGGAATGTTTCTGTGCGTACATTCATCATATTGTAGTTTACAATAAACTCAATCTGATTTGTCAATACATTCAGATAACCATCAACAGATGCTCCACTTCCTGTTTGGCAATCATTCGGGTCATCACCATTAGTGGTAACATTGCCATCTTTACCTTGGAATTTAACCCAACCTGCTTCTGGACGTTCTGATTTATCCCAAGAGTTGAGGTTCATGAACTTTGTGTTACACTTGAATGTTACCGCAAAAGGCATAGTGCCTACTGTAAAATCAACAAGTGAAAGAGTCATAGAACCATCCTCTTTCCAAGTGAAATTAAACTTGGTTGGACAACCACTTGCCAAATGAGTTTTATCAACTCCACTCATAGTAGCCTTTGTGGATAAAACTATATCCCCGTTAAGAATGTCTTTTGCCTTTGTTACATATTCTTCTGCAGGTGGTTCTTTATTTAAATCATCATCACTACTGCACGAAGATACAAACAAAGCAAAAATTCCTAAGATTGCAAGAGTAAAAAGTTTAATACTTTTCATTGTCAATACAAAACTGTAGCAGTAGCCAATATGTGAATAAAGGCTACTGCATACTTGTTGATAAAAGTTTACTATTTTGGTGCTTTAAAATGGAATGAAGCAGGGAAATTCAATATACCAAGATAAGTACCATGAACAGCCATGTCAAACTCCAATGTACCATTTTCGACCTTGGCGTTAGTCAAAGAATCAAGATACAGAGTTGCTTTTCCACCAACTTTCAAAGTTAAAGATCCTGCAGAAGTTCCAGGTGTTGCTGTTATCTCACCAGTAGCCTCATTTATTGAAATAGGCAACTTTACCGTAATGGTTCCTGGCATTTTACCAATTTGAGGGAAGTCGCAAATCAAGACATTTGACTCAATTGTAAAAGTTGCATCCTCATTAGAATAGCTCTTACCATTCATAGTCACATTGCTAATCACACCATCGTAATCACCATCGTAATCTGCTGTACTTGTAACAGCATCAACAGATTCTACACCTGTACTTGCCATAGCATTTGCAGTAAAGAGCATGCTCTTTACTGCAAATGCTATGGCAAGTACAGGTGTAGAATCTGTTGATGCTGTTACAAGTACAGCAGATTACGATGGTGATTACGATGGTGTGATTAGCAATGTGACTATGAATGGTAAGAGCTATTCTAATGAGGATGCAACTTTTACAATTGAGTCAAATGTCTTGATTTGCGACTTCCCTCAAATTGGTAAAATGCCAGGAACCATTACGGTAAAGTTGCCTATTTCAATAAATGAGGCTACTGGTGAGATAACAGCAACACCTGGAACTTCTGCAGGATCTTTAACTTTGAAAGTTGGTGGAAAAGCAACTCTGTATCTTGATTCTTTGACTAACGCCAAGGTCGAAAATGGTACATTGGAGTTTGACATGGCTGTTCATGGTACTTATCTTGGTATATTGAATTTCCCTGCTTCATTCCATTTTAAAGCACCAAAATAGTAAACTTTTATCAACAAGTATGCAGTAGCCTTTATTCACATATTGGCTACTGCTACAGTTTTGTATTGACAATGAAAAGTATTAAACTTTTTACTCTTGCAATCTTAGGAATTTTTGCTTTGTTTGTATCTTCGTGCAGTAGTGATGATGATTTAAATAAAGAACCACCTGCAGAAGAATATGTAACAAAGGCAAAAGACATTCTTAACGGGGATATAGTTTTATCCACAAAGGCTACTATGAGTGGAGTTGATAAAACTCATTTGGCAAGTGGTTGTCCAACCAAGTTTAATTTCACTTGGAAAGAGGATGGTTCTATGACTCTTTCACTTGTTGATTTTACAGTAGGCACTATGCCTTTTGCGGTAACATTCAAGTGTAACACAAAGTTCATGAACCTCAACTCTTGGGATAAATCAGAACGTCCAGAAGCAGGTTGGGTTAAATTCCAAGGTAAAGATGGCAATGTTACCACTAATGGTGATGACCCGAATGATTGCCAAACAGGAAGTGGAGCATCTGTTGATGGTTATCTGAATGTATTGACAAATCAGATTGAGTTTATTGTAAACTACAATATGATGAATGTACGCACAGAAACATTCCAGCAGACTATTGACAAAAGTCGCCTTAACAATTTTAAGGCGGAGTTTGAGCAATATGAGAAAGACCTTGCACAGTGGAAAAAAGAAAATGGTCAAGGATAACTTTAAAGTTGTTCATATAATTAAGGAAAGAGGGATATGCCCAGACATGTCTCTCTTTCTTTTTGCAAGTAAAAAATGAAGGGAAGAGAAACAAGCCATAGCGAGGCTGAAATCGTGTAAGGATTTGGAAAAAATAGAATGACAATATAAATGAAGACAATTAGAAATGTAATGCTCATCGGCTTACTGCTGATACTCGCCCTCCCTGTCGCTGCACAGCGAAAGGTGAAGTTCGGTATCTTCGACACAGCCACTGAGCAGCCAATCATCGGTGCAGTCATCACCTACGCCGACAATGAGAAATTGAAGTCGCCACAACGTACCGTCACCAATATGGACGGTGAGGCTACTGTCGAGGTGCCGCAGAGTGGCAAGTGTTATTATCAAGTGGTATCCGTGGGCTACAACCCGCTGAAGGGAACCATCGGAAGCGACAGCTCCCTCAAACTCTTCATGACAGAAGACGTGATGAAGGTGAATGAGGTGGTGGTTACAGGTTCCCGCACCGCCCGACCTATCAAGCTCTCGCCAGTGAGCACGCAGGTGCTCGGCGGTAAGGAACTGGTAGATGCAGGCTATGCCGACTTGACCAAGGCCCTACAGCAGGAGACCCCGGGTATGAATATCCAGAAAGTGGGATTCGGAAACGAAATCTCCATGCAGGGCTTGGATGCCCGCCACGTGCTCTTCCTACAAGATGGCGAGCGATTGACGGGCGACATGGCGGGTAACCTCGACTATGAGCGATTCAACCTCCATGCCATCGACCGCATCGAGATTGTGAAAGGTGCCAGCAGTACCCTCTATGGAAGCCGTGCATCGGGTGCCGTCATCAACCTCATCACCAAGAAGACCACCAAGCCTATCGACATTCAGGCTGGTGTGCGTTGGGGACAGATGAACGAGACCAACTACAAGAATCCTTCCAAGAAGGACTTCCTGTATATGTTTGAGAAGAATGCCGACCGCCCGAACCTGCAGAGCTGGGTATCGGCAGGATTCAATGCTGGCAAGGTGACTTCGCAGACCGACGTGTGGTATTCTTCGAGCGATGCCTTCTACATGTACCAGGCGGAGAATGACAAGAAAGTCTATACCCAAGAGGCGAATCCTTGGCTCGACCACGACGTGACCATTACCAGCGTGGCTTCCCGTCCGCCAATGGGCATCGAGGGCACGGAGCATATCTCGGTATCGCAGAAGGTTTTCTATGACCCATTCAAGAACCTGGAGATTCTTGCCTACGGTAGTGCGTTTTATATGAATACCTACGACCTCATTCAGGATATGACTTTCAGTCAGGCGCGTGACTGGACGGCTGGAACCAAGATTAAGTACTCCTTCAAGGATTGGTTCAAGATTACCGCCTCCCTGCACGGCGACTTCTACGACCGCTTCAAGCGACACGAGCGCATCGACGAGCGTACCAAAGTGTATAAGAGCCGTATCTTCCAGCCTCGCCTCTCCATCACCTCGCAGAAGTTCGAGGGCCACGACCTCATCCTCGGTATCGAGCACCTGAGCGATGACCTGACGAGCGACCGATTCAACGGCGATGCCTCCCACATCATGCGCACCCGTTCATTAAAAGAGACGGAGGCTTTCCTGCAGGACGAGTGGACGAAGAACGACCACTGGATGGTTTCGGCAGGTGTGAGAACCAACTTCAGCCGTGCCTTCGGACTGATGGCGATGCCTAAGATTGCCTTCAAGTGGAGTCCTTCGGATCACTGGGCGTGGAGAGCCAACTACTCGATGGGCTACCGTTCGCCAAGCATCAAGGAGCTGTTCTTCAACTGGGACCACCTCGGCATGTTCATGATTAAGGGTAACGAGGACCTGAAGCCTGAGAAGAACAACTACGTGAGTCTGGGCACAGAGTACTCGAATGATAACTTCTTCATCTCGGGCAATGTGTATGGCAACTTCTTCCGCAAGAAGATAGAGGGCGTATGGCGCATCTACGACATGCAGTATAACTTTGAATACACCAACCTCGCCAAGCAGAACCTCATCGGACTGGAGACCATCATGCGCTGGCACTTCCTCAACCACTTCACGATGAATGCCACCTACAGCTACGTGAACGTGAGCAAGACGGATGGCGTACAGGTGAACACCACTTCGCCTCATGCTGCTACGGCGAGCCTCGACTATAAGTACAACAAGAAGAACTACCGACTGGGCGCCACCTTCTCGGCAAGCTACATGGGTGAGAAGAAGTTTGATGTGCAGGACCGACTCTCTGTAAACGGTGAGAGCCACGATGCCTACTTCCGCTGCCAGTTGCCACAGTATGTATTGTGCAACCTGTCGGTGATTCAGACCTTCTATAATAAGGTGAAGGTGACGGTGGGTGTGGATAACATCTTTAATTACGTGCCAAAGACCCTGGGTTCGGGCATCACCATGTTTAACGTGCCAGCCACGGCAGGAGCCAAGGCGCATGTGCAGGTGGAAGTGTTGGTAGATGAATTGGTAAAAGCATTTAGAAAGAAGAAATGATGAAGAAAGCATTACTATATATAATAGGTATGGCAGCCGCAATGACGAGCTGCGTGTCTTATGAGGCTGAGGACTTTACGGGCCACACCCTTCCCCGAAAGACAGGATATAGCACTGGCGTGACAAACGACTGGCTCTATTTTGACCTGAAGACGGGACATCGCTATAATGTGCTGAATCCTAACCAGAGTGTCATAGCCTTTATTGATGGCAAGCCAATAGAGGAGTATTTCCATTATAAAGGTACAGCTAAACTCGTAAAGTATTGGAGCGAGGGCGTACAGAAGAACATCTTCGAGGATGCAGAGCGTGATGAGAACGGCGATACCATCTTCGCCAAGAATCAATCTACAGGCAAGTTAACCTATAAGACGGTGAAGAGACAAGCCAACAGCATCTTAGTGATGGAGAACAAGGAGGATGACCCCAACACGATGGCTTATCCTGCTACGGAGTGGGACCTCGCCTTCAATGGTTATCAGCTCCGCACCAACAGCGGAACGAGCGGACCAGGCAAGGGCGGTGCTGCCGACCTGGGCTATGGCGAATATGACAAGTGGACGAGCAAGGCGCAGGTGGATGCTTATCTGGCAGAACACAACATGACTTTCGCCGTGGATGATTCGGCAAGTGTCTATGTCACCATGTCGCAGAACGACTGGAACAAGTATTGCATCGCCAACAAACTGGATATGAACGAGAACCCTTGGTTCGACCCGAATAACGGTCCTGCCAAGCAGTTGGTAAGCGGCAATCCGGTGCTCGAAAAGGCAATGAGTTTCTCGGGTCCACCTCCAGTATATACTCCTTCTTACCATACCTACGTAATCCGTTCGTGGGATGGCGAGAGATATTACAAGCTCCAGATTATCTCCTGGTATGATGCCAATGTGCAGATAGGTGACGAGGGAGGAAGAATCAGTTATTACTTAGATGAATTAAAGTAAATATTAAACATTATGAAACAATTGAATTGGTGGAAATCCATCGCTTCGTTCCTCGTG
>JAJXBQ010000429.1:0-1364 GCA_021640525.1 Segatella copri
TTGTCGCTTTGCAAGCAAAATCCCACTAAACCCTATAGGTTGCGGATTTGAGGTATATCTTGAGTTTGTAACCTTTGAGTTGCGTATTCTGCATCGTAACCATCTTGCATCCCTTGGCGTGTCCGAAGCGTTGGAATATACTTTTTACGTACAGCCCCTCCTGGGCATTAGCCGAAATCGAGGCTACCACGATAAGAAGCAGTCCGATGAAGAAGCGTTTTATCAAGTTGCATCGTTTCATATTCTATACCTTATTATATATATTATACTTTATAGTTTGATTTATTGTTTCATCTAAAAGATGAATTTATTGTTTCATCATATCCAGGGCACTGAATGGATCTTCGGAATCTGCCGAAACATCTTCCAGGGCATCCAGGGCTTCGTTATGAACGAACTCCTGGTCGGTATAAACCTTTCCATCGATAACCGCATAACATTCAGGCTGAGGCTGGGCTATCTTCTGGATGCCCACAATCAGGAATGCGATGATAGCGGCTGCTGCCACAGATGTGCCGAAATATTTGAGCCATCTGCTGCGAGAAGCTTCCTCTTTCTTTTCTTCTTTCTTTGGGATATTCTTTTCTTCATCTTCTAGAATATCCTCCTTTTCTATCTTCTTCTCTTCTTCTTTTAGAATTTGAGAAAGATTCATCTGCTCGAATCCGATATAGCTGAAGAGGGCGCGATAGGATTCCCATTCTTCCGGAATATCATTGGCATGCTCTTCGAAATATTTTCTGAGCGTTGCCTCTTCCTCATTGGAAGTGGCTCCATCCATATACTTGTCGAGCAAGTTCTGTATTCTTTTTATTTCATCATTCATAACTTTTCCTCCTTCTTTATTTTGTTCTGTTTTGTTTCACGATATTCATATAGGTCTCTCTGATTTTGAGCCGGGCTCGGGAGAGATTCTTTCGGAGATTATCGGCAGTGCATCCCGTTATCTGCATGATTTCATCGGCAGTATAGCCTTCTATCTCCTTCATGCGGAATATCTGCTGCTGCAAGGGCGGAAGCTGTGCCACTATCTGCTTGATGAGGTTTATCTCGTCCCGTTGCTCTGCCCGCCGGTCTTCTATGGGTACTTCCATTACCTTGTCGGTGGTGAAGTTCCGCTCCTCATGTCGGCATTGGTCATAAAACTTGTTGCGCATGATGGTGATGGCGAGCGCCTTGAGGTTATCTTCTGCCTTGATATTCTAGCGTATGTCCCACAGCCTGAGCATGACTTCCTGCACGAGGTCTTCGGCATTGTCGTCACTCTCAGTCAACCTTAGCGCATACGCTTTCAAGTTGCTGCGCATCGGTAGGATGATATGGTTGAATTCTTCTGTTCTCATAACCTTTACATTCTATAGACG
>JAJXBQ010000430.1:0-1364 GCA_021640525.1 Segatella copri
CGGAGGTGACGCAGTAATCGCAGTAGACGCACACTCTAATGAAATGGTTAACGGATTGAACGAATCCGGTAAACTTCCTGTAAAGGTGGTATACAAAGGAACAGCTAATTCTTCTAAAGAAGTGGAAGCTGTTTTCAAAGCAGCCAATAATGACGAAAAGTGTGTCGGTGTTATCACTTGGATGCATACGTTCTCTCCTGCTAAAATGTGGATTCACGGCTTGCAACAGTTGAAGAAGCCTTTGTTGCACCTGCATACTCAATTCAACAAGGAAATTCCTTGGGATACAATGGACATGGATTTCATGAACCTGAACCAGTCTGCTCACGGTGACCGCGAATTCGGACATATCTGCACCCGTATGCGTATCCGTCGTAAAGTAGTGGTAGGTTACTGGAAAGAGGAAGAGACTTTGCATAAGATTACCGTTTGGATGCGTGTTTGTGCCGGTTGGGCAGATTCACAGGATATGCTGATTATCCGTTTCGGCGACCAGATGAACAACGTAGCCGTAACCGATGGTGATAAAGTGGAAGCTGAACAACGTATGGGTTACCACGTAGATTACTGTCCGGTAAGCGAATTGATGGAATATCATAAGGATATCAAAAATGAAGAGGTAGATGCATTGGTAGCTACTTACTTCAAGGAATACGATCACGATGCTTCTCTGGAAGATAAATCAACTGAAGCTTACCAGAAAGTATGGAATGCTGCCAAGGCTGAACTGGCTATACGTGCTATCCTGAAAGCCAAAGGTGCCAAAGGATTTACTACCAACTTCGACGATTTGGGCGACATTGAATACAATGGTTTCGATCAAATCCCGGGTCTTGCTTCACAACGTCTGATGGCGGAAGGTTATGGATTCGGTGCTGAAGGTGATTGGAAATCAGCTGCTCTTTACCGAACTGTATGGGTAATGAATCAGGGTCTTCCTAAAGGCTGTTCATTCCTGGAAGATTACACACTGAACTTCGATGGTGCAAACAGCTCTATCCTTCAGTCACACATGTTGGAAATCTGTCCGCTTATCGCAGCCAACAAACCTCGCCTGGAAGTACACTTCCTCGGTATAGGTATCCGCAAGAGTCAGACTGCACGTTTGGTCTTCACTTCAAAAGTAGGTACAGGCTGCACTGCTACTATTGTAGATATGGGTAACCGTTTCCGCCTGATCGTGAACGACGTAGAATGTATCGAGCCGAAACCGCTGCCTAAGTTGCCGGTTGCTTCTGCTCTCTGGATTCCGATGCCAAACCTTGAAGTAGGTGCAGGTGCATGGATTCTGGCTGGTGGAACTCACCACTCTTGCTTCTCTTACGACCTGACAGCAGAATATTGGGAAGATTATGCTGAAATCG
>JAJXBQ010000137.1:0-9253 GCA_021640525.1 Segatella copri
GTTCAAAAACAAGCTATGCAACTTAAAATTGGGTACCTTTTTCAGTGCCCTCCCTTATGTCTTGATCCTTTAGTCCCCAAGCCAATCGTCATCGTTACGAGAGATAATCTTATCCTTTACAATCGGCGCGAACTTCAGCTCTCTTTTACAAGAGTATTTAAGAATCGCTGCAAAGGTAGATAAAAAATGTGTAATCGCCAAACGTTTTAGTTAAAATCTTCGAAAAACATTAAAAATATTTAGTTTCCCCATTTGTGTATCCTAATAAAAATGTATGTGTGGTCTGGAAAAAGTCTCTCATAAAAATGTAATAGATTCTACTATCTCACCATTTTTTCGTACTATTCCTTTGCTTGTATCATTATTTTTTGTAACTTTGCCGAAAGATTTTAAAACGGCAGCAATATGAAATATCCTATAGGAATACAAGAGTAGAACGTATCTATGGACGTGAGGAGTTGGCCGAGACTTTAGGTAGTCGTTTTAAGGCAGTGTTGGGGAAAGCTTATCAGAAGACAGAAATGAGGGCTGTCGTATTGATTGATGAATACGATAAGCAACTATTTTTCTCTTATTTTCTGCATATTCTTGCAGAAAAGTAAGCAAAAATGATAAATTTGCAGCAAAAAGCAATAATTTTTGGGAATTTATGCTTGATATTGTAGAAAAAGTCTTAACTTTGCAGCGGATTTGAGAAAATAAGCAGTTTCCGGCTATCAGAAAATGAGAAATTATGAAGCTGTCAGAAAGATGAGGAATCATGAAGATGATAAGGAGGCTGGCTTTCTCTTCCACAGTTTACACTTATAACAACTTTATAAATTAAAAGATTCGATTATGAAAGTAGCAATTGTTGGTGCAAGTGGCGCAGTAGGACAGGAATTCCTGCGTATCCTTGCTGAGAGAAATTTCCCTATGGATGATTTGGTGTTGTTTGGTTCTGAGCGTTCTGCCGGACGAAAATACAACTTCAAGGGAAAGGACTATGAGGTCAAACTTTTGCAGCATAACGATGACTTTAAAGATGTCGATATTGCTTTCACATCTGCTGGTGGCGGCACTTCAGAGGAGTTTGCCGAGACTATCACCAAGTATGGTGCCGTGATGATTGATAACTCTAGCGCATTCCGTATGTGCGACGACGTGCCTCTGGTTGTGCCTGAGGTAAATGCTGAGGATGCCCTGAACCGCCCTCGCAACATCATCGCCAACCCTAACTGTACCACCATCATGATGGTTGTAGTGTTGAAGCCTATCGATAACTTGAGCCATATCAAGAAGATTCATATCTCTTCTTACCAGAGTGCTTCAGGTGCTGGTGCTGCTGCCATGGCTGAACTTGAGCAGCAGTATAAGGATATCATCGAGACCGGTAAGACTGAGCATATCAATAAGTTCCCTCATCAGTTGGCATACAATGTCATCCCACAGATTGACAAGATGACTCCTAACGATTACACCAAGGAGGAGATGAAGATGTATAACGAGACCCGCAAGATTATGCACTCTGATGTTCGCACCAGTGCTACCTGCGTTCGCGTTTCTTCACTCCGTTCTCACTCAGAGAGTGTTTGGTTCGAGACAGAGAAGCCATTGGCAGTAGAGGACATCCGCAAGGCTTTGGAGGCTGCTCCAGGCGTAACTGTAAAGGATGATGCCCAGAACTACGTTTATCCAATGCCATTGGAGAGTGCCGGTAAGGACGATGTATATGTAGGTCGTATCCGCAAGGATTTGGCTGATGACAATGGTAACACATTGTGGTTGACTGGCGACCAGATTCGTAAGGGTGCTGCCCTGAACGCTGTTCAGATTGCTGAGTACTTGATTAAGGTGGGCAACGTAAAGTAAGCCATACCTTATTTATATAAAAGAATATGAGGAAGTTAAGGGATAATGAATTTTATCTCTTAACTTCTTTTTGTCTTTATATGATTCTGAATAGAAAAGTAAGAATATGCTTGAAAGATTCAAACAATTACTCGGTGAGATGAACCGGGGCATTTATGAGAAGGAGACGGAGATATCGCTCTCGCTCCTGGCAGCTCTGGCAGGTGAGAGTATCATCCTGCTGGGACCTCCGGGTGTGGCAAAGAGTATGGTAGCCAGACAGTTGAAGACGGCATTCAGGGAGGCTCAGAGCTTTGAGTATCTGATGTCACGATTCTCTACACCCGATGAAATCTTCGGTCCGGTGAGCATTCAGAAACTGAAGACTTCGGATACTTACGAGCGTGCGGTGGAGGGGTATCTGCCTACAGCCGATGTGGTTTTCCTGGATGAAATCTGGAAGGCGGGACCTGCGATCCAGAACACGCTCCTTACGGTGATTAACGAGAAAATCTTCAGAAACGGCAATCGGGAAATGCATCTTCCTCTGAAGCTTCTCGTGGCTGCAAGCAATGAGCTGCCGGCTAAGGGAGAAGGACTGGAGGCGCTCTGGGACCGATTCGTTATCAGAATAGAAAGCCGACCGATTAAGCTGGAGAAGAATTTCCGGGCGATGCTGCTGGATTCTAATGAGTCTCACACGGATCTCACTGATTCCACGGATGAGGCTAATGCTATGTCCAAGAAGTCTTCTGTAAAGCAAACGCCAATGGGAGTAGAAACATCAGAAAGAGATTTGTTTATTTCTGAGAATACAAAGAAAAAATCTGTGAGATCTGTGAAATCCGTGTGCGATATAAGAATATCCCCTGAGGAGTATGCTGAATGGGCGGAGAAAATCTGTAAGATTGGCGTGAAGGAGGAGGTGCTCGATGCAATTTCCGCTATCCGTAAATCTCTGAGAGCCGTGAATGTGGATGAGGCTGCCGAGCGCAGAAACATCTATGTGAGTGACCGAAGATGGAAGAATATCGTCCGCCTGCTTCGCACTTCAGCCTTTATGCAGGATAGGGAAGAGGTGGATATCTGCGATTTGCTGCCTATCTACCATTGTCTGTGGCAGGAACCGGAAGAGCGGGATGCTATCCGAAACATCGTGATTCGTGCCCTCTTTTCTCCTTTTGCAGAAAAACTCGTGGAGATGAAGAATGCGCTTGCTGAGGACATCAAATATCATCGTGTACGCAGGAATCCGGAGGATGGAAGGGATTACGAGAGGGAGATAGAAAACCTTTCGGATGGCTTGAGTTCGCTGGAAAGGCAGTTGGGCGAGAATCTCTTCGCATCTGCTGATGATAAGGCGGAAATATCGGCTTATCTCCGCGATTTCTATAAGGAACTGGCGTTTACCCGTCAGGATACGATGAAACTCTATGAGGTTTAATCGCCTCCTATTACATTATTATAATATAGAAGAATCTAAACATGATGAATGAACAGAAAATATTGACTCCTGAGTTGGAGGAGCGTGTTCACCAGGCGGTGGATAACTTTATGCAGGGCTATGGCTGCTGTCAGTCGGTAGTGGCTGCCTTTGCCGATTTATATGGTCTTGATGATGAGATGGCGAAGCGCATTGGTGCCGGCTTCGGTGGTGGAGTAGGCAGAATGAGAATGATGTGTGGTGCTGTTTCGGGCATCGTGGTGCTCGTTGGCTTGGATTGTGGACAGACCGAGGGGGATGACCGCGAGGGCAAGTCGGCCTGCTATAAGGTGGTGCAGGATTTGCTCGCCAAATCGAAGGAGCAGAACGGCAGTATCATCTGTGCCGAAATCCTCGGTTTGAAGGGCCACGAGAAAGCGCAGTCCAGCTATGTGGCTTCGGCAAGAACGGCAGAATATTACAAGTCTCGCCCTTGCGCAGCCAAAGTAGAAAGTGCTGCAAGAATCTTCGCAGAATATCTGATGGAGAAAAAATAAGGATTTACTCCTATGAAATACCAGAATAACAAGGACTTGGCGGAGGCACAGTATTACTTGAAGATGCTGGATGACTTCTGCAAGTCGGGACAGGTGAAGATTCCTGATCCGACAGGTACCGCCATGCCTTGGAATTTGAAGGAAGACCCGCTGAAGGATTATCTCATTCATCTCTTTACCCTGAAAGTAACCATAGAAGCAACTGGCGAAGAGGTGCAGAAATTCGTGCGACAGGTGGTGAACAGCAAGATTAAGAGCAAGGTGTTCTATGATAGCGTGGGAAAATTCATCGTGGAATGCGTCCACCACATGCGGTTCCAGCGCCAGCGTGCCTGGACCGAGAGTCATCGGGCAGATGATGTGCTCGATTGGGCTCCCTTCAAGCGGATGGATGAACAGGTGTGGCTCCCCTTGCTCGACCAGCTGGTACAGGAACATGCTGAAGATGGGTTCGATAAACCTTTCTTCCTCAAGCTGATGACTGGAGACGGGGCTTCGAAACCCGAAAACTGGGAAAGGCTGGTAAGAGACTGGAAGGTCTGCATCGACCATCAGGTATTGAACAAGCTGAAGGACTTCATCTCGCTCCGCCAGAACAACTTCGAAACAGGACTGGTGCGCATGATGGACCAGATAACCCGCAACATGAAGACGAAGGGCGTTTCGGAACAGCGCGCCGTACAAGCCTGGGAACTGATGACGAACGGATGGACTGAAACGGAGTTTGAACGCCGTCTGAACCAGGTGAAGATTCAGGATAAATACCCCGAAATCAAGGAAATTGTGGCGAAGATGGGACGAGTAGCCGATGCTAACGGCAAAGACCGGCTCACCATCGCATCGGGCGTAGAGATGAAGATGGAGCATTCAGCGGGTAGCGATATTGAGGGCATTACCGTGGGCGATGATCTCAACTCCCTTCTCCCGCTTGAACTGGCACAGTACAGCGATGAAGATATGGAGGGCCTCTTTATCTATAAGTATCGCACGCGAAGACTCCAGACCTTCCGTTATAAGAGCGAAATGTCGAAACCATCCCGCAAACTGGGCTTTACCCATGCCTCCCGCAAAGGTCCGATGATTGTCTGCCTGGATACCTCAGCCAGTATGTATGGCACGCCCGAAAGGATATCCTCAACACTCATCTCTCTGCTGGAAGAGACGGCAGAAGATTTGGAGCGTGACTGCTTCCTGATAGATTTCTCCATCAGTACCCGTGCCATCGACCTGATGGCGAAGCGCAAGGCAGAGCGCCTAAAGAGAATCGGAATCACTATGATGGAATCAGCCGAAACAGATGCAGTTCCGTCCGACGGAGATGGACAGGCGCATACCGGGCGAGGCATCCGTCGCCAGCCAACCACAACACACCTTCCGTTTATCGGCGGCGGAACTTCGGCAAAGAAGATGATGAACCAGATGTTCGAACTTCTCGACAACGACGGTCTTCATTACGTGAATGCCGATGTGCTTTGGATAACCGACTTCCTGATTCCAGATCCGCCACAGCAGCTGTTGTCGAGATTCCGGGAATACAAGGAGACGGGTACCCGATTCTACGGCATCCGCATCGTGCGTGATGACGACAAGGAGCCGAACAGCTGGAAGAAGTACTTCAATCAGATTTACACCATCCGGTACCGCCCGCTGCGAAGATATTAAAGAAGATGTTAAGGCAGAAAAGGGGTATCAGATGATAAAAGAGATACGTATGAAATGTATCAAGAACTTTATCATATGTTACATTTGGCGCAGAATTTCGGTTTTGCGCCATTTTTTTGAATTAAAAATTCCTTAAAACGCTTGGTGATACAAAATATATTTGTACCTTTGTGCTCGGAACAATGAATAATTGTCAGCCAAACAAATTAGAAAAGAATCAATAAATATAAGCAATTTATACAAAAACTTAAGTAATAAACTAAAATTATGGTAAGCAACAACATTCCACAAGTAAAGCTCGGTATTATTGCCGTTAGCCGTGATTGTTTTCCAATCGCGCTTTCTACTCAGCGCCGTGAGAACATCGTAAAAGAGTACAAGGGTGAAATTTTCAACTGCCAGACTACAGTTGAGAACGAGAAAGATATGCTCAAGGCTTTGGGCGAAGTGAAAGAGCAGGGCTGCAACGCTTTGGTTGTATTCCTCGGTAACTTCGGTCCTGAGACTCCTGAGACTTTGATTGCAAAGAACTTCGATGGTCCTTGCATGTTTGTTGCAGCTGCAGAGGGTGACGGCGACATGATCAACGGTCGTGGTGACGCTTACTGCGGTATGCTCAACTGCTCTTACAACCTCGGCATGCGCCACCTAAAGGGTTACATCCCTGAGTATCCTGTAGGTACAGCAGAGGACGTAGCTAAGATGATTCAGGACTTCGTACCAGTAGCTCGCGTTATCATCGGTTTGAAGGGCTTGAAGATTATCACCTTCGGTCCACGTCCACAGGACTTCTTCGCTTGCAACGCTCCTATCAAGGGCTTGTACGAACTCGGTGTTGAGATTGAGGAGAACTCAGAGCTCGACCTTCTCGTAGCTTACAAGGAGCACGAGAACGACCCACGTATCGATGAGGTTTGCGCTGATATGGCCAAGGAGATGGGCGAAGGCTGCTACTATCCTGACCTCAGCCGCAGAATGGCACAGTTTGAGTTGACATTGCTCGACTGGGCAGAGGCTCACAAGGGTTCTCGCCAGTATGTAGCATTCGCAGACAAGTGCTGGCCTGCATTCCCAAGCCAGTTCGGTTTCGAGCCTTGCTATGTAAACAGCCGTCTCGTTAGCCGTGGCATTCCTGTAGCTTGCGAGGTAGATATCTATGGTGCACTCTCTGAGTACATCGGTATGTGTGCTTCTGACGATACCGTTACATTGCTCGATATCAACAACTCAGTTCCTCAGTATATCTATGATGAGGACATCAAGGGCAAGTACGATTATAAGTTGACTGATACCTTCATGGGCTTCCACTGCGGTAACACTCCACAGTGCAAGATGTGCTCTAGCCGTAAGATTAAGTATCAGCTCATCCAGAACCGTTTGTTGGAGAATGGTGGTAAACCAGACTTCACCCGTGGTACTTTGGAGGGTGATATCGCAGCTTCTGACATCACATTCTACCGTCTGCAGTGCGATTCTGAGGGTAACCTCCGCAGCTACATCGCAGAGGGTGAGGTTCTCGATGTTCCTACCCGTTCATTTGGTGGTATCGGTATCTTCGCCATCAACGAGATGGGCCGCTTCTATCGTCACGTATTGATTCAGAAGGGTTATCCACACCACGGAGCCGTAGCATTCTCTCACGTAGGTAAGACCTTGTTCGAGGTATTCAAGTATCTCGGCATCAAGGATATCGCTTACAACCAGCCAGCTAGCCTGCCTTACCCAACAGAGAATCCTTGGAAGTAAATTGAGTGAAGAGGGAAGAGTGAAGAAACAAAGTTCGGCGGCCGAAGGGAAAGCCAATTCATTTGCTCTTCTTTCTAAACTGAGTTCATAAAAGATAAGGGCGATTGCTTATCCCTTGCGTAGGGAATAGCAATCGCCCTTTTTATGTTTTCCTGGAAGGAGATTACCTGATGATAATCTCCTTTACGAATGGTTTGCTTATTTCGTATTTTCCAACGCTTCCTGTTTCTGCGGAATCACCACCGAAGCCCCGATGCTGACGAGCAGTACGAGGATGATGAATACCAGCGAACTGACTGCATCAATCTCGAAGAAATCGTGGATGAGCATCTTCACACCGATGAACACCAGCAGCACACTCACACCCACCTTCAGATAGCGGAACTTGTCTGCTATCGCTGCCAGCAGGAAGAAGAGGGCACGCAAGCCCAGGATGGCGAAGATATTCGAGAAGAACACTACGAACGGGTCGAGCGAAACCGAGAATACGGCTGGGATGCTGTCGAAGGCGAAAATCAGGTCGCAGAACTCGATGAACACTACCGTCATCACCAGCGGACCCAGATGCAGGCGCTTCTGCATGAACTTCACTACCGGATGCTCCAGGGCATTAATCTCCTCCTTCTTGTTCCTGTTGAGGAACATCTTGGCACCGCTGTAAACCAGGAATCCACCGAAGATGAGCAATATCCAGGCGAACCGGCTGATGAGCGCAGCACCCGCAAAGATGAAGACGAAGCGCAGCACGATGGCTCCCAGGATACCCCAGTTCAGTACGTGCTGGTAATCTTTCTTGTCCACTCCGAACGAGTTGAAAATCATCATCATCACGAAGAGGTTATCTACCGAGAGCGTCTTTTCTATCAGATAACCCGATATGTAGGAGATGGTCATATAGTGTCGGTATTGCTGCAGACTCCCTTCATAGTCGTTCGGGTCCAGTTTGAGATGCGAAGCATAGCGCGATGCTATCAGCTTCAGGTCGTCGAAGTTCTCGATGCCGTGCACCATGTCACCATGAAAGTAGATGAAAACGGCGAAGGCGAGCGCAAGAATAATCCAGACTGCCGTCCATGATCCCGCCTCCTTGATAGAGACCACATGTGCCTTTCGGTCGATGACCAGCATGTCTAATACGAGTATGGCGGCGATGAATATCACGAAGCCCACCAAAAACATCGATTCTGTAAAAACATGTTCCATTTTTCTTTTTTCCTTAATCTATTTAGTATATAACACCTTATTTATCGTTGAATCTTACCAATCATTTCATCCTTTAGAAATGTGGGCGCAAAATTAGGAAAAATATCTGGAATAGCGAAGGTTCCGGTGCAAAACTTAATTGATTTTAACTTGAAAGGCAGGAATGTAACAGGTTTGTAATAATGGCGCTGTGAGAACCGGCAAAAAAGGCGTTTTAAAGGTAAAAAGGTAAAAAAGTAAAAAGGTAAAAAGAGCCTAGCGGAATGTTAAGCTAGGGGGCTCTTTTTACCCTTTTACCCTTTTACCTTTTTACCTTTTTACTTTTTCTTAGTCAGCACATAGTGCTTAGCCATGGCGCCTTCAGGCTCATTGCCCAGCGAATCGGTCATGATGAGGCTGTTGGCATCCTTTACCTTGTAGTAAGATGTCTCGCCGCTCGATGGACGGGTGATTTCTACCACGTTGTTAGCCAATACCTTGAAGATACCGCTCGCTTCGTCGTGACCATCCTTGCGCTCCAGATAGTCGGCTGAGTACTGGTAGGTGCTGTCGGCGTTGAGCGTCAAAACGGTCTTGATGCCCAGACAGTCGGCAGCAGGGAGAGTTCCCTCGTAGGTGCCGGCGATGGAATCGAGAATGACATCGTTGGAATTGAGCGAATCATTTTCAGCATAACTGAGGCTATCTTGGTCAGCCCCCTGGCTATTTGTCTTCTTGCCATTGCAGGAGACAACTGACAAAGCAGCGATAACGGCTGCTGTCAAAACTAATTTCTTTTTCATACTATACTGCTTTTTAATTGTTTCTTAATTTGCGGAATCTCTTCTTTTAG
>JAJXBQ010000431.1:0-1354 GCA_021640525.1 Segatella copri
ATTAAGTAAAGAAAAGCAATTATGAAACTCAGTCAACCAGCATTATCTCTCCTCGAAGAAACCATTAAACAGGCAATCGGCAAGTACACTTGCGGTTGCGAACAAACAATCGTTACGGATATTCATCTGCAAGCAAACCAAAGTTCGGGCGAATTCTGCATTTTCGATGATGACGACAGGGAACTTTCCAGCACCGTTATCGAAGAATGGATGACTTATGAAGGCGATGACTTCTATGAGAACATAGAACGCATCCTGAGCAACCTGCTCTGCAATATGAAGAGCAAGGATACCTTTGACAAGCTGACTATCATGAAGCCTTTCTCCTTCGTGCTGGTGGATGATGACAAAGAGACCATAGCCGAACTCCTGCTGCTGGACGACGACACCCTGCTGGTAAACGAAGAATTGTTGAAAGGGCTGGATGAAGAGTTGGACGCTTTTCTGAAAGACTTATTGGAGAAATAGGCAGTCGGAGTTGCCAAAGACCATAATCGGAAAGTAACTATATATTGCCTTACAGTGTGAATCCTTGTTAAACAATAGAGTATATCAAACTATAATCCCCCTATAAACAATTAAAGATTTATAGGGGGATTTGCTGTAAGATAATATAGTCACCTATCGGAAATACCGCTTACGCCTTTTTCAAAGCGGCAATGCTTTCTTTCAATGAGTTGATGATGCTCTCTGCATCCGCCTGTTTCTTGCGTTCCATTTCAATAACGGCAGCCGGAGCATTGTTCACGAACTTCTCGTTGCTCAGCTTCTTCAAGACTCCCTGCAAGAAACCCTCCTTATGTTTCAGTTCGGCTTCCATACGGGCTATTTCGGCTTCCACATCAATCATGTTACCCAAAGGAACGGCATATTCCGTTGTACCCACCATGAAGGCAGCAGCACCGTCGGCTTTTGCCTCAACCACGCTTATGGCAGAGAGGTTGCACATCTTCACGATGACGGCATCGAAAGCAGCCACCGGATTTTCGCCGACAACCTGCAACTCCAATGCCTCCTTCTGGGCAATGTTCTTCTGCAGGCGGATAGAGCGTACATTACTGATGACCTCTTTCACCACCTCGAACTGCTGCACAAAGGCTTCATCAACTTCCGTTGACATGGAAATAGGACTCACCATAAGGCTCTCCCCGTCTTTACGGTCGATGATATGCTGCCATAGTTCCTCGGTGATGAACGGCATGAACGGATGCAGCAGATGCAACAGGTTATCGAAGAAGCCGATAGTCGTTTCGTACACCTTTTTGTTGATGGGCTGGCCATAAGCAGGCTTGATCATCTCCAGATACCAGGAAGAGAACTCGTCCCAGAAGAGCTTGTACACTGCCATTAACGC
>JAJXBQ010000432.1:0-1353 GCA_021640525.1 Segatella copri
CACCTTTTCCTTCACGTACTTTCTGAACAACTACTGCACCTTCTTTACCAGCGTTGGCAACAATCTCGCGAAGCGGTTCTTCGATGGCACGTTTGATGATACCAATACCGGTTGTTTCGTCGGCATTGTCACCCTTCATACCTTCGATGCTGTCGATAGCACGGATGTAAGCTACACCACCACCCGGGATGATACCCTCTTCGATAGCAGCACGGGTTGCACGCAATGCATCGTCTACGCGGTCTTTCTTTTCTTTCATTTCCACTTCAGAAGCAGCACCTACGTAAAGAACAGCTACACCACCTGACAATTTAGCCAGACGTTCCTGCAATTTCTCACGGTCATAGTCAGACTTGGTTGCAACGATTTGAGCCTTGATTTGCTCGCAACGTTCCTTGATGCTGTCCTTGTTTCCTGCACCGTTTACGATAGTAGTATTATCCTTAGAAACAGTTACTTTGTCGGCAGTACCCAACATTTCGATAGTAGCCTGTTCCAGTTTCAGGCCTTTTTCTTCGCTGATAACAACACCACCTGTCAGGATAGCGATATCTTCAAGCATTTCTTTACGACGGTCGCCGAAGCCCGGAGCTTTCACAGCACAAATCTTCAACTGAGAACGCAGACGGTTTACAACCAACGTAGTCAAAGCTTCACTGTCCACATCTTCTGCGATTACCAACAGAGGACGTCCGGTTTGTACAGCCGGTTCCAGGATAGGCAAGAAATCTTTCAGGTTAGAAATCTTCTTGTCGTAGATCAGGATGTAAGGTTTCTCCATCTCACATTCCATCTTTTCCGTATTAGTCACGAAGTAAGCCGACAGATAACCACGGTCGAACTGCATACCTTCCACTACACCGATAGTAGTGTCAGTACCTTTCGCTTCTTCGATAGTGATAACACCGTCTTTGGAAACTTTACGCATAGCGTCAGCAATCAATTTACCGATTACCGGGTCATTGTTTGCAGATATGGTAGCAACCTGTTCGATTTTGTCATAGTTGTCACCCACCGTCTCAGCCTGTGATTTGATTGATTCTACTACTTTGGCAACGGCCTTGTCGATACCACGTTTGATATCCATCGGGCTTGCACCGGCAGTTACGTTCTTCAAACCTTCAGCTACGATAGCTTGTGCGAGAACGGTTGCGGTAGTTGTACCGTCACCGGCATCGTCACCTGTCTTGGAAGCAACTTCCTTTACCAACTGCGCACCTGTATTCTGATAAGCGTCTGCCAATTCGATTTCTTTTGCTACTGTCACACCGTCTTTGGTGATGTGAGGCGCACCAAATTTCTTCTCGATGATAACGTTACGTCCTTTCGGGCCAAGCGTTACTTTTACTGCAT
>JAJXBQ010000433.1:0-1351 GCA_021640525.1 Segatella copri
GGGGGGGGCGAAAGGGGGTTAAGGTTCTTTTTACCCTTTTACCTTTTTACTTTTAAACCTCCTTTTCAGCAAACAGGCCGAAGAGCTCAGCATCTATCAGGTCAGTAATCTTTCGGAAGTCTTCCGGATTCTCTCCAAACTCCAGATTATCACCATCGATGATGATGAGGCGACCTTTATAATCCTTGATCCAATCCTCATAACGCTTGTTCAACCCCTGGAGGTAATCGATGCGGATGCTCTTCTCGAAATCGCGGCCACGCTTCTCGATATGCTTCACGAGCGTAGGAATGCTACTCTTGATATATATCATCAGGTCAGGAAGTTTCACCAGACTGATCATCAGATCGAAGAGATCGGTATAGTTCTTGAAATCCCTGTCGCTCATCATACCGATATCGTGAAGATTAGGCGCAAAGATACGCGCATCCTCGAAGATGGTTCTATCCTGTACGATGGTCTGCTCTGAACGTGAAATCTCCACAACATCATGGAATCGCTTGTTCAGGAAGTAAATCTGAAGATTAAACGACCAACGCTCCATATCCTTGTAATAATCAGCCAGATATGGATTATTATCAACCGGCTCGAAATTAGCTTTCCAGCCATATCTCTTGGCAAGCATCTTGGTTAATGTTGTCTTGCCGCTACCTATATTTCCTGCTATTGCTATATGCATCTATGTCAATGTTGAATGTTAAATGTTGAATGTTGAATTGGGCTTAAGAGAACAGCCCGAAGAGCTTGGCATCTATCTTATCTACGATTTCACCAAACTGCTTGGGATTGTGCTCGAAATCGAGATTATCAACTTCTACGATAAGCACCTTGCCCTTATACTTGTTCATGATGAAATCTTCGTAAAGTTTGTTGATACCTTCCAGATAATCCAAAGGCATCTTCTGCTCATAATCACGACCGCGCTTCTGGATATTCTTCACGAGGTGAGGAACTGAAGAACGGAGATATATCATCAGTTCAGGCATCTCCACCACTTCCATCATCGACTCGAAGAGCTCCATATAAGTCTCGTAGTCGCGCTGGTCCATGTTGCCCATCTTCCGGTTGTTGGCCGCAAAGACATAAACACCCTCAAAGATGGTGCGGTCCTGGATGACCGTCTCTTTACTGTGTTGGATTTCCAGCAGATTCTTGAATCGCTGCTTCAGATAGAACACCTCCATATTGAGAGCCCATCGCGAGATATCCTTGTAATAGTCATCGATATAGGGGTTTTCAGCCACGGGCTCCAAGTACTGTTTCCATCCATAATGTTTAGAAAGCATCTTGGTGAGTGTTGTCTTGCCACTACCGATATTTCCTGCTATTGCTATATGCATCTATTTTAAAT
>JAJXBQ010000434.1:0-1348 GCA_021640525.1 Segatella copri
CATGCTTCTTGTCGTGTTTCATGGCTTCCACCATATTCTATACGGTATAGGGTACGTCGTAGTAGAGTTGGTAGGCATCCACCGCAGCGCGTATCTCATCAACAAGCCCGGAAGCACACAGTCCCAGATGACAAGCTATCTTAGCCTCTCATACCAGTCCCGTTGCAACAGCAACACCATGTGAAATACTATAGTTGGAGAGTTTCTCAATAGCATGGGGAACGGTATGTCCCATGTTCAGCACTTTCCGGAGTCCTTTGGTCTCGTACTCATCCTGTTCCACCACGTCGCGTTTCATCTTGATGCAACTGGCCACCATCTGGTCTATACGCTCCTTGATTGTGTTCTGTCGTATCATCTCCACAATACCGGCATTAGCTATCAGGTCGCTCTTGATGACCTCTGCCATGCCTTCTGCAAAGATGTCTGCTGGTAGGTTGGTTACCACTTGTGTGTCTGCCACCACTAATGAAGGTTGCCAGAAAGCGCCTATCAAGTTCTTCCCTGCCTGCAGATCAACAGCTGTCTTGCCACTTATTGAGGCATCAACCATAAAGAGTAGCGTAGTAGGCATTTGAATAAAATGGATGCCTCACATATACAGTGCAGCGGGCACTCCCGTAATGTCCCCTATCACACCACCACCAATGGAGAGGAAAATGTCCTTTCTCGTAAAATGACAGGAAGCGAAATACTCCAAAATACCTGACAGAGTATTTATGTTCTTGGAACTCTCTCCGTATGGGATGACGTATTTACATACATCATATCCGTATTGTTCCATTGCCCATACCGCCTTTGCAGCATACAGGGCATCTACGGTATCATCCGTGATGACCCCCACCTTCCCTCCTTTACAGAATGGCTCTACCAGCCGGGGCAAGTCAGCAATGACTCCCTGCCCCAACAGGACATCCTACTTCCTTGAGGTGTTTACCACTATCGTTTCCACGCTTACTTGTATATCTGGAACTTATACTGCTCCACAAAATTAGTATCTTTTTTCTTTGTGGCGGCAATAGCATCCCTCGGATGGGCATTGGCCAGTCCGGCAATCAGATACGATGTATTGTAGCCCCAAGTGGGCTCCTGGTCTTTCATGACCAACATATCACTTCCCACCAAGTCCAACACGGGCTCCACATGATACTTCTTGCCGTTAAAATAGCCAAGCAATGCCTCCAGGTGACAGTTGCCAGCACCTCGTCCCATGCCATAATAGGTGGCATCCAGCATCTTGGCATTCAGGTCGTGTGCCTCTATGGTGTTGGCGAAGGCACACTGCTGGTTGTTGTGGGCATGGATGCCTGTCAATTTGCCGTAGGGTGACAAATGGTCTTGGAAGTGC
>JAJXBQ010000138.1:0-9212 GCA_021640525.1 Segatella copri
TGTGGTATAACAAAGTTTTGTGTGTGCCATTTTTATAAAAAATTGCCTTTTTATGTTTTAAAACATATTTTTAGACAAAAATGCTTGATTATTTCGAGAAAAAGCATTACTTTTGCACTCAGTTTTCAGTTTAAAAGATTTGTACACATGGCAGCTAGAGGGAAATATGATAAAGAAAATATAGCAATGCTGATTGCTAAGCTATGGGGAGGCATCACGGATGACCAGTTCGATTTACTGAAAGAACATCTCGAAATCAAGAAGTATAAGAAGAACGATATCATCTACAAGAATGAGGGTACTCCTGAATATGCACTTTGTCTCATAGCGGGAAAAGTGAAGATATACAAAGAGGGTATTGGTGGCAAGAGTCAGATTATCCGTGTCATCAAACCGATTGAGTTCTTTGGTTTCAGAGCCTATTTTGCGGATGAGATATACAAGACGGCAGCCATGTCGCTGGAAAACTGCGTCGTTGCCCAGTTCCCGCTGGCAGTTCTCATGAAACTGATCTCCAAGAGTTTCAACATCGGCTTCTTCTTTATCAAATATCTCAGTGTGGAAATAGGTAAATCGGACGACCGTACCGTGAACCTCACCCAGAAACATATCCGTGCCCGACTTGCCGAGGGACTGATATTTCTGAAAGACTCTTATGGGTTAGAAAAAGACGGAAAAACTCTTGACATCCGATTGAGTCGTGAAGATCTGGCAAATCTCTGTAATATGACAACGAGCAATGCCATCCGTACGCTCTCAGCCTTTACGGCAGAAGAACTCATCAAGACTGAAGGAAGAAAAATCAAAATCTTACAGGAAGAAGAAATCATAAAAATAGCAGAACTCGGATAAAGTTCTGCTATTTTTTATTTATATGTTTTACATTATACGTTTTTCTTGATACATTTCCCTTATTACGGGCATACTGGTTATACGGGTATCAGGAAGTTGATAACCTCCTGAATTACAGTAATCTGGAAAGGGCCTACCGGTGTATTCATCAATCTGCCATCAATACCTATCAGGGCATGTTGGGCATCGAGCACCTCTACCTCTCGGGTACGGTAAGGATGCACACTCTTATGGTTGAGGAACTTACCTTTCACAAAAAGATAGATTCCCTCGAAGAGCTGGGTTGTCTTAGGATGAGATACCACCGACACATCGAGCAGTCCGTTATATGGCACAGCATTCGGAGTCTGTCCATATCCTGTTCCATTGCCTATACACATCGTCATCACTCTACGCCTGATAACATCCGAATTGATTTTCACATGCATCTTATAGTCCAGACGCTGGAATATCATCAGGATGAAGGAACAGAGAAACGACAGGGTACGTGAACCGAAGATATGATGGGTTTTTCGTCTCAGGTTCATGATGGCAGCGATGAGTCCGATATTGATACAGTTGAGGAAATAGCGACGGCATTTCTCCCCCTTCTTGTTCACATATCGGATACAACCGAGGTCAATCTTTCTGATACGACGCTTCTTCAGCGATGCCACCGTCTTCTCGATGTCACTGTCGCTGAATCCCCAGAAGTGGGCAAAGTCGTTCATCAGTCCGTTAGGAATAACACCCAGTGCCACATCTTCTCTTTCTTTCGGATCTATCTGCATCAGACAGTTTACGGCATCATTGAGCGCAGAATCTCCACCAACGATGACAATGGTCTTATAACCATTGTTGATAAACATTCTGATGAGCCGTTCTACGCTCTTCTGATTCTCGCTCTGCACAAAGTCGTAATCCACGCCCTGCTGCTTGAGCACCTTCTCTATTTTTTCCCAGCGCTTGTTACTTCGCCAGCCTCCTCTAGGGCAATAAAGCAGCCCCCATTTATTCTCGTTTACCATTGTCTCTTCTTTGTAATTTGTCTCTTCTTTGTAATTAGAAAAATATTACTTCCGCCTAGCCACCGTTGCCTCCGATTCCATCGGATGCCAGCCCAAGCCAGATTCCAGGCCGCAGCCTAGTTCCTCATCAGCTCCAAAACCGTCTCCACCTTTTTCTCCATTGGCTGCAATGCATCTACCCAATGGATAGTAAAGCCTCTGCGCTCCATACCTCTGAACCACGTCATCTGCCTTTTGGCAAACTGATGGATTGCAATTTCCAGACCGCGATACATCTCGTCGTATGAAGTCTTACCAATCACATATTCTGTAATAAACTTATATTCCAAACCATAATAGATGAGATTTTCGGCAGGGATGCCACGGTCTAGCAGCCCCTTGATTTCATCTACCATTCCTTCATCCAATCGCTGTTTCAGTCTGCGGGAAATCTTCTCCCTTCTCGAATCGCGGTCGATACTGACACCGATAATCAGCGAATCAACCGGTGGGAGTTCACGTTCCGGCATCGGATGCTCCAGATTATAGCTTTCTATCTCTATCGCCCGGATAGCACGCTGTGCCGTATCCACGTCTGTGCGATTGTGCATATTAGAACCCGTTTTCGCCTTCAGCTCTTTCAGTATCAGCGTAAGTTCCTCTAAACTCTTATGAGCCAATGACTCACGGAGTTCCGGGTTCTGCGGAACAGGTGAGAGATGATAACCCTTGAGCACCGACTCGATATAGAGTCCTGTACCTCCACATAATATCGGAAAAGCCCCTCTCTTCTGAATATCCTGATAGGCATCATAAAAATCCTGCTGATATTCAAAGAGATTATATTTCGTACCCGGCTCACAGATATCAATGAGGTGATAAGGTATCTGCTCGCCATGAATGGTATAGTCAGCCAGATCCTTACCCGTACCAATATCCATGCCGCGATACACCTGCCGGCTATCAGCACTAATGATTTCAGCGCCCTTGGCAGGGATACCCGACAAATGGGCACCCAGGCTATTGATCCTGGCTGCAAGAGCGGCAGCAAGACTCGTCTTACCACTCGCCGTAGGTCCCAATATGGTTATCATCGAATATTTCATGCCGCAAAGTTAAATGAAATTATTGAAAAAACAAAATAAAATGAAAAGAAATTCTCACTTATAAAAACAAAAAGCCGTCCAGCATTGAAAAAATGCTGGACGGCCATATACTTAATCGTTAAGAGGCAACGAATTAACCGTTGTGCTTCTTCATGATCTTGATCAACTCAACAACCTTGTGTGAGTAACCAATCTCGTTGTCATACCAAGAAACAACCTTAACGAAGTTGTCTGTCAAATAAACACCTGCGTTAGCGTCGAAGATAGATGTCAAAGCGCAACCCAAGAAGTCAGAAGAAACAACAGCATCCTCTGTGTAACCGAGTACACCCTTCAACTCACCCTCAGAAGCAGCCTTCATAGCAGCGCAGATAGCCTCCTTAGAAGCAGCCTTCTTCAAGTTAACTGTCAAGTCAACAACAGATACGTCCAAAGTAGGAACACGCATAGAGATACCTGTCAACTTACCGTTCAACTCAGGGATAACCTTACCTACAGCCTTAGCAGCACCTGTAGAAGAAGGGATGATGTTGCCAGCAGCTGCACGGCCACCACGCCAGTCCTTCATAGATGGACCATCAACAGTCTTCTGTGTAGCAGTTGTAGAGTGAACAGTTGTCATCAAACCAGTCTCGATACCGAAGTTATCGTTCAATACCTTAGCGATAGGAGCCAAGCAGTTTGTTGTACAAGAAGCGTTAGAAACGATCTTCTGACCATTGTACTTGTCAGTGTTAACACCGCAAACGAACATGTCAGCCTGGTTACCGTTAGCGTCAGCCTTAGAAGGAGCAGAAAGTACTACGTACTTAGCACCAGCCTTCAAGTGCTTCTCAGCCTTATCGTAAGCGAGGAAGAGACCTGTAGACTCAACTACGTACTCAGCACCAACCTCATCCCACTTCAAGTTCTCAGGATCACGCTCAGCAGTAACACGGATGTGGTTACCGTTAACGATCAACTCGCTCTTCTCAACGTCAGCCTCGATAGTACCGTCAAAATGACCGTGCATTGTATCATACTTCAACATGTAAGCCATGTAATCAACTGGGCACAAGTCATTGATAGCTACTACCTGTACTTCCTTTGCGTTCTCAGCCTCAACTGTAGAACGGAATACGAAACGACCGATACGGCCAAATCCGTTAATACCAATCTTAATCATTGTTCTTAATATTTAAATTAAAAGTTTAATAAAAATTACTTTTTTAACTGCTTTCGAGCGTTCATCCGATGCTGAAACATTCAAAATTTTACGCCTTAGAGCATTTTTTCTTCTTTTCGAGCGCAAAGTTACTAATTTTTTTCTAACTTTGCAACCAGAATGAGTATTAAATAAGTTAAAAAAGAATAGTAGAGCTTTAATATTGGCATTATTTTCACTCATTACATGCCATACTGACAACTCCATATTGCAAAAAGCAAAGGAAAAACTCAGCATTCTATACCTTATTATATATATAAAAAAAGAGAAAAAGAAAAACAATCAAACTATAGTTATAATTAAAAAGATAAAAGTATGAGTAAATTTTTGAATGAATTCAAGGAATTCGCCATGCGTGGCAATGTGCTCGACATGGCTGTCGGTGTCATCATCGGTGGTGCCTTTGGCAAAATCGTAAGCTCTGTTGTTGATGACGTCATCATGCCTCCTATAGGATGGCTGATTGGCGGCGTGAATTTCGCCGACCTCAAATTCACCCTACCTACCGTCAATGTAGCGGGTGAGGAACTGAAGGCGGCTACCATCAACTACGGTAACTTCCTCCAGACCTGTTTCGACTTCCTCATCGTTGCCTTCTGTATCTTCATGCTCATCAAGGTGGTGAACAAGATTTCCAAGAAGAAGGAAGAGGAAAAACCGGCAGAAGCTCCTAAGGCTCCGGAGCCAAGCAATGAAGAAAAACTCCTCATGGAAATACGTGATCTACTGAAGAACCAGAAATAAGAATAAAAAAAAGTCGCCCTCTTTGAAGGCGACTTTTTATTCTGTTTATTCCCACTCAATTGTCGAAGGTGGTTTTGAAGAGATGTCATAACATACACGGTTTACACCCTTCACCTTATTAATAATCTCATTACTTACCTTAGCCATGAAATCATAAGGAAGATGTGCCCAGTCAGCAGTCATCGCATCAGTACTGGTTACAGCACGCAAGGCAACCGGGTGCTCGTATGTACGCTCATCACCCATCACACCTACTGAACGGACAGTAGAAAGCAATACGGTACCAGCCTGCCAGATCTGATCGTAGAGAGAAACCTCGATCTCGCCATTCTGCATGTCAGCAGGAACACCGGCAGCCAGGACGCGACGAGCTTCCTCACCACTCAACTTCACCTTATACTCACGCAAGCCACGGATATAGATATCGTCAGCATCCTGAAGGATACGTACCTTCTCAGGAGTGATATCGCCCAAGATACGGACAGCCAAACCAGGACCTGGGAATGGGTGACGGGTAATCAGATGCTCTGGCATACCCATAGAGCGACCTACACGGCGAACCTCATCCTTGAACAGCCACTTCAAAGGCTCACACAACTGAAGGTTCATCTCCTTAGGAAGACCACCTACGTTGTGATGACTCTTGATCACCTTACCGGTGATATTCAAGCTCTCGATACGGTCAGGATAGATGGTACCCTGAGCCAACCACTTGGCACCAGTCTGCTTTTTAGCCTCAGCATTGAAAACCTCCACGAAGTCGCGGCCGATAATCTTACGCTTCTTCTCAGGGTCAGTAACACCAGCCAGGTCAGCAAAGAACTTCTCTGATGCATCCACGCCGATTACATTCAAGCCCAAACACTTGTAATCCTCCATTACATCACGGAACTCATTCTTGCGCAACATACCATGATCTACGAAGATACAGGTAAGGTTCTTGCCGATAGCCTTGTTCAGGAGAACGGCAGCCACACTGGAGTCAACACCGCCAGAAAGACCGAGGATAACCTTATCGTCGCCCAACTGTTCCTTCAACTCAGCAACTGTCGTCTCAACAAAAGAGTCAGCACTCCAGTCCTGCTTACTTCCGCAGATATCAACCACGAAGTTCTTCAAGAGCTGTGTACCCTGCAAAGAGTGGAACACCTCTGGGTGGAACTGTACTGCCCATACAGGCTGTTTGGTAGAAGCATAAGCAGCATACTTCACATTAGCAGTAGAAGCGATGCACTTGTAATCCTCAGGGATAGCAGTGATGGTATCACCATGGCTCATCCAAACCTGAGAGTTCTCAATGAATCCCTTGAACAAAGGATTCTCCTTATCGAAATGCTCCAAGTTGGCACGACCATACTCACGGCTGTCAGCAGCCTCCACCTTACCGCCCTGAGCGTAAGAGAGGAACTGAGCACCGTAGCAGATGCCGAGTACAGGAATGCGGCCGATAAACTGGCTCAGATCTACCTTGAAAGCTTCCGGATCATGAACGGAATAAGGGCTACCGCTCAAGATGACACCAATGACAGATGGGTCATCCTTTGGAAACTTGTTGTAAGGCATGATCTCGCAGAAGGTATCGAGTTCACGGACACGACGGCCGATGAGCTGTGTGGTCTGTGAACCGAAATCCAAAATAATAATCTTCTGTTGCATAATATCTAATTTTAATTTACAGTTTACAATTTATAGTTTATAGTAATCTTGCTATACGGCATAGCCGCTATTAACTATAAACTATTAACTAACGATTTCAGGAATGCTTCCGCCTCTTTCAGCGTCTCCTGCTTTCCCACATCCATCAGCTTGAGGTCGTTCTTTACATATCCCTCTATGCGCACCTTGTCGCAATGTTTCAGATAGAAGTCCATGATAGGGAACTTGTCCGGTTCCTCCTCCATCAATGGAAAGAGCGATGGGGCAACCATGTGGATGCCCGAGAAAGCATACATCTTATAATCTTTGGGATTGAGATCAGGATAAGGACTCTTCACCTCGCCCGTTTCTATATTCGTCCATCCCACCAGTCGCATGCTGTCATCAAAGAGCAGATAGCGCTTGGTCTTGCGTTCGCTCACCATCAGGCGGGCAGCAATCATATCCTTGCTCTCCATCTGGTAGAATTTCTTCAGATCTACATTGCTCAGAATATCCACATTGTGGATAAGAATAGGCTCTGACTGGTTGAAGAGCGGCCATGCCTTCCGGATACCTCCACCCGTTTCGAGCAGCTTTTCACTCTCATCACTGATACGGATGTCCATACCGAAGTTGTCATGTGCTCTGAGATAATCGATAATTTGTTGGGAGAAATGATGCACGTTCACTACAATGCGAGTGAAACCGGCATCCTTCAACTGAAAGATGACACGTTTGAGCAAAGGTTCTCCCCCGACACTTACCAGAGCCTTCGGAATGCGGTCGGTAAGTGGCTTAAGGCGAGTGCCCAAACCTGCTGCGAATATCATTGCTTGCATCATTGCTAAATAGCTATTTTAAAATGTGCGTGCAAATTTACTAACTTTTTGCGAGATAGCCAAATTTGCACGCTATTTTTCTATTGTTTTGCCGGCAAAACCTGTTCAATATGCTGTTCACGATGACAAATCTGCACTTCTACACCAAACTTCCGGTGAATATGTTCGGCAAGATGCTGCGCAGAATATACACTGCGATGCTGACCGCCTGTACATCCGAAACAGAACATCAGAGAGGTGAAACCACGCTGCATGTAGCGGTTTACATGATGGTCGGCAAGTGCATAGACATGATCCAGGAACTTCAATATCTCACCATCATCCTCCAGGAATCGGATAACAGGCTCATCCAGACCCGTCAACTTCTTATAAGGCTCGTATCTGCCAGGGTTATGGGTACTTCTGCAGTCGAAGACATAACCTCCACCATTGCCCGACGGATCCTCTGGAATGCCCTTACGGAAAGAAAAACTATACACTCTTACCACCAGCGGTCCCTTACCATCATATTTAGAATAGGTGGCAGGTCCGTCCTGCGGATGCGCACGATAGATATTGTTGTCGGTAGTCTTATAGCCGTCTGCACGACTCAGCGCCACACTCTCTATCACCTTGAACTGTGGCAATTCGGTCAGTCTTCTCAACATATCCATCATATAAGGATAAGGGAATACCTTGTCACCCATCTTCAGAAGATCTCGCAGATTCTGGATAGCTGGCGGAATACTGTCGATGAAATGCTTCTTGCGTTCGAAATAACCGCGGAATCCGTAGGCGCCCAAAACCTGTAAGGTACGGAAGAGCACAAAAAGACTCAACCGGTTTACAAAATGGCGCACCGATGGTACCTCGGTATAATGCTTCAATGACTGGTAGTATTCCCAAACCAGTTCTCTGCGCAGTTTGAACGGATACTTAGCAGATGCCTGCCAGAGGAATGAGGCGAGATCATAATAGAACGGTCCCTTTCTGCCACCCTGAAAATCAATAAAGTATGGATTCCCCTTATCATCCAGCATGATGTTGCGTGCCTGAAAATCGCGATAAAGGAAACAATCCATCGGTTCTGATGTCAGATCCTTGGCAAAAAGCCGGAAGTTGGCTTCGAGCTTCAGTTCGTGAAAATCCAAATCGGTAGGCTTCAGGAAACAATACTTGAAGTAGTTGAGGTCGAAGAGTACACTGTCTACATCGAATTCTGGCTGCGGATAGCAGTTCTGCCAATCCAATCCTCTTGCACCGCGAATCTGGATATTCGGAAGTTCACGAATGGTTTTCTTAAGGAGTTCCTTCTCTTTCTGATTGTAACGTCCGCCCGCATCTCGTCCGCCCTTGATGGCATCGAAAAGCGAAGTACCGCCAAGGTCTGTCTGAAGATAGCAGAGTTCATCATCGCTCACCGCCAGAATCTGGGGAACAGGCAACTGTCTGAGCTGGAAATGCTGAGCCAGATATACAAAGGCATGATCCTCATCACGACTGGTTCCTATCACACCAATTACCGTATCACCATCATGCCCAATGATACGGAAATACTGCCGGTTACTCCCCTGCCCTGCCAATTTTATGACATCAGCCGGTTCTTCACCCGCCCATTTTTTATATAAATCAATCAGCTTTTCCATCATTATTCAGTTTACGTCGTTTCCGATCATCATCAATCTTCTGTGCGAAGTTATCTCCGATAAAGAGAAGCAATAAGATACCCAGCGTAGTAAGGAACGAGTTTGTAGTAGTCATTCCCAACTCTGCCTTTGTAATATAAATGAGTCCTCCGATAACAATCAGAAAGACCACTGCTTTTTTCCAATCAATATTGTTCATGCTATGAATTTTCTATTAT
>JAJXBQ010000139.1:0-9205 GCA_021640525.1 Segatella copri
ATATTATGGCACAGAAAGGTAATATTGGTGTAACGACAGAGAACATTTTCCCTGTCATCAAGAAATTCTTATATTCAGATCACGACATCTTCCTCCGTGAGATGGTTTCAAACGCCGTAGATGCTACACAGAAGTTGAAGACTCTTGCAGCTCAGGGCGATTTCAAGGGCGAGATAGGCGACACAACCGTTCGTGTCTCTCTCGATGAGAAGGCTGGAACCTTGACTATCAGCGACCATGGTATAGGTATGACTGAGGAGGAAATCGATAAATATATCAACCAGATTGCATTCTCTGGCGTAACTGACTTCCTCGACAAGTATAAGGAGAATGCCAACGCCATCATCGGCCACTTCGGTCTCGGCTTCTATTCTTCTTTCATGGTAGCCAGCAAGGTAGAAATCATCACTAAGAGCTACAAAGAGGGAAGCAAGGCTGTAAAGTGGAGCTGCGATGGTTCACCTGCTTTCGAAATCGAAGATGCTGACAAGGCTGAGCGTGGTTCAGACATCATCCTCCATATTGCTGATGATTGCAAGGAATTCCTGCAGAAGAGCAAGATTGAGGAACTTCTGAACAAGTACTGCAAGTTTATGGCCGTGCCTGTAGCTTTCGGCAAGAAGACCGAGTGGAAGGACGGCAAGAATGTGGAGACTGATGAGGATAACATTATTAATAATGTGGAGCCTCTCTGGACCAAGACTCCTAGCACCTTGAAGGATGAGGACTACAAGAAGTTCTATCACACCCTTTATCCAATGCAGGACGATCCGTTGTTCTGGATTCATCTGAATGTAGACTTCCCATTCAATCTCACGGGTATTCTCTACTTCCCACGCATCAAGAGCAGCATCGACATGCAGCGCAACAAGATTCAGCTCTATTGCAACCAGGTGTTCGTAACCGACCAGGTAGAAGGCATTGTACCAGAATTTCTCACATTGCTTCATGGTGTAATCGATTCACCGGACATTCCGCTGAACGTAAGCCGCAGCTACCTTCAGAGCGACAGTAACGTGAAGAAGATTTCTACCTACATCACCAAGAAGGTAGCCGATCGTTTGAACTCTATCTTCAAGGAGAACCGCAAGGAGTTTGAAGAGAAATGGGATGATCTCAAGATCTTCATCAACTACGGAATGCTCTCTCAGGAAGATTTCTACGAGCGCGCAAAGGACTTTGCACTTCTGAAAGATGTTGAGGGCAAGTACTTTACTTTCGAGGAGTATAAGACGCTGATCAAGGACAACCAGACCGATAAGGACGGCAACCTGGTTTATCTCTACGCCAACAACAAGGAAGAGCAGTATTCTTACATCGAAGCTGCCAAGCAGAAGGGTTATTCTGTACTCCTGATGGAAGGTCAGCTCGATACGCCGATGGTTAACATGCTGGAGCAGAAGTTGGAGAAGAGCCGCTTTACACGTGTTGACGCCGACATCATCGACCGCCTCATCGTGAAGGAAGATGCTAAGAAGACCGATTTGAGCAAAGAGCAGTCTGACAACTTGACAGAAGTTTTCCGCTCTCAGATGCCTCAGCTCGACAAGACAGAATTCTTTGTTGAGATTCAGGCTTTGGGCGAACAGAACCAGCCAGTGCTCATCACCCAGAACGAGTACATGCGCCGTATGAAGGCGATGAGCCAGTTCCAGGCAGGCATGAACTTCTACGGTCAGATGCCAGACAGCTACAACATCGTACTGAACTCAGACCATGCTCTGGTAAAGAAGGTATTGGAAGATGCTGAGGCCAACACTGCTGAAACATTGAAGCCAATCCTTGCAGAAATCAAGGGTCAGGAAGCTCGCCTTGCCGTACTCCATCAGGAGCAGAACAAGAAGAAGCCTGAAGAGATTACCCAGCAGGAGAAGGATGATGTTCACAATACAGAGAAGGCCATCAGCGATGAGAAGGCTAAGCGCAACGAAATCATCTCGGGCTATGCTAAGAACAACAACATTGTTCACCAGCTCATCGACCTCGCCCTTCTTCAGAACGGTATGTTGAAGGGTGCTTCGCTCGACGCATTCCTCAAGAGAAGCGTTGACATGATTAAGTAATCCAACCTGTAAAAAGGTTTGAATTAAGAAATAAAACTTTGCGATGCGTAACATTTCATGTTACAAATTGTATCTATCATATGTGCTAAATGTTTCAAAACGAACATTTAGCACATTTTTTTTCGCTTTCCTTTGGTGGCTTTCCTTTTTTTTATTACCTTTGCAATATCGATAAACGAAAAACATGATTAAAAAAATCGCCATCATGGAACAAACAAATTCAAATTACAGCATTATTGCTGATTATTACTCTGAACACTACAACGAGCTGAAGTTGTATGTCATGTCCCGTTCGCTTCCGGCAGACGAGGCTGAAGACATCGTGCAGAATATTTTTGTGCGATTACTTCGAGGCGATAAGATGATTACGCCTGTTACTTTACCTTGTTTTGTATACACCATTGCCAAGAATCTGATTATCGATTATTACCGTCGCAAGCATAAGATTGAGGAGTATGAACACTTCCTGGGAGCTAGCGACTGGATGGGAAGATATGATGTTGATGGCGAATCTGTTTTCTCTGCCCAGCAGATCAACGAGATTCTGGAGCGTGGCATTGCCCGGCTCACGGAGAAGAGAAGCAAGGTTTACCGCCTGAATCTCTTCGAAGGAATGCAGGTGAGCGAGATTGCCCAAAGTCTGAACCTCGGATATAAAGCGGCTGAGAATCGTCTGACTCTAGCTAGAAAAGAAATAAGAGATTATATGAAAAAAGAGTTGGCTAGTTAAAAAATGCTAGTCAACTCTTTCTGTTTATTCTTACTGCCTTGCTGAAAGGCAATTCTTAGCTATTTTTTTAGTTTTCCTTAAACCCGATTACTCTTGTCAAACCTTTATCAAGATAAAAGGTTTGGGTTACTTCCTGCTTCTCGCCCTGATGGTTGGTCAGCTTGTATGTAGCCCTTAAATATAATAAGGTGTCGGGATAAGCTGCATCATTATAATCAATATTCTTCTTGACGTAAGGCAGCTTGCTGACATTTTGTCGCATCACCTTCATCTGGTCGAAACTGATCATGGCGGTAGGAGTGAGGCGGGAGAACCGCTCATAGCTGCAGTCCTGATCAACGAGGTTTTCATCAAGAAAATCCTTGACCAGAGATTGAGCCTTGTGCTGATTGCCACACGAGGTGAACATCAGCACAAGTCCTGAAACCATGACAAACATCATTTTCTTTATCATAGACATCTTCTTTTTTATTTAGCCACGCTGCGGAGAATCTCCAGCAAGTGATCCCAAACCATCTCTACTGTAGGAATGAGAAGAGCCTCGTCTGGGGTGTGAACATTGCGAAGAGTAGGACCGAAACTTACCATATCGAGCTCAGGATAACGCTCTGAGAAAAGACCACACTCCAAACCGGCATGAATACCCTTTACCAATGGCTTTTTGCCGAAGAGCTTTTCGTAAGCCTTCACAGCCAGGTCGGTAAGCTCGCTGTTGGCGCGCATCTTCCAAGCAGGATACTTGTCGCCTACAGTTACCTCGGCGCCAGCCAGAAGGAAGGCTGCCTTTACGGTGTTGGTCATGTTCTCCAGATTGCTCATCACGTTACTTCGCTGAGAAGCTACGATGTTGATGCTGTTTTCATCGGTCATCACGCTTGCCACATTGCTTGAGGTTTCTACCATCCAGGCAATCGCCTCATCCTGACAGGTAGTAAGCGGACCGTTGTCTACTGCCTGGAGAGCCATTACGAACTTGTCAGCTACAGCTTTCTCGATGACAGGTGCAGCATCGGTGCTGCTCATATTGAACTGCATAGCCTGTTCGGTTACGTGGAATTCATCTTCTATTTCTGATGCAAAGATGTTCCAGTCGGCACGAACCTGTTCCTTCTCAGCATTCTTGACGGCGAAAATAATCTTTCCGTCACGAGGAATCGCATTGTGCATTTTGCCACTGTTGAAGCTTACGAGGCGCAGACTTCCATTCAGTTTCTCATTTTCGAGGAAGAGGAAGCGGGCTAGAATCTTGATGGCATTGGCGCGCTTCTTGTTGATGTCATCGCCCGAGTGACCACCGTTGAGACCCTTCAGCGAAGCTTCCATGAAGAAATAACCCGCAGGAGCCTCTTCGCGTGAGAAGTGGAAAGTGGCATGGGTCGTCTGACCACCGGCGCAGGATACGAAGATTTCGCCCTCATCCTCTGAGTCAAGATTGATGAGCATCTTTCCGGTCATAAAGCCCGCCTTCATGCCGTGAGCACCGGTCAGTCCGGTTTCTTCATCACGTGTAAAGACGCACTCGATAGGACCATGCTCAATATCGTTGCTTGCCAGGATAGCCAGCTCGATGGCGCAGCCTATACCGTCGTCAGCACCCAATGTAGTGCCTTTTGCCTTAAGCCATTCTCCGTCTACGTAAGTCTGGATGGCGTCTTTGTGGAAATCGAAATCAACATCTACCAGTTTATCGCAAACCATATCCATGTGGCTCTGCAGGATGATGGTTTCAGCATGCTCGTAGCCTGGAGTGGCAGCTTTACGGATGAGCACATTACCGGTTTCATCTACCAGCGTTTCGAACTGATGAGCCTCTCCGAAAGATTTCAAAAACTCAATCATGTTCTCCTCGTGCTTGGAAGGACGAGGTATTTCGTTGATTTTTGCGAACTGCTCGAACACGAGAGCAGGCTTCAATTCACTTTTATTCATTTATTTTCTATTATTTTGTTTTGATAAAACATTTATTTCTGCTATTTTGTTTTGGTTATTCCCAAAAAAATAGTACCTTTGCACCCAAAAGTGCACTAAGGCACTGCAAAGGTAATAAAAATGATAAAATTAATGTTATTAAGCGTGTTAATAATTGCTATTTGCATGGCATTATTTTGCGTAAAGTTGATTTTTAAGAAGAACGGAAAGTTCTCTTCCCAGCATGTGCACGACAATCCGGGCTTGCGCAAGCAGGGCATTCATTGTGTGGTGGATCAGGACCGAGAGGCAAGGGAAGCCAACAAGGCTTATTAGAAAATAGTAATAATATAATATGATAGAAAAAATGAGAAAGAACATTTTGAGTTCAGTGGCAATTGCAGCTGTTGCTGCCCTGTCATTGGCATCATGCAACAAATCTCAGCCTCAGGTAGAGGCTAAGTCAGAGAGCAAGGCTCCTGCTGAATTGAAGATTGCTTATGTAGAGGTAGACTCTATCATGACTCAGTATACCTTTGCTAAGGAGTATTCTTCTATCTTGGAGAAGAAGGGTCAGAACATTCAGGCTACTATTGCGCAGAAGGGTCAGCAGCTCCAGGCTGCAGCAGCCAACTTCCAGCAGAAGATTCAGCAGAATGCTTATACCCGTGAGCAGGCTGAGGCTATCCAGGCTGGTTTGCAGAAGCAGAACAACGACCTGCAGGGCTTGCAGCAGCGCTTGAGCAACGAGTTTGCTGCTGAGCAGGAGAAGTACAACAAGGCGCTCCACGACAGCATTGCCAACTATCTTGCCCGCTACAACAAGGATAAGAAGTATAGCATCATCTTCTCTAAGAGCGGCGATAACCTGCTCTATGCTGACAAGGCTTACGATATTACAAAAGAGGTGATTTCCGGCTTGAACAAGGCTTACAAGGGTAAGCTGAAGAAAGAGGAGACTGCTCCTGCTAAAAAGTAAGAGAAATGCTTCGTAAGGAAAGATACGATTTTATATTGAATCATTTCAGAAGTGCGCTGCCGAATGTAACTACCGAGTTGCAGTTCGGTAGCGCATTTCAGCTTCTGGTAGCTACCTTGCTTTCTGCTCAATGCACCGACAAACGCATCAACATGGTTACGCCTGCTCTCTTTGCCCGTTATCCTGATGCGCAGCACATGGCACAGGCGAGCGAGGAAGATATTTATGAGTTGATCAGTTCGGTGAGTTATCCGAATGCCAAAGCGAAGCATCTTGCTGAAATGTCTCGCCAGCTGGTTGAGATGTTCGGAGGTGAGGTGCCTGAGGCTGCGGATGATTTGGAGAAGTTGGCAGGAGTGGGGCGCAAGACGGCGAATGTGATTCGTGCCGTATGGTTCGGTCATGCTACGATGGCGGTGGATACGCATGTTTACCGTGTGAGTCATCGTATGGGGTTGGTGCCGAAAACGGCAGATACACCCCGAAAAGTAGAAGATTATCTGATGAAACACATTCCGGCTGAGGATATTCCGAATGCGCATCATTGGATTCTGCTGCATGGCAGATATATTTGCAAGAGTACGAAACCGCTCTGCGATAAATGCTTTTTTAATGAATATTGCCCAAAACTGCTGAAGAACAGCAAACTTTAGGTAGTGATTAATGATTAGTTATTAGTTAGTAGTGATTAGTTTATTTATCACTAACCACTACTAATTAATCACTAATTAAAGTTTTATTGTTTTATTCAAGAGATAGTTATCCAGTATCACCATGGCAGCCATGGCTTCAACCACCGGCACGGCTCTTGGCAAAACGCAAGGATCATGACGGCCGCGGGCAGTCAGCGTGGTGGCATTTCCTTCCAAATCTACCGTGTTCTGCTCCATCAGCAGAGTAGCAACCGGCTTAAAGGCAACACGGAAATAGATATCCTGACCATTGCTCAAACCGCCCTGTATTCCTCCGCTATGATTGCTCTTTGTTGTAATACGGGCAGCAACATCCTGATTCACGGCAGCATCTTCTGGCGTCCCTGCAGCATCAGCCTTCGGGATAAAGACATCATTCTGCTCACTTCCGCGGGCAGTAACTCCGGCAAAACCCTCGCCATATTCAAAACCCTTCACGGCGTTAATGCCAAGCATGGCAGCACCCAGTTGGGCATGAAGCTTGTCAAACTCAGGCTCGCCCAATCCTACCGGGCAACCCTTGATGACGCAAGTGATGATTCCACCAATCGTATCGCCGTCAGCCTTAACCTGGGCGATGAGATCTTCCATCTCCTTCGCCTTCTGCTGGTCAGGACAGCGCACCGGATTATCTTCTATGGTGTTAAGGTCATACAGATGATAATCTTTCTCCAGCGCGATGCTGCCCACCTGCGATGTATAAGCCGTGATGCTGATGCCCAACTGTCGCAAGGCAAGTTTAGCCAAGGCTCCGCCTACGCATCGGGCAATGGTGATGCGGGCTGAAGATCGGCCGCCGCCACGATGATCGCGTACGCCATACTTCTCGTGATAGGTGAAATCTGCGTGAGAAGGGCGGAAGAGACAGCGCATGTTCTCATAGTCCTGAGAATGCTGGTTCTGGTTACGCACCTCAAAGCCGATAGGGGTTCCTGTAGATTTGCCTTCGAACACACCACTCAGAAACTCTACCTTGTCAGCTTCCTTTCTGGCCGTAGTGATGTGGCTCTGTCCTGGGCGTCGGCGGTTCAGCTCGCTCTGGATAAAGTCCATGTCGATTTCTATGCCTGCAGGAAATCCGTCAATAACGCCTCCTACAGCTATTCCATGACTCTCTCCAAACGTAGTGAGAGTGAAAAGATTACCAAATGTATTCCTCATTACCTTATATATTATAAAGGTGTTTATTACTTGTTGCAGCCGCCTTCGCAACCACCTTCACAGTTGCCATCCTTGCAGTCGCCGCCGCAGTTGTCGCAGCCACCTGAGCAGCCGCCACCTTCGCCGCTGATCATCTGAGCCATCTTGGCAATCTCCTCAGCAGTAGCCTCGCGGCTCTCGAGAATCTGACCGCAGAAGTTGAGCTTCAAGCCGGCCAATGGGTGGTTCAGGTCGCAGGTTACCTTTGTATCGCTGATGTTCTTCACTACTGCGTTGAAGTGGTTGCCATCCTCGTTCTGCAATGGGATGATAGCGCCTACCTGTACATGCTGTGCATCAAACTGGCCGTTGACGGTAAAAATCTGCTTGTCGAGCTCCAGTACGCGCTCATCGTAGTGCTGTCCGTAAGCCTGCTCTGGGTCCAGCTGGAAGTCGAACTCTTCACCTTTAGCCAGGTCTACCACCTTCTCTTCGAAAGCTGGCAGGGTAACACCCATACCGCTGATGAAGATGAACGGACGCTCGTCGGTTGTGCGCTCGATGAGCATCTCCTCGCCGTTGTCACCATTAGTTACATCATACAGTGCGTATGAAACTACAATAAACTTGTTTTTGTTGTTTGTTTCCATTTCTATATTTATTTTTTATTATTTCTTTTTCTTTTCTGAATGCTTACGCTCTTTACCATCTCCATGCGCTCCAGATAGATAGGGCGCCATTTGTCGATGATGTCCTGCAGACTTTTGCTCTTCTGCGAGAGTTCAGCATATTCCTCGCCGTCGGTCAGATTCTCTTTCTTGAGATCCAGCATTCGGGCGATGAGCTGTTTCTGGTGTTCCTCAGCCGCCTTGAGCTGGTTGCCCAGTTTCTCGAGACTTTCCATAAAGGCGAGTGCCTTGTCTATATGATTTTCCTGTACCATTTTGCTTGTTTTATAGGTTGAATCTTTTGCAAAGGTACAAATAATAATTGGTATAAACGAAGAAAAAGGGCTTTTTTTTCGATGATATTACAAAATGATAGAGAAAATGTAATATCTCTAACGTTCTGACGCCTATTTCGACGTATTGTTGTTGATTTAAGTCAAGAAATAGGCGGAAAACTGAAAATACCCCAAGAAATGTTTGCGCACACAGAGAAAAGTTCGTATCTTTGCAGCGTCTTAAAGAAAAAGACTATAGGATAATGTTTAACAGAGCCGGCGTCTACGGATGTGCAGGACTCACAAATTAAAGAAAGGTAAAAAGATTATGAAGAAGATTATGGTATTAGCAGTAGCTATGTTTGCAATGGCAACAGCTACATTCGCAGCAGATGAGGAGACAAATGCAACAGCAGCTTACAACATGAACATTAAGATGTCTAGCTTGGCAGATGCTTTGAGCTTGAACATCGACCAGGTAGAGGCTGTAGCTGATGTACACAAGAACTTCACCGCAGATATGATGAACGCTGCAACAGCAACTGGTGAGGATCGTGCTGCAATGATTGACAAGGCTGTTTTGAAGGATCTCAAGTACATGCACGTTATCTTGGACAACAGCCAGTATCGTAAGTACGTGATGCTTCTCAACACAACCCTTATCAACCGTGGTTTGAAGTAATCATCTTTTTGTAGATGAGAAAAATAAGAGAGAGATTTAAAATAAGAATCCCAGTCAAGGTTTTATCC
>JAJXBQ010000140.1:0-9199 GCA_021640525.1 Segatella copri
CGTTAGTTCAGTTTTAGTCGCTTTGACTATGCTCTTAGTACTTGGCAGTTGTGGAAGTACTAAGAATGTAGCTTATTTCCAAAATGCAGATTCTATCAGCTTGGCTGCTTCAAGAATGCTTTATGAAGCCAAGATTATGCCTAAGGACGAACTTACAATTACAGTAATTACAACAGATCCAAAGGCTGCCATGCCTTTCAACCTCTCTGTCTCTCAAACATTGGGTACAGGCGGACAGCTGAGTTATGGTAGTGGTTCCCTGCAAGGATATCTGGTTGATAATGATGGTAATATTGAGTTTCCTGTTGTTGGAACCTTGCATGTAGGTGGTTTGACCAAGAAGCAGGCTGAAGATCTCATCAAGAATAAGGTGAAGCCTTATCTGGCAGAAAAAGAAAATCCTATTGTTACGGTTCGCATGGGCAGTTACCATGTATCTGTATTAGGTGAAGTAGAAAAGCCAGGAATTATTTATGCTCCACAGGAGAAGATGAGTATTCTTGAAGCTTTGGCACAGTGTGGCGACTTAACTATCTATGGTAAGCGTGACAATGTATTATTGATTCGTCAGGATGCAGCAGGAGAGAAGCATACTTATCGTATGAACTTGAATGATGCAAATATTATTAATTCACCATTCTATTATCTGCAGCAGAATGATATTATCTATGTAGAACCAAATAAGGTGAAAGCTCAAAACTCATCTATCGGTTCATCTACTACATTGTGGTTCTCTGCCGTTGGTACATTGATTTCTATCGCATCATTGATTGTCAATATCTTGCGATAGCAGGTAATAGGTGGGAGTAAAATCAGGATACTACAAAAATAATAATATATATATGTGTGGCATTGTAGGATATTTAGGTAAGGGTGAGGCTTATCCTGCTCTTATCAAAGGTTTAAAGCGTCTGGAGTACCGCGGATACGATTCTGCGGGAGTTGCCCTTATTGGCAATGACGGCTCTTTGAATGTATATAAGGCAAAGGGTAAGGTGGCAGATCTTGAAGCGTTCTGCTCTGATAAGGATATTTCGGGACATGTGGGTATTGCGCATACTCGTTGGGCTACCCATGGAGAGCCTTCAGCTGTAAATGCTCACCCGCATTATTCCTCTAGCAAGAACCTTGCCATGATTCATAATGGAATCATAGAAAACTATGCCGATATCAAGAAGAATCTCATTGCTAAGGGAGTAGAGTTTAAGAGCGAGACGGATACTGAGGTTCTCGTTCAGCTGATTGAATATATTCAGATAAAGAAAAATCTCGACTTGCTGACTGCCGTTCAGGTGGCTCTCCGTCAGGTAATCGGAGCCTACGCTATCGCTATTCTTGATAAGCGTAACCCTAATCAGATCATTGCTGCCCGTAAGCAGAGTCCGTTGGTTGTAGGTATCGGAAAGGATGGTGAGTTTTATCTCGGTTCTGATGCCAGTCCTATCATTGAATATACAGATAAGGTGGTTTATCTGGAGGATGGTAACATCGCTGTGATGCGCCTCGGTGAGGAATTGCAGGTGGTGAACATCCAGAACGTTAAACTCAACCCTGAGGTACAGACCGTAGACATTGATCTCGGTCAGATAGAGAAGGGCGGTTTCCCTCACTTTATGTTGAAGGAAATTTTTGAGCAGCCAGAGTGCCTTCGTAACTGTATGCGTGGCCGTGTAGTTAGCCGCACAGTGGAAACTCGCGTAATGACTGATGGCGACGATACAACCAGCAAGAAGGAGACTGAGATGGGTGTCGTGCTCAGCTCTATTACCGACCATCGCCAGCAGCTTCTCAATGCCAAGCGAATCATCATCGTGGCTTGTGGTACATCATGGCATGCCGGACTTATCGGCAAGCAGATGATAGAGAACTATTGCCGCATCCCTGTGGAAGTGGAATATGCATCTGAATTCCGTTACCGTAATCCTGTGGTAACGAAGGATGATGTGGTCATCGCCATTTCCCAGAGTGGTGAAACCGCTGATACCCTGGCTGCCATCAAGCTTGCCAAGGAGAGCGGTGCGTTTATCTATGGTATCTGTAACTCCATCGGTTCTTCCATCGCACGAGAGACAGATACAGGTACCTATATTCACGTAGGTCCGGAGATTGGTGTTGCCTCTACCAAGGCGTTCACTGGTCAGGTTACCGTCCTTATCCTCCTGGCACTTGCCATCGGTAAGGAGAGGGGAACCATCAGCGAAAATGAATATCAGAAGATTACAGAACAGCTTTGGAACATTCCTGCCAAGATGAAGGAAGTGTTGAAGCTCAACAATAAGATAGCTGACTTGAGCCGTACGTTTACATACGCTCGCAATTTCATCTATCTGGGCCGTGGATTCCAGTATCCTGTGGCCCTTGAGGGTGCATTGAAGTTGAAGGAGATTAGCTACATCCACGCTGAGGGTTATCCTGCAGCGGAGATGAAGCATGGTCCTATCGCATTGATTGACAGCGATATGCCAGTGGTAGTTATTGCTACCCACAACTTCATGTACGAGAAGGTCTTGTCTAATATTCAGGAGATCAAAGCCCGTCAGGGTCGTGTTATTGCTATTGTCAGCAATGGCGATGAAACCATTTCCAAGATTGCCGACGAAGTGATTGAACTCCCTGAGACCTTGGAGTGCCTGGAGCCATTATTGGCTACCATTCCTTTGCAGCTCTTGGCTTACCATGTAGCTGTATGTAAGGGCAAGGACGTTGACCAACCTAGAAACTTGGCCAAGTCAGTTACTGTAGAATAATATATAAAGGGATTCGTCATTTCTTGACGTTTCCCTTTTTTTGGAGGGGAATCCCTCGGATAGGTATATTCAAATTTAACTAAATAAGATAAGGATAATAGAGAGATGGAACCATTGAAACATGAGTGTGGTGTAGCAATGATCAGATTGCTCAAGCCACTGGAGTATTACCAGCAGAAGTATGGTACTTGGATGTACGCACTCAACAAACTCTATCTGATGATGGAGAAGCAGCACAACCGTGGCCAGGAGGGTGCTGGTATGGCTTGTGTCAAACTGGGCGGTAAGCCTGGTCATGAGTATATGTTCCGTGAGCGTGCAGAGGGCAAGAATGCCGTGACCGAAATCTTCGGCAAGGCGAATGCCAACTTCAAGAGCCTGACTCCCGAGCAGCTTGCTGATGCAAAGTTCGCTAAAGAGGAACTGCCTTTTGCAGGCGAACTTTATATGGGACACCTGCGCTACAGTACCACCGGAAAGAGTGGCATTCAGTATGTGCACCCATTCCTGCGACGTAACAACTGGAAGGCGAAGAACCTCTGCCTTTGTGGTAACTTCAACATGACCAACGTAGATGAAATCTTCGAGGAACTTACCAAGCAGGGCCAGAGTCCTCGCATCTACAGCGACACCTACATCATGCTTGAACTGATGGGCCACCGTCTGGACAGAGAGGTGGAGCGCAACTTCGTAGCTGCAAAGGCGATGGAGATGCAGAATACCGATATCACCAACTATATAGAAGACCACGTGAAGATGAGCAATGTACTCAAGACCACGATGAAGAACTTTGATGGCGGTTATGTGGTTTGCGGTATCACCGGTTCGGGTGAAATGTTCTCTATGCGCGACCCTTGGGGCATCCGTCCTGCGTTCTATTACAAGAACGATGAAATCGTGGTAGTAGCCAGCGAGCGCCCTGTACTCCAGACCACCTTCGACCTGGAGGCAGAGGAAGTGCAGGAACTGATGCCGGGCACGGCGCTTCTCGTGAAGAAAAACGGCGAGTGTACCATCGAGCGCATCATGGAGCAGAAGGGCGATTCAGCCTGCTCATTCGAGCGCATCTACTTCAGTCGTGGTTCCGACAAGGATATCTATAAGGAGCGTAAGCAGTTGGGCGAGCAGTTGACCCAGCCTATCCTGAAGGCTGTGGATTATGATGTAGACCACACCGTGTTCAGCTATATCCCGAACACTGCCGAGGTGGCTTACTATGGCATGTTGAGCGGTTTTAAGAAGTATCTTAATGAGACCAAGATAGAGCAGATTGCAAACCTCGACCATGTTCCATCAAAAGAAGAATTATACGAAATCCTCGGCGACTTCGTCCGCTCAGAAAAGATAGCATGGAAGGATATCAAACTCCGTACCTTCATCACCGAGGGCAACAGTCGTAACGACCTGGCGAGCCACGTGTATGATGTAACCTACGGAAGCATCGAGCCGAATGTGGATAATCTTGTCATTATCGATGATAGTATCGTGCGTGGTACTACCCTGAAGGAGAGTATTCTCCGCATCCTCGACCGTCTGCATCCTAAGAAGATTGTAGTGGTTTCCAGTGCCCCTCAGATCCGATATCCGGATTACTACGGCATCGATATGGCAAGACTGGAAGAGTTCTGCGTGTTCCGTGCTGCCATCCAGCTTTTGAAAGAGCGCAAGATGGAAGACCTTATCGAGCAGACCTATGAGGCTTGCAAGGCAGAATTGGCAAAGCCAAAGGAGGAGCAGATCAATCCGGTACGCTCCATCTACAAGCCATTCAGCACCGAGGAAATCAACGAGAAGATTGTTGAGATGCTTCGCCCAGAGGGCATGACCACTCCTATCCAGCTTGTATTCCAGAGCATCGAGGGCTTGCGCGAGGCGATTCCAAACCACAAGGGTGACTGGTATTTCACCGGTCATTATCCAACCCCAGGCGGCACGAAGCTCTGCAACCAGTCGTTTGTAAACTACATCGAAAACGTTTATCATAAATAAGTGAATAGAGAAGAACGAAGAGTGAAGAATTCATTTGCTCTTATAAGTATGAAATAAAAGAATCAAATGTCAGATATGAAAAAAGTAACCTTAGTTTTGAGCGATGGAACCAAGTTCCATGGCAAATCTTTTGGATATGACGCTCCTGTAGCGGGCGAGGTTGTGTTCAACACAGCCATGATGGGATATCCAGAGAGTTTGACCGACCCTTCTTACGCCGGTCAGTTGATGACACTTACATTCCCTCTCGTGGGCAACTATGGTGTGCCACCATTTACTTTTGAGGAGAATGGTTTGCCAACCTTCATGGAGAGTGACAAGATTTATGCTTCTGCCATCATCGTGAATGATTACAGCGAGCAGTACAGCCACTGGAATGCTGTAGAGAGTCTTGCCGACTGGTTGAAGCGCGAAAAGGTGCCAGGAATCACAGGCATCGACACCCGTGAGTTGACTAAGGTGCTTCGTGAGCATGGCGTGATGATGGGTAAGATTCTCTTTGATGATGAACCAGACAACATCCCTGAGGCTAACTACGAGGGTGTAAACTTCGTTGACCAGGTGAGCTGCAAGGAAATTATCCGTTATAACGAGGGTGCCGGCAAGAAGGTGGTACTCGTTGACTGCGGTGTGAAGGCAAACATCATCCGTTGCCTCATCAACAGAGGCGTAGAGGTGATCCGTGTGCCTTGGAATTACGATTACACCGATATGGACTTCGACGGATTGTTCCTGGCCAATGGTCCTGGTGACCCAGATATGTGCGAGGATGCAGTAAACATTATTCGCAAGCAGATCAGCCAGAGCCGCAAGCCTATCTGCGGTATCTGTATGGGTAACCAGTTGCTTTCTAAGGCAGCCGGTGCTACTATCTACAAGTTGAAGTATGGTCACCGTTCACACAACCAGCCTGTGCGCATGGTAGGAACCAACAATTGCTACATCACCTCTCAGAACCACGGTTATGCCGTTGATGCCAAGACATTGGGCAACGATTGGGAGGAACTCTTTGTAAATATGAATGATGGCTCTAACGAGGGTATCCGCCACAAGGTGAACCCTTGGTTCTCAAGCCAGTTCCACCCAGAGGCTTGCTCAGGTCCAGTGGATACAGAGTTCATGTTTGATAAGTTTGTAGAAACACTCAAGTAAGTGAAGAGTGAAGAACGAAGAGTGAAGAATTCGAATGATTTTATTGTAATTTAGGAAAATAATGAAAGACGAAAATATAAAGAAGGTGCTCCTCTTAGGTTCTGGAGCCTTGAAGATTGGTGAAGCAGGTGAGTTCGACTACTCAGGTTCGCAGGCCCTGAAGGCATTGCGCGAGGAAGGTATCGAGACTGTGCTCATCAACCCGAATATCGCAACCGTACAGACATCAGAAGGTGTTGCCGACCAGATTTACTTCCTGCCAGTGCAGCCATACTTCGTAGAGCGTGTTATCCAGAAGGAGAATCCAGACGGTATCCTCCTCAGCTTCGGTGGTCAGACAGCCCTCAACTGTGGTGTGGAACTCTATCGCCAGGGCATCCTGGAGAAATATAATGTCAAGGTATTGGGTACTCCAGTACAGGCTATCATGGATACAGAGGACCGTGAGCTCTTCGTAGAGAAATTGGATGAAATCAACGTGAAGACCATCAAGAGTGAGGCTTGCGAGAACATCGAGCAGACCCGCAAGGCTGCTGCTGAGCTCGGCTATCCTGTCATCATCCGTGCTGCTTACGCCTTGGGTGGTCTCGGTTCCGGTTTCGCAGACAACGAGGAGGAGCTGAACAAGCTCGCTGAGAAGGCTTTCTCTTTCTCTCCACAGGTATTGGTAGAGAAGAGTTTGAAGGGCTGGAAAGAGATTGAGTATGAGGTGGTTCGCGACCGTTACGACAACTGTATCACAGTTTGTAACATGGAGAACTTCGACCCACTGGGAATCCATACTGGTGAGAGTATCGTCATCGCTCCATCTCAGACCCTGAGCAATTCTGAGTATCATAAGCTCCGTGCCCTCGCCATCAAGATTATCCGTCACATCGGAATCGTGGGTGAGTGTAACGTGCAGTATGCCTTCGACCCTAAGAGCGAGGATTATCGTGTAATCGAGGTGAATGCCCGTTTGAGCCGTTCATCAGCCTTGGCATCTAAGGCTACTGGTTATCCTCTTGCCTTCGTTGCAGCCAAGCTCGGTATGGGCTACGGTCTGTTCGAGTTGAAGAACTCTGTAACCAAGACCACATCTGCCTTCTTTGAGCCAGCATTGGACTACGTAGTTTGTAAGATTCCTCGTTGGGACTTGTCTAAGTTCCGTGGCGTAGATACGGAGTTGGGTTCATCTATGAAGTCAGTAGGTGAGGTAATGGCCATCGGCCGCAACTTCGAGGAGGCCATCCAGAAGGGTCTTCGTATGATTGGTCAGGGCATGCACGGTTTCGTAGAGAACAAGGAACTTGAAATCGACGATATCGATGCAGCTTTGCGCGAGCCAACAGATAAGCGTGTGTTCGTGATTTCAAAGGCAATGCACAAGGGCTATACCGTAGATCAGATTCACGACTTGACCAAGATTGACAAGTGGTTCCTTGAGAAGTTGAAGCACATCATCGACATCGACGAGGCGATGAAGAAGTGCAACATCAATACTCTTGACCAGGATTTGCTCCGCACCGCTAAGGTTTACGGTTTTACCGACTTCCAGGTAGCCCGTGCCGTGGGCTTGGAGCAGGAGTTGGGCAACATGCACAAGGCTGCCCTGCTGGTTCGCAACAAGCGCAAGAGCTATGGCATCCTGCCTGTAGTGAAGCAGATTGATACCCTGGCAGCAGAGTATCCTGCTCAGACCAACTACCTCTATGTAACTTACGCTGGCGTGAAGAGCGACATCACCTTCGAGAACGATCACCGTTCTATCATCGTACTCGGTTCAGGTGCTTACCGCATCGGTTCTTCTGTAGAGTTCGACTGGTGTGGCGTTCAGGCATTGAACACCATCCGCAAGGAAGGCTGGCGTTCTGTAATGATCAACTACAACCCAGAGACCGTATCTACCGACTACGATATGTGCGACCGTCTCTACTTCGACGAGTTGACCTTCGAGCGTGTGATGGATATCATCGAGATGGAGCAGCCTCATGGCGTCATCGTATCTACCGGTGGTCAGATTCCAAACAACCTGGCTATGCACCTGGATGCACAGAACGTGCCAATCCTGGGTACTGCTGCCAAGGACATCGATAACGCTGAGGACCGTGCCAAGTTCTCTCAGATGTTGACCAACAACGGCATCAACCAGCCAGAGTGGAGCGCCCTGACCTCTATGGAGGATATCGACAACTTCATCGAGCGTGTAGGCTTCCCTGTATTGGTTCGTCCTAGCTACGTGCTTTCGGGTGCTGCGATGAACGTATGTTCTAACGAGGATGAGCTGAAGCGATTCCTGCAGTTGGCTGCCAATGTAAGTGAGGATCATCCAGTGGTAGTAAGTAAGTTTATCGAACATGCCAAGGAGATTGAGATGGATGCAGTGGCAAAGAATGGCGAGGTGATTGCCTATGCGATTTCCGAGCACATCGAGTTTGCCGGTGTTCACTCAGGTGATGCTACCATCCAGTTCCCTCCTCAGAAGTTGTATGTTGAGACAGTTCGTCGTGTAAAGCGAGTTGGTCGTCAGATTGCCAAGGAGTTGCACATCAACGGTCCGTTCAACATCCAGTTCATGGCTCGTGACAATGATATTCTCGTTATCGAGTGTAACTTGCGTGCCAGCCGTTCGTTCCCATTTGTGAGCAAGGTATTGAAGATCAACCTCATCGAGTTGGCTACCCGTGTAATGCTCGGTTTGCCAGTAGAGAAGCCACACAAGAACCTCTTCGATCTCGACTATGTAGGTATCAAGGCATCTCAGTTCAGCTTCAACCGTCTGCAGAAGGCGGACCCAGTATTGGGTGTGGATATGAGCAGTACGGGTGAGGTAGGTTGCTTGGGCGACGATACATCTACCGCTCTTCTGAAGAGTATGCTTTCTGTGGGTCATCGCATTCCAGCCAAGAACATCCTGCTTTCTACAGGTTCTGCCAAGCAGAAGGTAGATTTGCTCGATGCAGCCCAGATGCTGGTTAAGCATGGTTACAAGCTGTATGCAACCGGTGGTAGTAGCAAGTTCCTCACCGAGAACGGCATTGAGAATACCCGTGTACTCTGGCCATCAGAGGAGGCAGAAGGCGGTGCACCTAAGGCTTTGGAGATGCTCCACAACCATGAGATTGATATGGTAGTGAATATTCCGAAGAACTTGACCAGCAGCGAGTTGAGCAATGGTTATAAGATTCGCCGTGCAGCCATCGACCTGAACGTTCCATTGATTACCAACAGCCGTCTGGCGAGTGCATTCATCTATGCATTCTGCACCACCAAGCTCGAGGATATCGATATCAAGGCTTGGGGAGAGTATAAATAGTTGATAGTTAATAGTT
>JAJXBQ010000141.1:0-9147 GCA_021640525.1 Segatella copri
TTATTGTTGTGATAAAGTAAAGACAAAATGCTACTAATCTTTTCTTTATTCTAACAAAAAGTTGTAATTTTGCACCCGAAACATAGCAAAAAGTAATTTTAAGCTTTGTTTTTGCTTGGTTTGCTCCTAAAAGAATGGATTGGATATGCCAAGGTGAATAAGAGAGAATAATAGTTAAAAATAACCGTAAAAGAAAGGAAAAGATTTATGTGTGGAATCGTATCTATCTTTAATATTCAGGAGCAGACTCCTGAATTGCGACAGCAAGCGCTTCGTATGAGCCAGAAGATTCGCCATCGCGGACCAGACTGGAGTGGAATCTACTGTGGTGGTTCTGCTATCCTGGCACATGAGCGTCTGAGTATTGTTGACCCTGAAAGTGGTCGCCAACCTTTGTTTGCACCAGACAAGAAACAGGTGCTTGCCGTAAACGGTGAGATTTATAATCATCAGGATATCCGTGCCCGTTTTGCCGGAAAGTACCAGTATCAGACTGGTTCCGACTGCGAGGTGATTCTTTCTCTCTATCGTGAGATGCGAGCAGATTCCAACTTTGATTCCTTAATATATAAAGGTGAGGATGCGCTCCACGCCCGTATCTCCAAGATGCTTGAAGAGCTGAACGGTATCTTTGCCTTCGCACTTTACGATGCCGAACGTGATGAGTTTCTCATCGCCCGCGACCCTATTGGTGTTATTCCTCTTTATATTGGTTATGATAAGGATGGAAAAGTGCTGGTGGCAAGTGAATTGAAGGCTCTGGAAGGTCAGTGCGACCACTACGAGCCATTCCTCCCAGGTCATTATTATTATAGCAAGAACCCTGGCATGAAGCGATACTATACACGCGATTGGTTTGAGTATGCTGCCATGCAGAAAAAATATCAGATTGATGATGCCAAGAAGGCTGAAGAACAGCTGAAGGATGCTGAACCTCAGGAGAAAGCGGCAGTGAAAGAGATTCATGATGCTTTGGAGGCTTCTGTCAAACGTCAGTTGATGAGTGATGTTCCTTATGGTGTTCTTCTCAGTGGTGGTCTTGATTCTTCTGTCATTTCAGCCGTAGCCGAGAAATATTCTTCTACCCGTGTGGAAAATGGGGGAGAGACCAAGGCTTATTGGCCACGTCTGCACTCCTTCGCTGTTGGTTTGAAGGGTGCGCCTGATCTGGCAAAGGCACGTTTGGTTGCCGAACACATCGGAACTGTGCATCACGAAATCAACTATACCATTCAGGAAGGTCTGGATGCTATCCGTGATGTCATTTATTTTATCGAAACCTACGATGTGACCACCGTCCGTGCATCTACCCCGATGTATCTGCTGGCGAGAGTGATCCGCAGCATGGGTATCAAGATGGTGCTTTCCGGTGAGGGAGCCGACGAGGTATTCGGAGGTTATCTCTACTTCCATAAAGCACCGGATGCCAAGGCATTCCATGAGGAAACCGTACGAAAGTTGGGTAAACTCTATCTCTACGATTGTTTGAGAGCCAACAAGAGTTTGGCTGCATGGGGCATCGAGGGCCGTGTGCCTTTCCTCGACAAGGAGTTCCTGGATGTAGCGATGGGTATGAACCCGGTTTTGAAGATGTGCCCGGATAAGACCATCGAGAAAAAGGTGGTTCGTGAGGCATTTGCCGATTTGCTTCCAGAAGAAGTGGCATGGCGACAGAAGGAGCAGTTCTCCGATGGTGTGGGCTATTCATGGATTGATACCCTGAAGCAGATTACCGCATCTGCCGTCAGCGATGAGCAGATGGCGCATGCTGCTGAGCGATTCCCTATCAACCCTCCACAGAATAAGGAGGAGTATTATTATCGTTCTATCTTCGCCGAGCATTTCCCAAGCGACAGCGCTGCCAAGAGCGTACCTAGTGTGCCTAGCGTAGCATGTTCTACAGCTGAAGCCCTTGCCTGGGATGCCTCATTCAAGAACCAGAACGACCCTAGCGGCAGAGCCGTGGCGGGAGTTCACGAACAGGCGTATAAATAAGTGAAGAGTGAAGAATCACTTTGCACATCATATTTAAGTAATAAAAATAGTTAGAAATAACCGATATAAAACGAACAAGAAATGGAAAAAGGATTGTACAGTTCAGCCTATGAGCACGATGCGTGTGGCGTAGGTATGGTGGTGAATATCCACGGTAACAAGAGTCATGAGCTGGTCGATAACGCCTTGAAGGTACTCGAAAACATGCGCCATCGTGGTGCAGAGGGTGCAGATAACAAGACGGGCGACGGTGCCGGTATCATGCTCCAGATTCCACATGAGTTTATTCTTCTTCAGGGTATCCCTGTGCCTGAGAAGGGAAAATACGGAACGGGTCTCGTCTTCTTGCCTAAGGATGAGAAGAAACAGCAGGACATCCTCTCTATCATGATCGAGGAAATTGAGCGCGAGGGATTGCAGCTGATGCACCTCCGCAATGTGCCTACCAACCCTGACTGTCTGGGTGAGGCTGCATTGAGCAACGAACCTGCCATCAAACAGGTGTTCATTACAGGCGTTACAGATGATAAGGTGCCTGTCTTTGAGCGCACCCTCTATCTCATCCGTAAGCGCATCGAGAAACGAATCAGCGATCCTGATTTCTATATCTGTTCGTTGTCTAATTCGAACATCGTATATAAGGGTATGTTGAGCAGCCTCCAGTTGCGTCAGTACTATCCTGACTTGACTAATAATTATTTCACAAGCGGTTTGGCATTGGTTCACTCCCGCTTCTCTACCAACACCTTCCCAACATGGAGTCTGGCTCAGCCATTCCGTCTCCTTGCCCACAATGGTGAGATTAACACCATCCGTGGTAACCGTGCCTGGATGAAGGCTCGTGAGAGTGTGTTGAGCAGCGAGGCTTTGGGCGATATCCGTGAGATTTCTCCTATCGTTCAGCCTGATATGAGTGACTCTGCCAGCCTCGACAATGTATTTGAGTTCTTCGTGATGAGCGGTCTGTCATTGCCTCATGCCATGGCTGTGATGGTGCCTGAGAGCTTCAACGACAAGAACCCTATCTCTGAGGATCTGAAGGCATTCTATGAGTACCACTCTATCCTGATGGAGCCATGGGATGGTCCTGCCGCCCTGCTCTTCAGCGATGGCCGTTATGCCGGTGGTATGCTCGATAGAAATGGTCTGCGTCCTGCCCGCTATACCATCACCAAGAACGATATGATGGTAGTCGCATCTGAGGTAGGTGTGATGGATTTCGACCCAACCGAGATTGCCGAGAAGGGTCGTCTACAGCCTGGTAAGATCCTCTTGATTGATACCCAGGAAGGCAAAATCTATTATGATGGTGAAATCAAGGAGCGTCTGGCTGCCCAGCATCCATATCGCCAGTGGTTGAACACCAACCGTATTGAACTGGAGAAACTTCGCAGTGGTCGTAAGGTGGAAAATGGTGTGGACAACCTCACTCGCAAGGAATTGGAATTCGGTTTTGGCGAGGAAGATATCGACGGTACTATCATCCCAATGGCTACCAAGGGTCAGGAACCTACTGCTTCTATGGGTAATGATACTCCGCTTGCTGTGCTTTCCGACCAGCCACAGATCTTCTTCAACTACTTCCGTCAGCAGTTTGCTCAGGTTACCAACCCTGCTATCGACTCTATCCGTGAGAACCTCGTGATGAGTCTTACCGAATATATAGGTCGTGTAGGTTCCGGCATTCTGAACCCAGACGAGAGCAACTGCAAGATGGTTCGTCTGCCACATCCTATCCTGACCAATACTCAGCTGGATATCCTTCAAAATATCCGCTACAAGGGATTTAATACAGTAAAACTCCACATGCTCTTCGAAACCGCCAAGGGCGAAGAAGGACTGCATGAGGCTCTGGATGAGCTCTGCAAGCAGGCAGCACAGAGCGTGGATGATGGTTACAACTACATCATCTTGAGCGACCGTGGCGTGGATGAAACTCATGCCGCCATTCCATCTCTGCTCGCCGTGAGTGCCGTACATCATTATCTGATTGATGCCGGCAAGCGTGTGCAGACTGCCCTCATCGTAGAGAGCGGTGAGATTCGTGAGGTAATGCATGCAGCCCTCCTGTTGGGTTACGGTGCATCAGCCCTCTGTCCATACTTGACATACGCCATCCTCGACGACCTTGTAAAGAAGGGAAAGATTCAGGAGGATTACCATACAGCCGAGCAGAACTACATCAAGGCTGTGAAGAAGGGCTTGTTCAAAATTATGGCTAAGATGGGTATTTCTACCATCCGAAGCTATCGTGGAGCCAAGATCTTCGAGAGCATCGGTTTGAGCGAGAGCCTCCTGAAGAGCTACTTCGGAACAGAGGTGAGCACCATCGGCGGTATCGGACTCGAGACCATCGCCCGTGATGCCATCCGCCTGCATGACAAGGCATTCGAGACCAAGAAGCTCGAGTTCCTGCCAAGTATGGGACAGTTCCACTACCGCAAGGACGGTATCAAGCACGCTTGGAACCCAGAGACCATCGCCACCCTGCAGCTCGCAACCCGCAAGGGCGATTATGATCTCTTCAAGAAATATACACATCTCGTTGACGATAAGCAGGAGCCTATCTTCATCCGCGACTTCTTCACCTTCCGCAAGAATCCTATCTCTATAGATAAGGTGGAGCCGGTAGAGGAAATCGTGAAGCACTTCGTTACCGGTGCGATGAGTTTCGGTGCCCTCTCCAAAGAGGCTCACGAGGCAATGGCACTCGCCATGAACGCCCTCGGTGCCCGAAGCAATACCGGTGAAGGTGGTGAGGATAACGAGCGATTCCATTCTACACAGGATGGCATCAGCCTCTCAAGCAAAACTAAGCAGGTGGCTTCCGGTCGATTCGGTGTGACTACAGAATATTTGGTAAATGCAGAGGAAATCCAGATCAAGGTGGCACAGGGTGCTAAACCGGGTGAGGGTGGTCAGTTGCCTGGCTTCAAGGTTAACGAGGTCATCGCCAAGACCCGTCACTCTATCCCTGGCATCAGCTTGATTTCTCCTCCACCTCATCACGATATCTACAGTATCGAGGATTTGGCTCAGCTCATCTTCGACCTCAAGAACGTAAACCCTAAGGCGGCTATCTCTGTGAAGTTGGTTGCTGAGAGTGGTGTGGGTACCATCGCTGCCGGTGTGGCTAAGGCAAAGGCCGACCTCATCGTTATCTCTGGTGCTGAGGGCGGTACAGGTGCCAGCCCTGCATCAAGTATGCGTTTCGCTGGTATCTCTCCTGAAATCGGACTTTCTGAAACCCAGCAGACACTGGTGAAGAACGGTCTTCGTGGTCAGGTTCGCCTGCAGGTAGATGGTCAGTTGAAGAGCGGTCGTGACATCATTCTGATGGCTTTGCTCGGTGCTGAGGAATTCAGTTTCGGTACTGCCGCCCTCATCGTATTGGGTTGTGTCATGATGCGTAAGTGTAACCTGAATACCTGTCCTATGGGTGTTGCCACACAGGATCCTAAGCTCCGTGCGCACTTCCGTGGCAGCTACAAGTATCTTATCAACTACTTCCGCTTCCTCGCTGAGGAGGTTCGTGAGTATCTGGCAGAGATGGGTTACACCTCATTGAACGATATCATCGGTCATACCGAGCTCATCATCCGCAAGAAGGATGAGGAGATTGTTCCTACCGAGGGTTCGGATGCCGTAGAGCCAGAGGTGGCCAAGAGCATCAAGGAGAAGGCCGACTTGCTCGATTTCTCTCGTCTCTTGCATCGTGAGACAGGTCATTGCTCGCTCTATCATACTACCGAGCAGATTCATGACCTCGACAATGTACTCGACCAGCAGTTGATTCGTGGTGCACAGCGTGCCATCGAGAACCAGGAAGAGGTGAACCTCGATTTTGCCATCAAGAATACCGATCGTGCTGCCGGTGTGATGCTGAGCGGTATGATTGCCGAGAAATATGGTGAGGCTGGTCTTCCAGACAAGACCGTGAACGTGAAGTTCAAGGGTTCTGCAGGTCAGAGCTTCGGTGCCTTCCTGGTTAAGGGAGTGGATTTCAAACTCGAAGGTGAGACCAATGACTATTTCGCCAAGGGACTTTCAGGAGGTCGTGTTTCCATCCTTCCTCCTATCCGCAGCAACTTCTCTGCTGAGGATAACATCATCGCCGGTAACACCGGTCTGTATGGTGCCACAAGCGGTGAGTTGTATATCAATGGTAAGGTAGGCGAGCGCTTCGGTGTTCGTAACTCCGGTGCCATCGCCGTGATTGAGGGTGCTGGCGACCACTGCTGCGAGTATATGACGGGCGGTAGAGTAGTAGTGCTCGGTGAAACTGGCCGTAACTTCGCCGCTGGTATGAGTGGTGGTGTTGCCTACGTATGGGATAAGAACCACAACTTCGATTACTTCTGTAACATGGATATGGTGGAGATCAACCTCGTGGAGGACAGCACCTATCGCAAGGAGTTGCATGAGCTGATCCGTCAGCATTATCTCTACACTGGCAGTAAGCTTGCCCGTACCATGCTCGACGACTGGAACCACTACGTAGAGGATTTCATTCAGGTAGTGCCAATCGAGTACAAGCGAGTTCTCCAGGAGGAGCAGGTAAAGAAGTTGCAGCAGAAGATTGCGGATATGCAGCGAGATTACTAATTTTAAAATTAGAAAAAAGATGGGAAATCCAAAAGCATTTTTGACTATACCTCGCAAGGAAGCAGGTTATAGACCAATTCACGATAGAATCCTCGACTTTAGCGAGGTAGAACAGACATTGAATAGCAACGATCGCCGACAGCAGGCTTCACGTTGCATGGATTGTGGTGTGCCTTTCTGTCACTGGGCTTGTCCGCTGGGCAATAAGGCACCGGAGTGGAATGATGCCCTCTACAAGGGCGACTGGGAGCAGGCTTACCGCCTCCTAAATTCCACCAACGACTTCCCTGAGTTCACAGGACGCATCTGTCCTGCACTCTGCGAGAAGGCGTGTGTATTGAATCTCATGGATCATGAGCCAACCACCAACCGTGAGGATGAGTGTGCCATCGTGGAGCACGCCTTCTCTGAGGATTATGTACATGTTGAGATTCCTGAGCGTAATGGCAAGACGGTGGCTGTCATCGGTGCCGGTCCTGCGGGATTGGTAGCTGCCAACCAGTTGAACCATAAGGGCTATAAGGTAACTGTATTCGAGGCACGTGAGAATGCCGGTGGTCTGTTGCGTTATGGTATTCCAAACTTCAAGCTCAACAAGAGCATCATCGACCGCCGTCTTCGTCTTCTCGAAGAAGAGGGCATCGAGTTCAGATACAATCAGCAGATTGATGTAACTAAATTGCCAGAAGGCTTCGATGCCTATGTGGTATCTACCGGTACACCGACAGCCCGCGACCTGAAAATTCCTGGAAGAGAATTGAAGGGTGTTTATTTCGCCCTCGAGCTGCTTTCTCAGCAGAACCGTATCCTCGCAGGTATGGAGTTCTCTAAGGACGAACTGGTTAACTGCAAGGGCAAGGATGTATTGGTAATCGGTGGTGGTGATACGGGTTCCGACTGTATCGGTACTGCTCATCGCCAGGGGTGCAAGAGCGTGACACAGATTGAGATCATGCCTAAGCCTGTAGAAGGCCCTGAGGATCCTAAGAATCCTTGGCCAAATTGGCCTCGCACTTTGAAGACCACCTCAAGTCACGAGGAAGGCTGTACTCGCCGCTGGAATATTAACTCTCTGGAGTTCCTCGGAAAGAATGGCAAGTTGACAGGCGTGAAGGTTCAGCCTATTGATTGGAAACCAAACCCTGAGGGTGGTCGTCCGTTGATGGTAGAGGCTGGTGAGCCAGAAATAATCAAGGCTGAGGCTGTATTCCTAGCAATGGGCTTTCTGAAGCCACAGCAGCCTGAATTTGCCGAGAATGTTTTCGTGGCAGGCGATGCAGCAAGCGGTGCCTCTCTGGTAGTACGCGCCATGGCAAGCGGCAGAAAGATTGCTGCCCAGGTAGATAAGTTCCTGAACAAATAAATCGGTTATTTTTAACTATAAGTGTAGGGAGGTTGACCTCAGTGATGAGGTTTTCCTCCCTTTTTCTTTCCTCCCTCTCCTTTGTCTTCTGTTCCGTCCCCCTTCTGCCCCCGTTCCAGGCGATTCCATCGCCTGTCCCATGAATAATAATCAATAAAAAAAGACCATTATTCGTGAATTCTCCCCATATTTCCCTTAATAATTTGGCATTCCCAAATATAAAGTGTAAATTTGTACTCAAAAACTTCAGCTAATAATAATTAAACTAAGGAAATAACAGAAAATGAAAAAGAAATTATCAGCTGTTCTCTTGGCGTTGGCAGCCTCTATGCCAATGACTGCACAGAATCTTGTAAAGGGAAATTATGGTTATCTCTATTGTCATATGAGCGATAAGGGGGAGTGGACAGCCTACGCTATTTCTCGTGATGGTTACAACTATCAGGACATCAATGGCGGCAATCCTATCTTCAATCCAGAAGAGCACGCCTGCATTGAAGGCGGAACCCGTGATGCCTACATCACCCGTATGCATAATGGTAAAGGATACATCATGGTTACCACCGATATGTGCGTGCGCAAGAGTCACAAATGGGACAACTATGGTATCGATTTCCTGAAGAGCGATGGTCTCTACCACATGCTCATCAAGAAAGAGGGTGGAAAGAGTGGTATCTTCACCGCTACCAGCAAGTATCTCACCCATGGTTGGGGCGCTCCTGTCGATGACGACTTCGTAAGTTTCGAGGGAAGTAAACTGACAGAGGGAAGTTCTGCCTTCCAGTTTATCGGTGATGATACCTGGCGTGTGGCTTACATCCAGTATAGCGACCATTCTAAGCATTGCCGTATCTGCAAGGCAGATAAGTATCTCCGCAATTTCTCTGATCCTGTGGATATCAAGGGAGTTACGGCTCCTCAGCATGGTAGCTTCATGAGAATTACCAGGAAAGAGTATAAAAAACTATTGAAATGGAATCAAGAATTAAAAAATATAGAAAAATAAGTGGATTTATTGTTAAGTGCATAGCTGGATAGAATGTTTAGGGGGATGCTTGTGTAGGTTTAGATAAGATAAAAAATATGTTATTGCGCGCGTACATTAATAATAAAGAAGGAAAATTTGTATGCATGTCTCTCTATTCTACATGCTCCTAGTTAAATCTATCACAGGTGTATTTCCT
>JAJXBQ010000142.1:0-9142 GCA_021640525.1 Segatella copri
TCTTTATCATAATAATGTGTTGTAGCAGTTTCCGATACTCCTTGCTCTTTGTTCTAACTATAAACTCTTAACTATCAACTATTCTTTCACTTTCGTAATCCAGCCGTCAGTAAAAGCATCATAGTTGTGTAAACGGTTGAGAGCAGTATAAGCTTCGCCCTCGGTAGAGTATGTTCCGTATATAACTTTCACATTATTATCCGTAATCAACACCCTAGCTTCCTTGAATCCTTTGTTCTGGAGGAGTTCAGCATAGCAGGCTGCATTGCGCTTGGTAACACGACTTGCCAAAACGATGCTGTAGTAAGAAGAAGCTGTTTGCAATTCGTTGTCCTGAGCCATGTTGACAGACTTGGCAGGAATGCTCTCTTCTGCCTGTGATTCTGTACTAAGAACCAGTTCTTGAGGTTGAGCAACTTTATTGATCTCCTTAGGCATGATGCGGTTCAACATACCTGTGTCAATTTGGCTCTTCTGAACGGTTGGGGTTCCCAATGGAGAAGAGTAGGTGAAGAATGCAATGAGAGCGATGCAGGCTGCTGCAATATTGCGCAACCAGCTCTTCTTGATGCTGATGAATTCGGCATTTGATTCTTCTTCTTCTTCTTCGTTAACGAACACAGAATTGTTGACAGAGAGTCCACTCTCCATCTTCTGGTTACTATCCTGATTCTTGACTTCGCTTTCTGTACGATTGTTTTCTACTGTCTTTGCTGGCATTTCAATGATTGAAGCAGCAGAATCTTCAGTCTTCTGAACCTCTTCTGCAGAAATCTGCGCGAGTGGAAGCATGTTTAAGCCGCCCAAACCATACAACTCAGGGGTAAGAATGCCCGCCTCGCATGGTTCGAAGGTATAATTTCCGTCTTCGTTCAATATGATGGTGCCAATATCATTCAGTTCAAATTTTCCTGAATTCTCCAAAGTCTGACGCATCTCTGTCACTTCATCAGCAATGCGGTTCAAAGCTTCCGGATAGCTGATATCGTATGCTTCAACATACGAAAGTGCAAGGAGAGAATCGTTCATCTGGAGCTGTGGATTAAAGCCAATAGTTCTCAGCGGTGGCAAAAACATGCTGTCTCTGCCATCGTAACGCGCATCTACATGATGAGCCATGAAGCCACCAAATCCTGGGACAATCACGCAATCGTTGCTCAAAAGTAGGATCTCTATATGTCTTTCTAGTCTATTCACGTTTGCAAAGGTAGTGATTTTTTCGGAAATGACCAACAGAAAATAGAGAAAATTTTCGATGAAATCATAAAAAGTCTAATTTGTTTTGTCGTTTCGGGAAAAAGTATTACCTTTGTGCCTAAAATAAATAAGGTATAAATCAATGAAATATACAGAGACAGAAATTGAAGGAGTCTGGCTGATAGAACCTCGGGTATTTGATGATGCTCGCGGCTATTTCTTTGAAGCATGGAAGCAGGCTGACTTTGATGCTCACGTTGGAGGGCATGTGGAGTTTGTGCAAGACAATGAATCGATGTCGGCTCGTGGTGTGCTCAGAGGTTTGCATTATCAGAAAGGTGAATTCTCGCAGGCTAAGTTGGTGCGTGTCATCAAAGGCCGCGTGCTGGATGTAGCTGTTGACTTGAGAAAGGGCAGTAAGACTTTCGGTAAATATGTAATGGTTGAACTGAGTGGAGAGAACAAACGACAGTTTTTCATTCCTCGCGGTTTTGCCCATGGTTTCCTGGTACTGAGTGACGAAGCCATCTTTACTTATAAAGTAGATAATGTTTATGCTCCTGATTACGAAGCCAGTATTCATTGGGATGATCCTACTATCGGAATAAAATGGCCTATTGAAGGAGTTGAGGTGCTTACGTCAGAAAAAGACAGAACCAAAGCAAAGTCTTTCGATGAGGCTGATTATTTCGAGTAGAATTGGCATCAGCTTTTACCGATTAATTTATTTAAAGAACTCATCATGAAAAAGATAGTTAATTTATGGCTGCTCAGTTGTATCTTGACTCTTGTTGCTTGTGGGCATAAGGCCGAAAAGCAACAGGAAGTGAAGGAAGATACTGCGGCTAAGAAGATGTTGCAAGGCATTTGGCTGAACGATGACGATGAGGATGATGTGGCGTTCCGCGTAAAAGGCGATACGATTTATTATCCTGATTCTACCAGTCAGCCTGTCTACTTCTACATTGCTGGCGATACGCTTGTAATGAAGGGTGCTAATATTGCAAAATATCCGATCGTAAAACAGGCTGAGCATATTTTCCAGTTTAAGGTGCAGAATGGGGATGTGGTTAAGCTGGTGAAGACGGAAGATAAGTCTTATTTGCAGCAGTTCATCCACAACCATGTTTCCGTGGCGCTGAATCAGAATACGCTGATTAAACGTGATACGGTGGTTGTAAGGGGCGATGAGAAATATCATCTCTACGTACAGGTTAACCCAACAAGTTATAAGGTCTACAAGAGTTCTTATAATGATGATGGTGTTGAGGTAGACAATGTTTATTATGATAATATTGTGAACTTGCATGTTTATCATGGTGCCAACTGTCTGTTCTCTCGTGATTTTCATAAGAAGGATTTCGATAAGCAGGTTCCTGCTTCTTTCTTGGACCAGTCTATATTGAGCGACATCGTATTCAATAAGATAGATGAATCTGGCATTCATTATCTTGCTGTTCTGGCAATGCCTGACAGTAGTTTGAGTTATCAGGTTGAGGTTATCATTTCCTTTGAAGGAAAAATGAGAATGCGGGTTAAGAGCTAAAAAAAGAAATAAAAAAGTCGCCCTGAAAGGGAAAGCATTGGATGTAAGATGCTTTTGTCCTTTCAGGGCGATTCTATTTTTTATGTGCTTATCCTGGAGGGATAGCTTGGTGGCTCAACTTTTAATTGAAGAATCCCAGCAAAGCTCCGGCTGCAACGGCAGAACCGATGACTCCCGCAACGTTTGGTCCCATGGCGTGCATGAGAAGGAAGTTGTGGCGGTCGTATTCCAGGCCTAGGTTGTTGGAGATGCGTGCACTCATTGGTACGGCACTCACTCCGGCGTTTCCGATAAGTGGGTTCAGTTTCTTGTCTTTTGGCAAGAAGAGATTCATCAGCTTGACGAATAAGATTCCGCTTGCCGATGCGATGATGAATGCAAGAGCACCGAGAGCAAAGATCTTGATGGTATTCAATGTCAGAAACTCTGAAGCCTGGGTAGAACAGCCTACGGTCAGGCCGAGGAGGATAACGACAATATCATTCAAGCTGCTGCTTGCTGTCTTGGCGAGTCGGGTTGTCTTTCCACTCTCTTTCAGAAGATTTCCGAAGAACAGCATTCCTAGCAAAGGCAAACCGGACGGAACGATGAAGGTGGTGAGAAGCAGACCGATGATAGGGAAGAGAATCTTTTCGGTCTGTGAAACCTGACGTGCCGGTTTCATCTTGATGACGCGCTCTTTCTTGGTTGTAAGCAGTCGCATCAAAGGTGGCTGGATTACAGGCACCAGTGCCATGTAAGAGTAGGCGCAAACCGCAATGGCTCCCATGAGGTTCGGACTCAGTTTGCTGCTCAGGAAGATGGCGGTTGGTCCGTCTGCTCCTCCGATAATGGCAATGCCAGCTGCCTGGTTAGGTTCGAATCCCAGAGCCAGTGCAATCATGTAGGCGCCGAAGATTCCAAATTGGGCAGCGGCTCCAATCAGGATGAGCTTCGGGTTGGAAATGAGCGCAGAGAAGTCGGTCATGGCTCCAATGCCCAGGAATACGAGTGGCGGGTACCAGCCCTGTTTCACTCCCTGGTAGAAGATGTTCAGAACGGAGTTGTCTTCGTATAAACCTATTTCGAGTCCTGCATCGGCACGGAATGGAATGTTGCCAAGAATGATTCCCAATCCGATAGGAACCAGGAGCAGCGGCTCAAAATCTTTCTTGATGGCGAGCCAGATAAAGAGTGCTCCCACCAGAATCATGATGAGGTTTCCTGCCGAGGCGTTGGCAAAGCCCGTAAAGGTAAGAAACTCATTGAAGTTTTGTATGATGAAATCCATAATTTACTTTGAACTTTGAAAGTTGAACATTGAACTTTATGATTAGTCTTTTGATTGGAAGAGTAATCATTAGCTTTTGTCTAAACAGCTTATTACGCGATCGTAACAAGCGTGTCTCCTTCCATTACTGCGTCTCCCTTGTTCACGTTGATGCTGGTAATGGTTCCTGAAGTTTCTGCATCGATGTTGTTCTGCATCTTCATGGCTTCGAGAACGACAACAGTATCGCCTGTGTTCACCTTGTCACCGACTTTCACCTTGATTTCGTTGATAGTGCCAGGCAGAGGGGCAACAACTGGTTTGCCTGCAGCAGGAGTTGCCTGTTTGCTTGATGAAGCAGAATCAGAACTTGCTGCAGAACTTGAACCTGCAGCAGAACCTGCGCTTGCAACAGAGCTGGCAGAAATGTTGTTTTGTCCATCAGTTAACTTCACTTTCTGCTTACTGCTCTTAACCGGCTGTTTCATTTCCACTTCGAATGGAATTCCATTTACGGTTACATTGGCGATATTGCCTTCAATATCCTGTATTTCAACGACGTAATCTACGCCTTTAACCTTATATTCGTACTTTACCATAGTTTCTATATTTTAACGTTGTTATTGTTGTTGTTGAATTTCGGAGCATTCCATCTGGTCTGTTTTGGCTTGATGGTGATAATGCCGGATTCCACATCGTGAACATCTTCCAGATATTCCTGTAGTGCAAGGGAGATGACTGCCATGTAAATCTCCTTATCAATACCCTTGGTTTCTAAACCATCTTTCAGAATCACGTTGGTCTTATGACTGAGGTCTTGAGTAACCTCGATGGTCTTCTTTCCTGTCTTATATAATAAGGTGGCGTGCTTCTCAGTAGCACGGGCGATGCGCTGTTTATGTTTCATGTAGGCTCCGAAAACCCAGAACACGATGAAGAGGAGAGCAAGGCAGGCAAATACGATTCCCATTGGAAGTACGGCGATTCCTATTCCGTATGGGTCGCTTTTCTTCAATTGCTGGGCTTTACTCAAACCTGTGTTTTGAGGCAGATAGCCTGGAGTTACTGATCCGGCAATGGCTTTCTCCCATGTCTTGAAGTCCTTACTCAGTTCAAAACTCTCATCGGCAGCCAACACTGGCACGCTTACGGAGTCTATCATGTCAACGGCATTTCCGTCATAGAGTGCTATCCAGTTGGGCATCTTTTCCTGTAGAATAAGATTGAGATGAAAAGGTCCCGAGTTGGAAGAATTCTTTGCCTTCCAATGTTGTCCGTTCCTGCCATCCTGGTACCAGGAACTGCTGTCGAAGATAACGATGCTCTTCTTGCCTCCCAGTGTGGTTCGTGGTTCATTGTTAGGCAATGGGCACATCAGCTGTCGGCGAGCTTCAGGCGACATTTTCTTGTCGAGAACCCTTCGGTCGGTGGTTAGGAACATACCACGCACATTAAACGTGGTAAAGGAGGAATTGCTCAATTCCACCCATGGTTTGTGCTGCCCGTACTCATCTACAAGATTGGTACGGTTGTCGGTCATCACCTCCGTAATACGGATACTTTTGGCTCCTTGACTCCAAGCGGGCAAGGACGTGATGACTAGCATGGTTATCAGAAATCCCAATTTCTTCATACGCTTACTAACGTTTATAGGGTTATTGTTTCATATTCCGAAAAAATCTGCATCATATAGGAACGATAGCTGTTCCTAGAAGATTCATTAGGTTTGTTTCTTGTGCTCAAAGGTACGAAGAATTTCTGAAAAGACAACAAAAAAGGTGCACAAATTTTTGTCTTTGTGCACCTCTTTTATAATTTATAACTATTTCCAGTTGTTTTGTTAACTTTTGTAAGTCTTACGCTCCGCAGAAGAACAGCACCACTATCTGGGCTGTAAAGATACGGAGGAACATGCTCAATGGATAAACCGTAGAGTATCCTACAGCTGGAGCCTCCTTTGAGCAAGAAGCATTTGCATAAGCCAATGCAGGAGGGTCTGTGTAAGTACCGGCGAGCATACCCATGATGGTGAAGTAGTTGAATTTAAACTTCAGCCGGGCAATCGTACCGATGATGAGGATAGGAATAACGGTGATGAGGAAACCGCATCCCACATATTTCAAACCGTCACCCTGTACTACTGTGTCCCAGAATCCGGCACCAGCCTTGATTCCCACACTCGCCAGGAAGAGTACAAGTCCTATTTCTCGCAGCATCATATTAGCCGAAGTCGTCGTATAAGTTACCAGCTTCATGCGATAGCCGAAACGACCGATGAGGATGGCGATGATCAGCGGACCTCCGGCAATACCCAACTTCAAAGGCACCGGCATTCCCGGAATGGCAAATGGGAGAGAACCGAAGATAATACCTACCATAATGCCTACGAAGATAGTGGCAATGTTAGGCGCATCGAGGCGCTTTACAGAGTTACCCATGATTTCAGCCACACGGTTCACATTCTCTTCAGGACCTACAACCAGAATCTTATCACCTACGTGGAAGTGGTGGTTTCTGCCTGCAAAGATGTCCATTCCCTGACGGGAAATACGGGTTACGTTAACGCCGTATACGCTGGAGAAGTGCATCTTACCCAAGGTCTTACCGTTCATTTCCGGACGGGTAACGATGATACGGCGAGAAACAAAGTGCTGTACTTCATCCTTCTCGCGGTCCCATTCAGCTTCAACCTCTGGTCCGATAAAAGCCTTGATGGCTTCAGCATCAGCCTCTGCACATACAACGAGCAATTCATCTCCAACCTCAAACTTAGTCTTGCTGTTAGGAATGCTCACCTCGCCATTGTGGAGCAGTCGTGAACATACAATGTCACGGTTCAAGAATTCTGAAACTTCTCTCAGCGTTCTGCCTGTAATATAAGCATTTTCCACGCGCAAGTGCATGTTGTGGGCCTTAGCGTGTGGGTTGGCAGCATCTTCTTCGTTAAGCTGTTCTTCCTCATCAGCAGTATTAATCTTACAGATGTACTTGATAAGGATAGTAGCACCGATAATGCCTACCACACCAAGAGGATAAGCACAAGCATAACCGTTGGCAATACTTGGAGCACCATTAGGGAAGACGCTGAGCAAAGCCTCGTTGGCAGCACCAAGACCCGGAGTATTGGTAACCGCACCATAGAGAGTACCTACCATCATAGGCAAGTTGTTAGGGTTGCTCGTGTCAAAGAAGAGATAATAGCAACCAAACATCACGAGGATGTTGAGTAAAATAGCGCTAGCCGAAAGCATGTTGAGCGTAACACCACCTTTCTTGAAACTCTCGAAGAAGCCAGGTCCTACCTGGAGACCAATCATGAAGACGAAGAGGATCAAGCCGAAGTCTTGCACGAATGTGAGAATTTCCTTTGGACCGGTGAAGCCAACGTGGCCAGCCAAAATACCTGCGAAGAGAACGAAGGTGACACCTAACGAAATGCCGCCAATCTTTATCTTTCCGAGGTAAACACCAATAGCTATCACGATAGCGTAGAGTAGGGCGATGTGAGCCACCGACTCGGTATTGGTGAAGAGATTAACAATCCAATCCATGTATTCGTTTTAAAATCAGAAAATTATATTCCTTGTAGTTTACCAAATAATTTTAGAATTTATGTTTTCTGTTGCTTGTTTTAATTGAAAGATACAGTTCTGTTTATAGAGAGAATCTGTAGATTATTAGGGATTCAGTTAAAACTGAAAATTGGAGGACATCACATAGGATGCCCTCCAACCTATTTTTTCTTGTAAAAAATCAAGCCCTTTTTTCAAATGGCTTTCTTTTAAACATAAGATTACTTCTCGATAGCTGCTACACCTGGCAATACCTTACCCTCGATAGCCTCGAGGAGAGCACCACCACCTGTAGAGATGTAAGATACCTGATCAGCCAAACCGAACTTGTTGATACAAGCTACAGAGTCACCACCACCGATGAGTGAGAATGCACCTTCCTTAGTAGCCTCAGCGATTGCGTCAGCGATAGCCTTAGAACCACCAGCGAAGTTGTCGAACTCGAATACACCTGCAGGACCGTTCCAGAGGATAGTCTTGGCACCCTTGATGGCAGCTGCGAAAGCCTTGCGAGTCTCAGGACCTGCGTCCATACCCTCCCAACCGTCAGGGATGTTGTTAGATGGGCAAACCTGAGTATTGCAGTCGTTCTTGAAGTCATCACCGCAGATAGAGTCTGTGCCGAGTACGAGGTTTACACCGTTCTCCTTAGCCTTCTTGATTACGTCGAGAGCAACGTCAAGCTTGTCATCCTCGCAGATAGACATACCGATCTTGCCGCCGAGAGCCTTAGAGAATGTATAAGTCATACCACCGCAGAGAATCAGGTTGTCAACCTTAGTCAACAGGTTCTCGATGATACCGATCTTAGTAGAAACCTTAGAACCACCCATGATAGCTGTGAATGGGCGCTTGATGTTGCCGAGAACTGCGTCAACAGCCTTAACTTCCTTCTCCATCAAGAAGCCGAGCATCTTGTGATCCTTGTCGAAAGAATCAGCGATGACAGCTGTAGAAGCGTGCTTGCGGTGAGCTGTACCGAATGCGTCCATTACATATACGTCAGCGTAAGAAGCCAACTTAGCAGCGAACTTCTTCTGACGCTCCTTCATCTCAGCCTTAGCAGCATCGAATTCTGGAGTACCCTTCTCAACGCCAACTGGCTTGCCTTCCTCTTCTGGATAGAAGCGGAGGTTCTCGAGCAAGAGAGCCTCACCTGGCTTCAAGGCAGCTGCCTCAGCATCAGCGTTACCGCAGTCCTTAGCGAACTTAACGTCTACGCCGAGAGCGTCTGATACGTTCTTAACAATCTGAGAGAGAGAAAGCTCAGGTTTAACCTTGCCCTTTGGCTTACCCATGTGGCTCATCATGATGAGCGCACCGCCGTCTGCAAGTACCTTCTTCAATGTAGGAAGGGCACCGCGGATACGAGTGTCGTCTGTTACATTACCATTTTCATCCAATGGCACGTTGAAGTCAACGCGCACGATTGCCTTGTGACCGGCAAAGTTAAAATCTTCAATTTTCATTTTACCTAAATTTTATTTAGTTTATGTACTAATTTATTGTTCTAAACCTTTCTGCTGGTTTCAAAAACCGAAGGCAAAGATACAAATTATATTTGAATCAGCAAAATAT
>JAJXBQ010000435.1:0-1328 GCA_021640525.1 Segatella copri
CCCTCTTAATGGAAGAGAATCAGGAAGCATCCAGGAGGTACTGGAGCTTCGTGGCATCAAAACACGGACAGGCTTTCTGAACGCCAGGCAAATCGCGATGACCCAGGATGGTACGGATGCCCGGAAAACGGTGGTGAAGATCCAGGATCAGATGCTTCATCGACTCCTTCTGCTTAGGAGTGCGGGTGTCGCTGATGCAGCCCGATGGCGAAAGACCACCCTCGTAACAGATGCCTATGCTGTGCGCATTGTAACCGAGGGCATGAGAGCCCATACGCTCTACCGGGCGACAGGCATGCACCACTCCATCCAGCGTGATGTAGAAATGGTAGCCGATGTCAGTCCAGCCATTGTTATGCACATGGTCGTAGCGCAGCATCTTCATCGTATAACGGTGATCGCAGCGGCTACCGCTGCAATGCACCACTATCATATCGATATCTCTCATAGGCATCACTCTAAAGTCCACCTGCCGAAACGCCCAACGCCCCGAGGAGAGCTGTCAGTACGGTTACTGCAAACTTGATAATCTCATTCCATTTCTGCTTGTTCTTTTCTGTCATAATCTATTCTGTTTTAAAAGGTTAATTATTCTAATCCGTCTCCTGTGTCACCGTTGCCGGTACTGCCTGTTCCGCCAGTCTGTTCGCCAGAGGTGTTGCCACCCGTGGTATCACCGCCAGAAGGAGCATTGTCCTTGGCAGGCTTTTTCTTAGCCTCCTCGATGTCGAGGGTCTTGGCACCCTCCTTCTCAGCCTTGAGGGCAGCCTTCTGTACGGCACGTGATGCAACCTGCTCAAACTCCATACCTACGAAGATGTTAGCAAGATCGCTGCCCGGGATAAACTGGATGTTCACACCCTTGATGTTGATGTCGCTCTTGAATTCGGCTGCGGTTGCCGCACCCTCACTGGTAAGCTGGAGGCGGAACTTGCCCAACTCGCCGAAATCAATCTGGTTGCCTCGCTGCAACTCGATGACCATGTTCTCCTGCAAACTGATCAGAACGGCTGTTACATCCGCATAGGATACAGTAGTCTGCATAGAGATCAACTTCGCAAACTTCTTGAGCGAAATAGACTCGTTCATCTGAGCACGTGCATAGAACTTAGGAACTCCTGCTTTGTCACCAAATTTTGACGCAAGCTTTACTAAACTGTAATTAATTGCCATAATACATAAAATTTTAAAATTGTGAATAATCATGTTGTGCACCGGTCTCTTCCCGAATGCTGATACAAAGATACAACATCGGCGGAGTCCTAGTTGTCCACTTTGGTACGATAAGTACCAGTTGTGCACTATTTGGCTCAATTATGTATACTTTT
>JAJXBQ010000436.1:0-1325 GCA_021640525.1 Segatella copri
ACTATCCGCCTAAGAACTCCAACATTGGCTCTGCCGCAGGTCTTGATACACCTGAATCGGTGCTACGGTTATTGCGAGATATGAAAACGGAAGGTTATACCATCGACACGGTGCCAGAAACGAGTGCAGACTTGATGGATGTGGTAACGTCTCATATGACGAATGACCGTTCCATGCTCACAGATGAACTACTAGCCTCTGCAGAAGGTCGCTTAAGTAGCGATGATTACAAAGCATATTTTGCTACGCTGCCGGAAGATACGCAGGTGGCGATGATTAAATCTTGGGGCGAAGCCCCAGGGGATGTATTCGTCTACGATGATGACGTGATTATCCCAGGTTTCTCCAATGGCAATCTGTGGATTACAGTACAGCCACCCCGTGGATTTGGGGAGAATGTATCGGCCATTTATCACGATCCTTGCTTGCCACCACCGCATCAATATTTAGCATTTTATCACTGGGTGCGGAACGTCTTTCAAGCTGATGCAGTTATTCATGTTGGTACCCATGGCTCTCTAGAATGGCTGCCAGGTAAAGGGGCTGGACTCAGCGCTAGTTGTTATCCGGAAATCGGCATTTCCAGTTTGCCAAATATTTACCCGTATTGGACAACCATTATAGGGGAAGGCATACAAGCCAAGCGCCGTAGCTCGGCTTGCTTAGTGGGGCATTTGTCGCCACCGATGACGACAGCGGGCCTCTATGATGAGTTCGAAGAATTAGAGGCCTTACTCGATGAACATAGTCATTTTGAGCGGGAACATCCTGAAAGTGTCTCTACTCTAGGTGAAGTGATTCGAGAAAAGGCCATGGAGTGCCATCTCATCGATAAAGAACGAGGTTCTACCATGACGGTGGACGATATAATTACAGAGGTCCACGAAAAGCTTAGCGACTTGAAACATATGCAGATGCGCAATGGTTTGCACATCTTGGGGCAAGGTCCTGAAGGGGAAGCATTAGAAGAGTTTATTACTGCTATTGTAAGCACTCCTCAAGGTGAAATCGCGTCAGGCCTTGCCACCATCGCAGAAGAATTAGGTTATGATTGGTCTTATATGGCGGAACATGCTGGCGAAATTCATTCAGATGGTATACGATATAGTGTTACCATAGATCGAATTTGGAATGAATTGCGTAGCTTTGTAAGGCATGTGATCAATATACCAGATTATACAGTGCCCGAACGGTTAGAACCTTTGGCGAATGCGATCGTTCAAGAGTATATTCCAAAATTAGGTGACACCAAGAACGAGCTAACCTCTATTTCAAATACCTTACAGGGCAGATATGTAGAGCCCGGTCCTGGTGGAGCCCCCTCG
>JAJXBQ010000143.1:0-9072 GCA_021640525.1 Segatella copri
AAAAAGAAGAATATCAATACATATGAAAGGATTCCTTCTTGCAATGCCAAATTGGATAAGCTGAGCAATATTCTATTTGGTGAGAAAGGAGAGAAACATGGAGAGCAATTATTTTGGATTCCAGCTTCTCATCCATACTATAAGATACCAGCCAGCAATGTGTTTGCCAAGAATCAAGACTTTTCCAAGGTCTTGGTCTTTTCCGCATGGGAAATGGTACCACGTATGATTGCTTGCATGATTTCCTATGCCATAGAGCAAAAGAGCATCAGCCATGCTTTTCCCTCTGCAACATATACAAATACTAAAGAAAATTCAGAAAAAGATGCACTCGACAAACAAGAAGGGGAAAAAGCAGGAACTGGAAGATTACGTAGAGAAAGCTTGGAACTGGTAACTTGCTGTTCAGATTTCTTGAAAGATGCCTATAACCCAAAAGCCTACCTTGGAAACGACCTCAAAGAAATAAAAGCTGGCATAAAGGAGAACTTCAAGAATACAAGTAGATTCACCTTAGTGGAGCAACCTACCACAGCAAAGTTTCTTTTGGAAGCTATCAAACTCTTAGATTCCAATACAGAAGAGAAAATCCTAATATCAGAAGATGGTTTGGACACTTTGGTCAATATGGCTATAGGTTCACCTGGTATTTGCTTTTATCGTCTATTGGGCAACAAAAACTTAGCTCAAGAAGCAGCAACAAAAATCTGCAATAATATCTTCAACCGTAGATACAATGCAGCCGTCATAGACATACTCTACAACAAGAAGAGCGTTCAAACCTACTTCAAGCAAGTCATCGATTATTGCGTGATGGGCAATCTGCAAGCCGTATTGGATGAGTTCGCCTACATGATAGATGAAAGAAGTAATGGTGAGCGAAATGTAGAAATGATTCAGAAAAGAATGATAGAATCGTTCATCGATCGAAACTATCAAGAGATTGATACTACCGAGTCATTTGGCAAAGAGAAGAAAAAGAAATGGAGAATCCGCACTCATTACGCTATGCCTTATGGCAACATTAGAATGACAGATCAAGCCACCAACAGGGCAAATGATGTTCGTTTGGCATTCAACTCTCCTTTTCGTCCATTCGTCTTAGCCTCAACAAGCGTAGGACAAGAAGGTCTTGACTTCCATTGGTATTGCCGTAAAATCATGCACTGGAACATCTCATCCAATCCACAAGACATGGAGCAGAGAGAAGGAAGAATAGATCGATACAAGAGTTTGTTTGTAAGACGAAACGTAGCCAAGTTCCACCCTGAGACATATACCTGGAATGAGATGTTTGATTTGGCAAGAACCGAAGCAAAAGATAAGGGCTTCTGCGAGCTAGTTCCCTATTGGTCGATTCCACAAGATATGCTAAAAAGCATAGCTGAAACTGACAGAGAGTATATCGAATCTATTGTACCACTCTATCCTCTGAGCATGGACTATGATAGATACAGACACATGAAGTCTGTATTACGCCTCTACCGTCTAACCATGGGACAGCCCAGACAAGAGGAACTTCTAGAGTTCTTCAAAGACATGCCAGCAGAAGACATAGATAAATTATTGTTTAACCTCTCTCCTATCAAGAGAAAAAAGTAACAGGAATATGAAACATTCACTTAACAGAGAAGAGCTTATTGAGCAGCTAAAGGAACTAGCTGCTCAAAAGCTGCCAACGTATCTGGCAAATCACATGGGAGCCATGTGCTATGAACCTTCGATGATAGATAGTTTTTCCACAATATGCCAACATTGCCATCGTCCATTGACCTATCAAGCTTTCCACAGTAATGAAGAAATGTTCAACTCCATCATCAAAGAGATAAAAGATTTGGGATATGATGCGTCTCTTGAAGTAATATGTGGTTCATGCGCCCTAGAAGCTAAGGAAGAAGCAGAGTTTTTCGATTTACCATTTACTTCCAAAGATGATATCTGTGAGGAAAATGCGTACCATCTTTTCTGCTTCAAGACAAAAAGCGACAAGGACTATCATCAAGCTATAACTGATATGGAATCACTTTATGACTATCAAGCCGTATTGGCATTCTTAAAAGGAGAGTCTTATTTTGAAGATAGTTATGACCGCTACCATAGCATCATGGATGAGCAAGATACTATCAAGAGAATGACGGGAATAGAAATAAACGAAAATGATAGCAATGAAGAATAGCATACCCATACTTCCGAAGTCAGTCGCTTTGGAACTGACATATAGGTGCAATCACCATTGCTTGTTTTGCTCATGCCCTTGGTATGCGCCTAACTCTTCATATCCATTAGGAAAGGAACTATCCACCACTCAATGGAAATGGGTAATAGAAAAACTATATGACTATGGGGTAAAGACTTTCTCTTTGTCTGGCGGAGAAGCATTGCTAAGAGATGATCTTCATGAAATCATTGGACACATCCGAATGATTGGCAATCAAAGGAAGATGAATTATCCCATCATACTCATCTCCAATGGAAGACTCATGAACGAAGGACACCTCAAATACTTCAAGGAAATGAATGTTCATCTTAGCATGAGCCTTCCTGGCTACCTATCATTTGAAGAGCATACTAGAGTTGATAATGCAGACTACGTGTTAGAATGCTTTTCGAAAGCTAAAGAAATCGGCTTAGAATGCACAGCAAACATTACTGTTACGAGAAAGAACTATTATGAGCTATTTGAGACCATATCGCTTGCCCTCATCAATGGAGCTACAGAAATTCTTCTCAACCGTTTTCTGCCTGGTGGACGTGGTTTGAAATATATGAATGAACTTTGCCTTTCCACAGAGCAAATCAACGGAATGCTTGATACTGCAGAAGAAGTACTAACACTAGCTAATCGCTATGGAAATGTGGGTACAGAAATTCCAAAGTGCATCATAGCTTCAGCCGATTCCTACAAAAGAATACATGTAGGGTATCTATGCGCTGCTGCAAAAGGGTTCTTTGTCATTGATCCTGCAGGACAGATAAGAACCTGCAATCATTCTCCTCACATCGTAGGAAATGTATTCGAAGAACCTTGGATTAAGGATACAGATTATTGGAACAAATTTGCATTCCGCTCTTATCAGCCTACAGTCTGCAATGGATGTTCATCGGCTAAGAATTGTGATTGTGGATGCAGGGAAGTAACCAACATTCTAGGACTTGGCATCAATGGAATTGAACCCAACTTAACTCTCAAGAAACAATAGTTTCTCTATAAAAGTGCCGATAGTGGTGCCAAAAGTCGTTTTTTAAAGCACTTTTGGCACCACTATCGGCACTTTTTCCATTGATGTCATCCAATCAATTGGACGGTTTTATGCTTATTTTATCCAATCAATTGGACAAAAAGAGAATCAACCTCTCTGATACTGACAATGGAATCATGAAATAAAAGGGGAAAGTGCCAAATCACTTTCCCTCTTTCTCCTCCATCCATTCTTCCAACACCTTGCAATATTCATCGTTTTGCTCGGCAAATGGCATGTGTCGGGCTCCTACGAAGAGATGCCACTTGGAATCTGGGATACCATCGTAGAGTGTCTTTGCTACCAATGGAGTACAGAGGTCGTTGGTGCCACTCATCACCAAGCAAGGCACTTGGATTTCGCCCAGACAGTCGGTGTAATCATAATCACGGAGCGTACCAGTAGGAGTGTATTCATTTGGTCCCCAACCATGGAGATAAGCCTCAGCACCAGCACGCTTCTTCCGGCGAAGACACTCTGGACTATCCTCCGTCACCTCACCGGCACAATGCAGGAGCATGAAGTGTTCATTCGCCTTGGCATACGCCTCGCTCGAAAAGTCATCCTTCGCCTCAGCCTCAGCGATGGCACGCTGGTCTTCCTCCGACATAAACTTAATCATGCGATGTTGCTCACTTGCCCAAAGCTTGCTGCTCGAAAGAGTGCTGCTGAGGATGGCTGACTTCACGCCCTTTGCTTGCTTCTCTATCAGATAGATGATGGCGAGCATGCCACCCCACGACTGTCCCAAGAGATGAAAATGGTCGATGTGGAGATAGTCGATGAGCACACAGAGTTCGTTGAGCCAAGTCTCAGGAGTCCAGAGTTCGGGATGTCCCTCCACAAATGAGTTGCCACAGCCCAACTGGTCGTACATGATGACAGCTCTACCTGATTCCGCTACCCTATCCAATAGCTCGAAATAGTTGTGGGTACTGCCTGGTCCACCATGCAAGAGGATGATAGGGCTCTTGCCCTCCTCTGTTTTACCTACGATACGATAATATGTTTGATAGCCCATGAAGGGCATATATCCTTCCTTGATTTCCATTGTCTTCAAATGTTTATATATTATAATGTGCAAAAATATAAAAAATACGGCAATTAAACAAATATATCTTGCTTATTTTATCAAAAGAACTTAAATAATTTGGCTGTTTCTAGCTAATGCAATATCTTTGCATTCTAAATAATAATGAAACCAAATAAAAATAGAATATATGTTTAGTGGAATCGTAGAAGAAATGGCTACCGTTGTGGCTATCAAGCATGATAAAGAGAACATTGACTTTACCCTGTCTTGTTCTTTCGTTGATGAACTCAGCATTGACCAGAGCGTGGCGCATAACGGCGTCTGCCTCACTGTGGTGGAAATCAAGGACGGTACTTATACCGTTACTGCCATGAAAGAAACCCTGGACCGCAGTAATCTGGGACTGCTCAAGGTAGGCGACAAGGTGAACATAGAGCGTTCTATGGTGATGAACGGCCGTCTGGATGGTCATATCGTACAGGGACACGTGGACGAGACTGCCAAATGTATCGCAATGAAAGACGCTGATGGCTCTACTTATTTTACTTTCGAATATGAGCTCAATAAGGAGATGGCAAGAAAAGGCTATTTCACGGTGGACAAGGGCAGCGTTACCGTTAACGGCGTTTCGCTCACCGTCTGTGATCCTACAGACAACACATTTACCGTTGCTATCATTCCATATACCAGAGAGAATACCAACTTCTGCGACATCGAAGTGGGAACGGTAGTGAATATCGAATTCGACATTCTGGGCAAATATATCGCTCGACTCAAGAGCTTTGAATAAGCCAGCAAAGTTAAGTACGGACGTTCTAAAAAACTTGCACATTTCTTGCGTTTTGCGCACAAAGCAAGACTAAATGGGCATTTTTTTTATAAAATATTTGCGTAAGCCATAAAAAAGTGTTACTTTTGCCCCCGTGTTTTGTCCCAAATTGAACATTGGACAGTAACTTATTAGACGATAGCAAGTCTGACAATCGCACTAGACGACGTACAACTTGAGTACTGAGCACTAACAAACTTAGGAAATTATAACAATAACCATTTTTAAAAATATGAGTTTAAAAATCGTAGTACTTGCCAAGCAAGTACCTGACACAAGAAATGTGGGTAAGGATGCGATGACCGCCGAAGGCACAGTAAATCGCGCTGCCCTTCCTGCAATCTTCAATCCTGAAGATTTGAACGCATTGGAGCAGGCTCTCCGATTGAAAGAGCAGAATCCAGGTTCTACAGTTGGTATTTTGACCATGGGTCCTCCACGTGCTGGAGAAATCATCCGCCAGGGTCTTTATCGTGGTGCTGATACGGGTTGGTTGCTTACCGACCGTCTCTTTGCCGGTGCTGATACATTGGCTACTTCCTATGCCCTTGCTACCGGTATCCAGAAGATTGGTGACGTTGACATCGTGATCGGTGGTCGCCAGGCTATCGATGGTGATACAGCCCAGGTAGGTCCGCAGGTGGCTCAGAAGTTGGGATTGAACCAGGTAACCTACGCAGAGGAAATCCTCAAGGTAGAGGATGGCAAGGCTACTATACGCCGTCTCATTGATGGTGGTGTGGAGACTGTTGAGGCTCCATTGCCATTGGTTATCACCGTAAACGGAAGTGCTGCTCCATGTCGCCCATGCAACGTGAAGCTCGTAATGAAATATAAATACGCTACCTGCCCTATGGAGCGCAAGGGTGATGAGCCTTGGGCCAACCTCTATGAAGAGCGCCCTTACCTCACTCTGAACCAGTGGAGTGTTGCCGATGTAGATGGCGACCCTGCACAGTGCGGTCTGAGCGGTTCACCTACCAAGGTGAAGGCCGTGAAGAACATCGTGTTCCAGGCTAAGGAAAGCAAGACCTTGACCAGCAGCGATGAAGACATCGACGGACTGATGAAGGAATTGTTGAACGAAAGTATTATCGGATAATTTTGAAAAGACAATGAACAACGTATTTGTATATTGCGAGGTAGAAGGCACAACCGTTGCCGAAGTATCTCAGGAATTGCTCACCAAGGGTCGTAAGCTCGCTAACCAGCAGGGCGTGGAGCTCCATGCCATCGTGGCTGGTACCGGCATCAAGGGTCAGGTAGAGGATCAGATTCTCCCTTATGGTGTAGATAAATTATTTGTTTTCGATGCTGAGGGATTGTTCCCATATACTTCAGCTCCTCATACAGACATTCTCGTCAACCTCTTCAAGGAGGAGAAGCCTCAGATTGCATTGATGGGTGCTACCGTTATCGGTCGCGACCTCGGTCCTCGTGTTTCTTCTTCATTGACCAGCGGTCTTACCGCCGACTGTACAGAACTTGAGATTGGTGATTACGACGACAAGAAGAGCGGCAAGCACTACGAGGGTCTGCTCTATCAGATTCGTCCTGCCTTCGGTGGTAACATCGTGGCTACTATTGTAAACCCAGACCACCGTCCACAGATGGCTACAGTCCGCTCTGGCGTGATGCAGAAGAGCATCTACGAGGGTGAGTGCAAGAAGGAAGTAGTTTACCCTGAGGTAAGCAAGTATGTTCCTGCTGAGGACTTCGTAGTAAAGGTACTCGACCACCACGTAGAGGCTGCCAAGCACAACCTGAAGGGTTCTGCCATCGTCGTAGCCGGCGGTTATGGCGTAGGAAGCAAGGAAGGCTTCGACCAGCTCTTCGAATTGGCTCATCTCCTCCATGGTGAGGTAGGTGCTTCCCGTGCTGCAGTAGATGCAGGTTGGGTAGATCACGACCGTCAGATTGGTCAGACTGGTGTTACCGTTCATCCTAAGGTATATATCGCCTGCGGAATCTCTGGTCAGATTCAGCACATCGCCGGTATGCAGGATTCAGGCATCATCATCTCTGTGAACAACGATCCTGATGCTCCAATCAACAAGATTGCCGACTACGTTATCAACGGCAATGTTGAGGATGTGGTTCCTAAGCTCATCAAGTACTACAAGCAGAATTCTAAATAATCTGCATTACACATTATTTAAATAAGAAAAGCAAAATGGCTAATTATTATACAGACCATCCTGAGATAGAGTTCCACTTGAATCATCCGCTCATGAAGCGTGTTGTGGACTTGAAGGAAAGAAATTATGTAGAAAAAGACCAGTTTGAAGATGCTCCTGTCAACTACGAGGATGCCATCGAGAACTACAAGCGATTGCTGGATATTACCGGCGATGTAGCTGCTAACATCATCGAACCAAACTCTGAGGATGTTGACCTCGAAGGTCCACACTTGGAGAATGGCCGCATGATTTATGCCAGCAAGACATTCGAAAACCTCGATGCTACCCGCAAGGCTGGCCTCTGGGGCTTGTCAATGCCTCGTCGTTACGGCGGTTTGAACTTGCCTAATGCCATCTTCTCTATGGCTTCAGAAATCATCGCTGCTGCCGATGCCGGTTTCCAGAACATCTGGTCGCTCCAGAGCTGTATCGATACACTCTATGAGTTCGGTTCTGAGGAGCAGCGCCAGAAGTACATCCCTCGCATCTGCGCAGGCGAGACCATGAGTATGGACTTGACTGAGCCTGATGCAGGTTCTGACTTGCAGCGCGTAATGCTGAAGGCTACACAGGATGAGGACGGCACATGGCGTCTGAACGGTGTGAAGCGTTTCATCACCAATGGTGACTCAGACATCCACCTGGTTCTGGCCCGTTCAGAGGAAGGCACCAAAGATGGTCGTGGTCTTTCTATGTTCATCTACGACAAGCGTGATGGTGGCGTAACCGTTCGTCACATCGAGCACAAGTTGGGTATCCACGGTTCTCCTACCTGCGAGTTGGTTTACAAGAATGCCAAGGCTGAGCTTTGCGGTAACACCCGTCTCGGTTTGATTAAGTACGTGATGGCTCTGATGAATGGTGCCCGTCTGGGTATTGCAGCTCAGAGTGTAGGTGTTGAGCAGGAGGCTTACAACGAGGGCTTGGCCTATGCCAAGGAGCGTGCTCAGTTTGGTGAGAAGATCATCAACTTCCCAGCTGTATACGACATGCTTTCAAGAATGAAGGCTAAGTTGGATGCAGGCCGTTCACTCCTCTACTGCTGCGCTCGCTACGTAGATATCTACAAGGCTTTAGAAGACATCGCCCGCGACACTAAGCTCACTCCAGAGGAGCGTCAGGAGATGAAGAAATACACCCGCTTGGCTGATGCGTTCACTCCATTGGCTAAGGGTATGAACTCAGAGTATGCCAACCAGAATGCATACGATGCCATCAGCATTCACGGTGGTTCTGGTTTCATCATGGAGTACAAGTGCCAGCGCCTGTTCCGTGATGCCCGCATCTTCTCTATCTACGAGGGAACCACCCAGCTTCAGGTTGTAGCAGCTATCCGCTACATCACCAACGGTACTTATCTCAGCATTATCAAGGAGATGTTGGAGAACGAGGTATCAGATGATTTGAAGGCATTAAAGGAGCGTGTTGCTAAGCTTGTAGAACTTTACGAGGCAGCCATCAACAAGGTGAAGGAAGCTAACGATCAGGCAGTTCACGACTTCCTGGCTCGCCGTCTCTACAACATGACTGGCGACATCGTAATGTCTCTCCTCATCCTCGATGATGCTACCAAGGCACCAGAGATGTTTGCCAAGAGTGCTAATGTTTATGTTCGCATGGCAGAGGAGGAAGTTCTCGGTCATTCAGCATACATCCAGAACTTCAAGGCAGAAGACTTGGAGAGTTTCAAGGCATAAGATATTTATAAGAATCAGATAATTTAAAAAGTCCGTGGACAAATGAATGTTCACGGACTTTTTTTATATAAGATGACAGTGCTCCACATCTTTA
>JAJXBQ010000144.1:0-9064 GCA_021640525.1 Segatella copri
CTATGAGTGTTTTCACACATAATCGCTATGATATTCTATTATCATTTTTGTTACTCGATTGTTTTGACGCGTTAAATACACCAAGGTTTAATGCATTCTGAGATAAAAAACGCAAATTTAGCAACTTTTTTTTTGTATTGTCTCCATTTTAGTGTATCTTTGCACAAAAATTAATACGTTAGAATGTTATGGAACAAAGAGTAATCATATCAACCCAACTGGAAAGCGAACTGGTAAGTGCACTTTCTGAGTGTGAGCACGACAAGCTTTTTGTGCTTACAGATACTACGACATTGGAACTATGCATGCCTGTATTGCAGAATTTTTACTGCATGAAGGAAGCCCATATCATCACTATTCCGGCTACCGACAGCCATAAAGACATCGAAAGTCTGATGATGGTATGGAAAGGACTGCAGGAGGGAGGTGCTTCACGCCACTCCTGTATGATTAATCTGGGCGGCGGTATGGTAACCGACCTGGGTGGCTTTGCTGCCAGCACTTTTAAGAGAGGTATCAACTTTATCAATATTCCTACCACCCTGCTGGCTATGGTAGATGCATCGGTAGGTGGAAAGACAGGCATCAACTTCGGCGGACTGAAGAACGAAGTAGGTGTGTTCAACGATTCTAAGTTCGTTATTCTCGATACAGAATTCTTAAAGACGCTCGATGCAGAAAACATCTGTTCGGGCTATGCAGAGATGCTGAAACACGGTCTGATTTCTACAGAAGCAATGTGGGAAGAACTGGTCAGCTTCAACCTCGACAAACCTGATTTGAAGCAGTTGCAGCGCATGGTAGGCGACAGCGTAAAGGTAAAGGAACGCATTGTAGAGCAGGATCCTCACGAGCAGGGCATCCGCAAGGCGCTGAACCTGGGGCATACTTTCGGTCATGCGTTTGAGAGCTGGGCTTTGAAGCGCAAGCCTATCCTGCATGGTTACGCTGTGGCATTCGGTCTGATTCCAGAACTCTATCTGAGTGTTGCCAAAACCGGATTCCCTACAGAGAAGATGCGCCAGACCGTAAACTTCATCAAGGAATTCTATGGTACACTGGATATTACCTGCGATGACTATGATGAACTGATAGAACTGATGCACCATGACAAGAAGAACCAGAATGGCATCATCAACTTCACGATGCTGGGTGGCATAGGCGATATCCGTATCAACCAGACAGCTACGACAGAAGAGATCAAGGAAGCACTTGATTTCTTCAGAGAAGGATAATTCAGCTAAAGAAATTCTTTAGAGAATCCCTTTAAAGAAGGATAGCACGCTTCGGCTTTCCGGTTTCGGTAAGCGGGAGTTGGTCTACATGAAGGAATTCCCTTGGAATCCAATATTTATGATCAGATAAGAGGCGGCGAACAGTCGCCTCTATTTTTTCTATCTCCTCATCTTCCGTTAAGAGGACTGCAATCTCTCCAAACTTCCCGTCTTTCTTCTTGGCTATCATGAAAGGTTTTTCAAGATAAGGCTTCAACAGAGCCTCAACCTCTTCTATCTGTATCTTGATGCCTCCGCTGCAAATCACATTGTCTTTTCTGCCTTTGATGCGAAAACGGAGTTTTTCCACCTTATTATATATATAGGATTCTATTTCCACTATATCGTTCGTTACCAGGGGCTCAGCACAGACTTGCGGAGCATCTATCACCAGACATCCTTCATCGGTCTGACTGATTTTCACACTATCGAAAGGCTGGTACCATTCGCTGGCCTCAGCACCGTTAATTCTTCTCAGGGCAATATGCGAGAGCGTTTCGGTCATTCCGTAGGTACTCCAGATGGCAATATTGCCGGGAAGAGCCTTCAGTTTCTGTTCGAGAGCCTCATCTATGGCTCCGCCACCGATAATAAGATGCTTGATGCGGCAGAGTCGCTCCCGCTCCTCAGGAACCTGCAGGGTGTTATAAACCTGCATCGGGACCATCGCAGCGAATGTAATCTCTTCATTTACATCTTTCAAAGGATGACCACTTGGGGATACAGAAATAAGATGGAGATGGCGCTCTATACTCCGCACCACCACCATCTTACCTGCAATATAATCGAGCGACATGCAGAGCAGGGCACTATCACCAGGTTTCAATCCCAGGAAATCACAAGTGATGCGGGCCGAATTGAGCATTCGCTTCTTCTCTACCATCATCGGCTTGGGCTTTCCCGTGGAGCCACTGGTATGCACCAGCACCCGGTCGCTACCGTTATTCCATTCTGAAAGGAATTCTTCTAAAGTCATTTTACTACAAACAGTTTATCACCACGAATCTCCAATGGCATCGGGATGTTATCAGTAAAGAGCTGTCCGGTGCCCAAGCCTTGCGGCATCTTGACATTAGGACCATATACTTTAGCTGCATAATGAGCAATAGCATTCAGACCGATATTACTCTCAAGAGCAGAAGTAATCCAGCTGCCGATACCGCGCTGGTTAGCCAGTTCTATCCACTCGTTGCATCCATAGATTCCACCATGAAGTGAAGGCTTGAGGATGATATACGGAGGACGGACGGTATCGAGCAAAGCCTGCTTCATACTCCGGACATTCACACCAATCAACTCCTCGTCTAGGGCGATAGGAAGCGGTGTTTCGCGACAGAGCTGGGCCATCTTAGGCCACTGATGCTGCTTGATAGGCTGCTCTATCGAATGAATGTCATATTTAGCCAAAGCCTCCAGCTGACTCATCGCATTCTCCGGCAAAAAGCCACCATTGGCATCCACTCGCAACTCCACCTGCTCCTGGGTATAGACATCACGAATGCGCTTGATGAGATCGAGTTCCTTGAAGAAATCGATGGCACCGATCTTCAGTTTCACGCAATGGAAACCCGCCTGGAGTTTCTCCTCCAACCGGGCCAGCATCTCCTCGTAAGTACCCATCCACACCAGTCCGTTGATTGTGATGCCTTCTTCACCTCTTCCAAAAGGAGAGTCGAAAAGATCTGTCAGGTTCTCCATTCCGGCTGGAACAGAAGCACTTAAGTTCTGCTTCTTTGCTGCATCAAAGAACGAAGCAAAGGCTGTTTCCAAACCGAAGGTGATGCTAGGGTAAGCACGAATCATATCGTAAGGAATGCGTCCCATCTGCTCCACCATCTGACAAATCTGTCGCAGGGTCATCTCATATTCCGGTTTGGCATCGCAACTGAGATCAGGGAGCGTAGCACACTCTCCCACTCCCTCTACCCCCGGCATTTCATCGGAGGTGAGAGTGAGATAATAACTGTGTCTCGTGGTATATACGCCACGAGATGTGCCTGCCGGCTGCTTGAAGTGGAGCATACGCTCCGAGATGTCTATCTTATACATTCTTTATATATCTATATATCAATACAATTGAATTCTTCACTCTCCGTTCTTCACTCTTCACTTCCCTTCCCCTACTTTTTCTGTTTCAATTCGTAGAGATCCTTGCGACGGTCACGAAGATTTCTTACAGCACCGTAGGTATGAAGCTCATTCAAGAGGTTCAAATCAACATCTGATACGAGAATCATCTCGGTATTAGGTGTTGCCTCTGAACGCTTGCCGTCGTTAGGGAAGGCAAAGTCGCAAGGGGTGAACACGGCACTCTGGGCATACTGGATATCCATATTATGAACACGAGGCAAGTTACCCACACTACCCGCAATAGCTACATAGCACTCGTTCTCGATGGCACGTGCCTGCGCACATACTCTTACTCGGGAGTAAGCATTCTGGGTATCGGTCATGAATGGCACGAAGAGAATCTGCATGCCATCCTCAGCCATTAATCTTGACAACTCAGGGAACTCCACATCATAGCAGATGACGATACCAATCTTACCGCAATCGGTATCAAAGGTCTGGATATGGCTACCACCACTCAATCCCCAGCACTTCTGCTCATCTGGGGTAACATGAATCTTCTCATACATATCCACGCTACCATCTCTGCGGCAGAGGAAGCCTACATTATAGAGGGAATCGTCCTTAAGATAAGGCATACTACCCGTGATGATATTGATGTTGTAACTGATGGCCAACTCGCGGAAGCGGTCACGGATTTCTTCGGTATACTGCGCCATCTTTCGGATGCTCTGCGCCTCACCCAAGTCGTTGAAACGAGCCATCAAAGGCGCATTGAAATACTCTGGGAAGAGAATGAAATCGCTCTTGTAATCGCTCACGGAATCAACGAAGAACTCTACCTGTTCGAAGAGGTCATCCACCGAAGCGTATGGGCGCATCTGCCATTGTACCAATCCGATTCTTACGGTTGGCTTGCGGTCTACATAAGAATCCGTAGGTGGCTGATAATAGATGTTATCCCACTGCAAGAGGGTGGCGCAGTGTTCGCTCTCCTCATCGCTAGGAAGATAGTTGCGGATGACGCGGCGCACGTGGAAATCATTGGAAAGCTGGAAGGTAAGAACCGGGTCATAGATTTCACGGTTTCTTACATGCTCGATATACTCCTTAGGGCGCATCTTATCGGCATACTTGTGATAGTTTGGTATACGACCGCCAAACATGATAGCCTTCAGATTGAGCTTCTCGCAGAGTTCCTTGCGATACTCATACATACGGCGAGCCAGGCGCAAGCCACGATAATCAGGGTGGATAAATACCTCGATGCCGTAAAGAATGTTTCCATTAGGATCGTGGGTATTGAAGGTTTCATTACCCGTAACCTGAGCATAGGTATGATCACCCTTCACCATATTATAGTTAACGATAATAGAGAGCGCACAGCCCACAATCTTATCATCAACGATAATAACCACCTGTCCCTCAGGGAAGATAGTAATGAGTTTCTTAATCTGTTCTTTTGTCCAGAATACATCTGAGTCTGCGTAAATACGCCTAAATGACTTGGCAAGCTGATCATAATCCTCCATACGGAGGTTGCGCATGCCTACCTTTTCGATTTTTCGAGTTGGTTCCATAACAACTGTATTTTTATTATTATCTAAATCCGGGTGCAAAGATACAGCAAATTATAGATACGACAAAGAGTTTTCGCAAATAATTGACATTTACGAAAACTCTTTTCATGTATTTTACACAAAGAGCGCGTTTACGCTTAAAATCAAATGCTAATATTTGGCATTTTCCTGTGGAATCGCTTTATCATGATCATCCAGATAAAACAACTTCACAGGATGATACTTCTCACTTGCCACAGAATATTCATCCTGGCGATAACGGGTCAGGATGCCTCCTATCCCCAACATCGTATGAAAAGCCGAAAGACTCGTCTGTACCTGTTGGGTACGATGACCAGACAAAGTTTTCAGTATTCCCGGATATTGTTTTCCATAACCATCTGATGTCCAGATGATGAAAGGAACATGCAGCTCATAATCAGATGCCTTCGGGGCGGCGTGCAGAAAGAGGCGACGGTCATCATCAAAGATATTCTCTCCATGGTCGCTGGTATAGAGCATCGCCGATGTAGGTTGGCTATATACCCCATCCGTCTTTGCCTGAGTCTTCTCCCATTTCTGCAGACGTTCTACGATACCATGCAGGATATAATCGGTATACCGGATAGTATTATCGTATGCATTCAGCAGGTCACGCCGGTTCTCCGGCTTCGCTTCGCTCTTACTGTCAGGTTTAAAGAAAGCGAAATTACGGGGATAGCGCTCCTGGTAATTAAAGTGAGAACCATAAGTATGAAGTACCACGAAGAGTTTCCGATAACGGTATTGCTTGGATGAAGAAGCATCTGCCGCAGGCAATATCCCATCCAACTTCTGCAACAAATCACTATCATAATGATTATCTTTTGCAGAAGCACCTTCCTTCAGGAAGTAATGTTCATCAGCCTGTTCGCCAAGGAAATCAATAAAAGAATGATTAGGCAGCTGATTGCTGATAAATACGGTATGAAATCCCGCCTCCCTGAAAGCAGCCAGGATACCTTTCTCATGAAAGAGACGTTCGAAATCCTCTGCTGATGCAGCCGACAGGAGCATAGGAACACTCTTATGCGTAGTATTACTCTGGGTTGTAGCATCGGGAAAAGCTATGATTCCAGGAGTCTTGGAAAGCAAAGGATTGGTATCGCGCGGATAGCCATAGAGACTGAAATTGTGGGCTCTCGCCGTCTCTCCCACCACCATCACATACACCTCGGGAGCCTCAGCATCGTGCTCGCTCCTGGCATCAAACCTGAAATTCCTGCTTGCCTCCCAGTAATTCTCTGAAGCCGCATCACGCTCGAAAGCAAGATAGAGATTATAGCAAACGTTAACAGGATAAAGCTGGTTGCGCAAGCGATAATCATCTACAGCCACATAGCAAGCCAGCAGACAGAATAAACCGACAGCAGCTATCTCCAAAGCCCAACGACGCACTCGATGCTGGAGTTGAACCACTATCATCCCTTTCTTGCTGATATTGACAATCGCCAGAACCAGCAAAGGAAGATAAACCACAAAAACACCCACCACAGCAGGCAACAGATTACCAAGCAGTTCCTTCACCTCGCCAGGATTGGTAGTTACAAGATTCAGAAACATATCTACCGCTATCACTCCCGTCCCGAAGAGATAAAGCAATACCAGTTGGAAGGCAGCGAAAAAAACAAAAAGAAAAGCCCACCAGATCATCTTACCCGGGCATCTGGTTAACGAAAAGAACCACATGTAGAGTGCCAAAGGCAGCAACACATTGGCACCACAAGCCCAAGGAGCCAGACATTCGGTATAGCACAGAGCTATATTAGGCAACAACAATGCTACCACAGCATACCCGTAAAGGAATGCGCCCGATGACACCTTATTATATATATCCGTAAAACTGTTCATTCTACTTTTTCATTAACACTTTAAAGAGCATTATCAAACTACATAAAGAGCATTATTACTAAAACGCTTCATTGATATTGAAGAGAAAACCAGACTGCCCCGACTTACCGAATCCATAATCCAGACGTACATTCACATTCTTCTTAAATTCCCAGCGATAACCTACACCGGCATTCGGCAAAATCTGTTTAGAGCGCAATGCCGAGAATTTCGGGAAGATGGTTCCTGCACCAGCCCATACAACTATACCATTTCGCCTCCATACATGTTGGCGCAACTCAACCGTTGCTTCCAGAGAATGCTTATCGCGATAACGGCCTTCATAATAGCCACGCATAGAATGAGTACCACCCAGTTCTGCCATCATTCCCCACGATGGATTACCGAAGTTGAGGTTAGCCCTAAAGTCCTCGGCAAGAATTGTTCCCTTGCCCAGTCTCTGATAGGCATCAAAACGAAATGCCGTCGTACTGAAGGCATAATCATTCCCCATAAATTTTGGTCTGAACATCTGATTGATATTCAAACAGATACCCCGATGCGGGTACGTCAGATTATCCCGGTTATCATATACCAGAGAAACACCCGCTCCTACATTCCATGTATGACGGTCCATGCCCTGCAGCAATTCCGGACGTTCAATATTTCTACCTATTACATAGTCATAACTCGCCATCGGTCCGATATAAAAATCATCCGCTACCCGAAACAGAAAGCTAACTTCAGCCTGAGCCTGCCAACGCTTCATATCACTCTTATTGTCATCGTTATCGCCCATCTCATAACCTATTCCCCAGAAATCTGACGGGAAAGAATAGAATTGGAGATCATAATCGATGCGATAACGTCCCTTAGCAGCAATATGGTTACCACGGACACCCAACATGTAGAAACCTACAGAACTGACATCACCATAAAGCGAGACATTAGAAGGAGGAAGAATACTGTCATTCGGATCAGTACGGTATAGTCCTGCTGCCACCAATCCCAATCCAAACTTGGTATCAGAGGCATAATGAGGGCCACCTATCACACTAAAATCGAAACGCTTATGCTTCTTGTTTTTATTGGAATCATTAAAGTAGTCAAGAATCCGGTTCACCCATGATTTTCCGGCATGTAAAGCCATCGTATCCACCTTCTCTGCAGATGAGATACTATCGGTTACAGAAGGCTCAGAGGCATAGCTGCCCAATGCCAACATCATAATAAGTATTGTCAGAATATGCTTCATTTTGTCGATTTTATTATTTTAATACACTAATGCTACATTATCAATCCACAAGGTATTGCCTGGAGTTCCGATATAGGCTCCCCCATCGGATGAGGAGAACTGAAGAATCAGATGAGTAGGTGTTTCGTTAGCACTCGCCCATCCTACTTCTTTTACTGGCACACTCTTACCCTTGCTGTTACGGGCATAGTCAGTGGATCGCAGTCCCATAGTAGCAGCCTGATAACCTGCCATGTGGCGGATATCGCCATAATGGATTGTATAGGTAGCATCTTCCACCCATCTATCGGTACTCTTTCCGAATCTGACTACCATCGTACCCACACGTTTAGCTGTTATATTTCCCTTAGCATCTTCATGCCGTTTCTGCAGATAGAGCACAGCTATAGCATGATCTCGACCTGCAACCGTAGAGGCTCCGCTAAATCCATTCTGCTTGATACGATTGGCTGCATGAGGGAGAGATGTCTTATAATCAAAGCGCAAAGCCTTAGGACGTGCGGTGAATGGTATACCCCAGTTGATGGCTTTAGGACCATCCTTGGTACTTGTTATCGGTTCACGAACATCACCCAGAAAGAGAGAACCGGCAGCCAAGACCTTGATATTGATGAGTCCCAGCACTTTTACTTTCTCAATATGGGTTACCAGTTTGGCACAATATCCACTACCATGTTTATCACGAAACACAGAGTTATTCGTCTTATAGATGCCCGATACATGTGCCAGGACATTAGAGGAACCCCAAGGCGAACCACCCTTATTGGTATAAGGAATATTACCATTGATAGTCATATTAGGTCCAACGGCATAAACTTTTTTCTGATTTCCTCCGATAATGCCTGATTCTTTGATATTCCTGATTACCCAGTGGTCCATATTACCATATTTAAAAGGAACCACCTTTTCCTGTCCCTTAACGGGAAGGCACGACAAGGTAGCAACCGCCATAACGATGCCTGATATTATTATTTTCTTCATATCTGTTTTTTTTATATCATTAAGGCTGCAAAGATAGAAAAATATTTTCTAGTTTT
>JAJXBQ010000437.1:0-1314 GCA_021640525.1 Segatella copri
AACTATGCGAGCGAATCGCAAGTAGGGAAAGTTTGCTTAGAGACACTCTTAACCGCCAAAGTGAACCAAAGGAGAATCTGCCCGTACCTATGACGGTACAGGAAGCCTGTGCATATCTGAAAATGCCGATCTCCACCTTTTATTACAAGATAAAGAAGGACAGCATTCCGGTAATCAAGCAAGGAAAGCACCTCTATATCTATCGTGACGAGCTCGACAAATGGCTGGAAGCATCACGCAAAACGTCAGTACCTCTCACATACGATGAGGAAAACGAAGCGATGTATGCCTCACATCGTCGCAAGCCTAACCCTAAAAACTGGTGAGTATGGAAACGCCAACACCCATTCAAGATCTTGCCCAGGTCGCTACAAGATGGCAAGATACCATGCTCAGCTTGGAAAAGGAGTACGAGCAGGAGCCGGAAGTTCTGAAAATAGGTGGAGTGCCTGTCGGGACATTGGGAAATTTCAGTGCATCCATAGGCAAGGCTAAAAGCAAAAAGACTTTCAATGTGTCTGCTATGGTGGCAGCAGCTTTGTCCGGAAAGGAAGTCCTTAACTACACAACGGATTTTCCTGACGGGAAAAAACGCATCCTTTACATTGACACAGAGCAGAGTCAGAACCATTGTATGATTGTGATGCATCGTATCATGGAACTGGCAGAGTTGCCGGCTAATGAGGATTGCGGCCGTTTCTATTTTCTCGCTCTACGCAAATTCAATCCGAAGGAGCGTTTGGCTATCATAGACGATGCCATCAGTCAGATTGAGGGTCTCGGTTTCGTGGTGATTGACGGAATACGTGACTTGGTTTATGACATCAATTCACCGAGTGAAGCCACATGCGTAATATCCAAACTTATGCAGTGGACTGACGAGCACCAGATTCATCTTCATACCATCCTTCACCAGAACAAAAGCGATGAAAACGCACGAGGGCACATTGGCACGGAAATCAACAACAAGGCTGAGACTGTCATCCAAATCGAGAAAGACAAGGACGACAGCAACATCAGTAAAGTGGAAAGTGTGCATACCCGTTCCAAAGACTTCCTGCCATTCGCTTTCTGCATCAATGACCAATCACTTCCCGAACTTCTGCCGGACTATGTGCCGACAAAGAAGAGCGCAGGTCGTCCCAAACAGGAACCGTTCTCCCCTTATAGGGATATTCCAGAAGCCATCCATCGCAAAGCTCTCGAACTGGCTTTTGACGGTAAAGAGACTATTTCGGGATATAAGGCTTTGGAAGAAGAACTGACCACTGCCTACGAACTGGCAGGAACGAAATTGAATCACAACAAGATTGT
>JAJXBQ010000145.1:0-9031 GCA_021640525.1 Segatella copri
TACTTTTGCACCATCAATTAAAATAAAGAAAATCCAGTTTTTTAAATGAAGTAAGAAAATGGCTGATAAAGATATGAAATGGAAGACGCTCTCGCAGAAGTATCTGATAGAGAAGCCATGGCTCACGGCACGAGTGGATAAGGTGGAATTGCCTACGGGAGCCATTATCGATGAATATTACGTGCTGGAATATCCCGATTGGGTGAACACCATCGCCATCACGAAGGAGGGAATGTTCGTCTTCGTTCGCCAGTATCGCTATGCGATAGGTAAGACGGTGAATGAACTTTGCGCAGGAGTGATAGAGAAGGGCGAGGACCCGATGGCGGCTGCCAAGCGAGAGCTGATGGAAGAGACTGGGTTCGGTGGCGGAAACTGGCAGAAGTGGATGACGATTTCGGCTAATCCGAGCACTCATACCAATCTTACCCATTGCTATCTGGCTACGGATGTGGAGCGCATGGATGTTCAGCATCTAGACCAGGCTGAGGATATCGAAGTTCGCCTCTTCTCAAGAGAAGAAGTAATGGATATGCTGGAGAAGGGAGAAATCTGGCAAAGCCTGATGGCGGCTCCGCTCTGGAAGTATTTTGCGAAAGCAAAGTAAGCTGCAAGGCTTCATTTATAAAAGCCAAGTAAACATTAAACAATAAACATTATAAAGATGGTAATAGATTTCGAAAAGATTGCTGAGGCTCATTTGGAGGGCTTCAAGGGTGGACAGGGTAAACTCGACACCCGTAACTATGTGGATGACAAGGTGAAGATTATGTATTCTACCTTGCGTCCGGGTGCATCAACTGGTCTTCATACTCATGAGGGCAACTGCGAGATTATCTATGTGGTAAGCGGCACTGCTACTTTCCATTATGATGATACCGTGGAGGAGGTTCGACAGGGACAGGTGCATTATTGCCCTATGAACCATGCTCATTATATGGAGAACCTCACCGACCATGATCTGGTGTATCTCGCCATTGTGCCTGAGCATCATTAATATCCTTGAAACATCAATTAGGGAAAACGCATCATATTCCTCAAGGAAAACGAAAAAAGAAAGTCCAACTCGGATGCCTCTCTCTCAGAAAGGCTCCAAGCTGGACTTTCGTCATTTTTCTCTCTCTCTCTTTCTTGTATTGCTATGCTAATCTGTGTTTATCTAAAAGTCAGCTGCGGATTAGAGTTTCTCGCAGAACTCGATTTTCTCCTTGTTTGGACCCTCAATGGTGAAGAACTTTACGCCGTTCTCCCAGAAAGGAAGACCATTTACCTGCTGATCCAGCATCTTGAAGGTGCCGGCTTCCTTCACTACCAGGAAGAGATCGTCTATGTTCTTTACATCGATGGCGATGTGGTCGATGGCTCCATATTCCATCTTTGCCTGATGGTTCTGATAGGTCTCGATGATGAGATTGTGGAGCTGGAGGAAGGCTACTTCCTCGGTGCCGTTTACTGTGCGGAGGGCTGTCTCAAAGCCCAGGGCATGATAAAACTCAATGGTCTTGTTGATGTCGTTGGTAGGAATGCCAATGTGCTGCACACCTGTTGTAAAATCTTTAATCTTCATAATGAATTTGTGTTTAGATGATTGTTATGATAAAACTTTCTGTGTTTTTTGAAGATTTAGAAGCGGATGATTTCTGCTCCAATCTGGAAATAACTCTGGTTGCTCTGCGGATTCCACATGCCCTTGGCGTAAACCGGAACGGTGTAGTTGCCGAGCTTGAGGTCGTGGGTGGCTTGCAGCGATACGTGAACGATGCCTGCCGTGGTTCCGAAGAAGTGAGCATCCTCGCCAGCTCTGTTCAGGGCGAAGGCTCCACCTACTCCTGCATCAACCTTCCAGCCATCCTTCTGGTAGATAGGGTATTCCGCATAGGCGAAGGTGGAATATTTCTGCTCGGTATTGTCGCTGTTGCGGTCGCGTCCGAATACTACCGTTGACCAGCTTAGGAGCAGTGGAAACTTCTCGTCCTGGAACCGGTAACTCAATGTAGCATCGAGGAATCGGCCGGTGGTATGGGCAGAATAGTTCCAGTATTCCTTATTATTATAGGTGGCACCAGGGGAGAAGTTGTAGGTGTCCCACAGGGCGAATCCCCAACCGCCAGCCTTCAGATTCAGATAATGGTTAAACTCCTTGTAGGAGCCTTCCGAGTTGCAGCCTCCCCAAAGTCCCACGGTAACGTGGTCGTTGACCATTGTATAGCTCAGGTCGGTGAGGAGGACGATGCCGTCGGAAACTTCCATGCCACGCCACAGATGATTATTCTGAACGTTGGCTTTCAGATGGAGCTGTGCCTGGGCGTTTCCCAGGCAAGCAGCCATCATCAAAACAATAACTACAATTCTTTTCATGGTTTTACTACAAAATAAACTAATAAACCTAATTAACTATGAACCTTATAAACGTTAACTAATTACTTAAACCATATATTACTGATAATTATAATTTGCATATAATTTGGGCAAATAAGGGCTTATCTTGTAAATTCCTTTGGCAAGATCGGCATGGCTCCGTTCTGTGTACAGACGAATGCCGAAACCTTTACTGCCAATTCATGAGCTTCCTTTACGCTCTTACCCTTCAAGATGCTTGCCACGAATGCGCCTGTGAATGAATCACCGGCACCCACTGTGTCTGCCACTTCTACCTTCGGTGTCTCTATAAACGAAACTTCGCCAGGGGTGAATACGTAGCTGCCGTTTACACCGCAGGTAAGGATGAGCATCTTCAGATTGTACTTGCCCAAGAGGAGCCAGCATTTGTTCTCCAGGTCGATGCCCGGATAGCCGAAGATGCGGCTTACGGTAATCAATTCCTCATCGTTGATCTTGAGGATGTTGCATCGCTTGATGCTCTCGGTGATAATCTCCTTGGTATAGAACCCCTGACGGAGATTGATATCGAAGATTTTGAGGATTCCTTCTCTCTCAGGCATGTGGTCGAGGAAGTGATAGATGGTGTTGCGGGAAACCTCGTTGCGCTGAGCCAGCGAACCGAAGCAGGCTGCGGTGCAATTCTTAGCCAATTCTTCCAGGGCAGGGGTGTAAGGGATGTTGTCCCAGGCAGCTCCTTCCTTGATGTCGTAGCAAGGAATGCCGTTGGCGTCGAGTGAAACCTGAACGGTGCCTGTAGGGTAGTCTACCTTATCTATCTGATAGTTGAGATGGTGATCGTTGAGTTCCTTCTCCAGTTCCTTGCCCAGCTCATCATCACCCATCGCACTGACTGCACAACTGTTGAGTCCGAACTGCGAAACGTGGTAAGCAAAGTTGGCAGGAGCGCCGCCGAGCTTCTTTCCTTCTGGAAGCACATCGAAGAGTGCCTCGCCGATACCTATAACTGATTGTTTCTTTTCCATTGTCTTTTTTACTTTAAGAATGTTAGAGATGTTATTTGATTTCTGTTGCAAAGGTAGCATTTTTCAGCTACCTTCGCAAAGAAAAATCATCTAAACTTTCTGCAAACGTTCCCGCAATCGTTTCCAATTTCTGCAATCGTTTGCAGTATGTTTCTTCTCTTCTATCCTTTACTTGTTCTCTCCTGGTTTCTGCTCGAAATCGATGAGAACCTTCATGCTGGTTTCGCGATGAGCATCGATAAACTTGTAGGCGTCATCATATTCCTCGAAGGCGAAGCGGTTGCTTACCAGTGGCTTGAGGTTGACGATGCCCTTGTTTACATAATCGATGGCTGTGAGATAATCCTCGTGGCGGTACATCATCGAACCGATGAGTCTCAACTCGTGCTCGCCCAGATAGAACATGCTGAGGGCTGGATCCTTGGCAAAGACAGCCACAACTACGATGTCGCTACCTTTCTCGATGGTCTCCATCAGTGAACGGATGGAAACTTCTACACCTGCTACCTCGAAACCTACCTGATAGCCTTCCTCACCGAAAAGTTCCTGGGCAGCCTCCTTCAAGGTCTTCTTGGTGATGTTGAGGGTATGCTTGATGCCGCACTCGCGAGCCTTAGCCAGGCGGAGGTCGCTTACATCGGTAATGAGTACATTCTTGGCGCCACGGGCAATGCAGAACTGGGCTATGAGGTTGCCGATGGTTCCTGCACCGCTCACTACTACATTCTTACCCTTCACGTCGGTGCGGTTGCTGGCATGGGCACCAACGGCTGAAGGCTCAATCATGGCACCATAGTCGAGGCTCATGCCTTCTGGCAATTTAGCCACGCGGTCGTCATCTACAACGAAGAAGTCCTGTGCTGCTCCATCAGCCTGGAATGCCTGAACACGCAGGTGCTCACAAACGTTATACTGTCCTCTCTTGCAAGGGTTACATTTGCCGCAAACCAACTGTGGGCGAGCGGTGATGTGGTCGCCAGGCTTGCAGACGGTAACTTCGCTGCCTACAGCCATAACCACTCCAGAGTACTCATGTCCCTGAACCACTGGGTAGAAGGTGGCTGGGTGAAGACCGTGGTAAGAGTGAATCTCGCTACCGCAGATGCCGATGCGCTTGATGTTGACGAGAACCTGATGAGCAGTTAAGTCTGCTGCCTTTGGTTCTGCTACTTCCTTGAATTCGATATGCTTTGGTTCTACCAATATTGCCTGTCTCATAATTATAATGTTTTGAAATTGTTATTGTTATGTTGGTGGGATGAAAGATCCCGTTTTATCTTTGTATTCTTTGCTGAGCCCACTTTTTAAGTGGGCTCTTTTTTATTTCTTCTTATTCTCCAGATCGGTCATGATCTGCTTGTATTGCTTCTTGTTGAGCTTGTAGAAGCAGAGGCATCCTGCGGTGACGATCCACAAGACTCCCGGAATGGTGCTGAAGGCATGGTGCATAATGTTCAATACTTCTGGATTCTGCACAGCGTTGCTTACATATCCTGCACTGCCCAGGGCAATGGCGAGAAGCGATGTGCCGAGTGCCATTCCTATCTTGTTGCCCAGCGAGATGAAGGCGTATTGGAATCCGTCGTTTCTGATGCCCGTCTTCCACTCGCCATACTCCACACAGTCGGGGATGATGGCATAGATGGCTGTATTGAAGCCTGAGAAGAAGAACCACGACAAAGCTGAGAACAGATAGAACATGATGGCGCTGCCGTTAGGGCTGAAGAAGTACAGACCTATCATCGTAATACCGGTGAGGAAAGCGAAGATGGCTGCCGTGAAACCCTTGTTGCCCGTTTTTTTGAATACCAGAGGGAAGCAGGCTGCACCTATGATGCTTGGCACGATGATGGCCATGGAATAGTAGGAGAAGAGCGTTGCCGAACCTTCTACATAAGTGAAATAGTAGAGCATGTCGGCGTTGCGTCCGTAGTGGATGAAACCGAAGAGCAACTGTCCTAAGAGAGCGAGCAGATAGGGCTTGTTCTTCATCACGGAGCGAAGCTGCACCTTTAATGGGAGCTTCTGTCCCACAGGAACTTCTACCACTTCCTTGGTCTTATGGAAGCAGAACAGATGGCAGGCAGCGAAGATGATGCCGTAGAGTACAGCCACAGCCAGATAACCATATTTGGTATCGCCTGCGCCAAACCAGCTGATGAGCGGAACGGTTACGATGTTGATTACTCCGATGGCCATCATGGCACTCACCGAACGGCTGGTGTTGAGCTTGGCTCTCTCATCGATGTCTTGTGTCATGGCTCCGCAGAGTGTGCCGTAAGGCAGGTTCACGCAGGTATATCCCAGCACCAGGATGCAGTAGGTTACTGCCATATAGATAATCTTGGCGGTCTGGCTCCATTCCGGATGAGCCCAGAAGGTGAGTATCAGTACCAGTGCCGTGATAGGAGCTCCGAAGAGCAGCCATGGGCGGAATCGTCCCCATCGGGTGTGGGTCTTGTCGGTAAGTGTGCCGATGATGGGGTCGTTGATGGCGTCCCAGAATCGGGACACAAGCATCAGGGTTGCTACGGCACTCATGCTGATTCCGAACACATCGGTGTAGAAAATCATGAGGAAGTTGCCCACGAACATCCAACTGAAGTTGCAGCCCACATCGCCCATGCCATAGGCGAGTTTACTGATGAAGGGAACCTTTCCCTGCGAATTGTTCTCTAGCGAAGTGTTCGCTTGAAATTTAGAATCTTGTTCCATATCCTTTTTCTTAGGTTTGATTGTGATACTTAATGTTGTTTATTCTTTGTTTTGGTGTAGGAATAGAGCGATTTGAGAAATCGTTTTTCCTTTTCACGCTGCAAAGATAGAACGATTTTGCTGGAAAAACAAGAAAAAAAACGGCTGTTTTTCCGCAACCGTTCCCGCAACCGTTCCCATTTTCCGCAACCGTTCCCAAAAAGATTTCTCTGTTTTTTGTTGTAGCTTTCATAGAAAATAAGTATCTTTGCAAGCACATATAACAAGAAAGAAAAAGAGATATGGCAAAATATGTAACTATCATGGATATTGCAAGGGAACTGGGGATTTCCAAGTCCACCGTTTCGCGTGCTCTTTCGGGAGATACGGGTAATGTGAAGGCGGAAACCTTGCAGAAGATATTGGCAACTGCCGAGCGGATGGGCTATCATCGCAACGAACTGGCTGTGAACTTTCGCCAGCAGAGTACTCATAACATCGGCATCATCATCCCCGAAATCGTAACAACGTTCTATATGACCTTTATCAATGATGCTCAAGCCATCTTGCGCAAGCAGGGGTATAAGGTGATGATTGCCATCTCTAACGAGAATCCTGAGCAGGAGAGAGAGAACATCCTGATGATGGAGCAGCTGCGTGTGGATGGCATCCTGATGAGTGCATGCGATAAGGAGCATAATGTGGACCTATATAATAAGGTGATAGAAAGGGGCATTCCCATCGTGTTTTTCGATAGAACGGTGGAGAAGGTAAAGGCTTCACAGGTGCACATGGACGATTACATCATGTCGTTTTTCATGGTGGAGACTTTGTTGCGCAAGGGGTATAAGCATATTATTCATATCCCGGGACCTGCTTATATCCGAAACAGCTATGAACGATTGAGGGGCTATCGGGATGCGCTGGAAAAGTTTCATATAGAGTATCAGGCGCAGGATGTCTTGTCGCCAGCCTTGTCGGCTGAAGAGGGTAGTTGGGTGATGGAGCGTTTCCTGGAGAAGGATGTTCCTTTTGATGCGGTCTTTGGCTTTACGGAGACTGCTGTGTTGGGAGCCAAGAGTGCTATTCAGAAGCGTGGCTTGCGCATTCCGGAGGATGTGGCGCTTTGCTGCATGTCTGGCACAGCTCTGGCTACTTTGGTTCATCCTCAGTTGACGGTAGTGGAACAGCCTATTGAGAAAATGGCGCAGGAAAGTTGCCGACTGCTGCTGGAGCATATTGCCGATGGTTATAGAAGGATAGAGGAAATTGCATTGAGAGGTGAAACAGTGCTAAGGGAATCTACTTAATAAAGGTATCAGCTTCAGGAATCTGCATAAAAGAAGCTGTTTCAGGAAACAGTAATAAAAGAAACGGGTGTATCATCTATATTATTGAATGATACACCCGTTTTCTATCTCTTTATTTTAAGCATTTAAGCTTAATCTATCGCCTTATCTTAAGCTTCCTCTTCCTCTTCTTCATTTTCCAGCAAGTCGGTGCCGAGGTGAGTGGTCTGCTCACGCTTCAATCGGTCGCGCACTTCCTTAGGCTTGGTGGCGTAGGTAATCATTCGGATAGAATCGTTATAGCTTACGTACTTCCAGAGCCAGTTGAGCATTACCATTACCTTGTTCTTTACGCCAAGGATGGAGCGTAGGTGAACTACCAGCCACAATACCCAGGCAAAGAAGCCCTGACTGTGGAACTTGCCTAGTTCTACTACAGCCTTGTGTCTTCCGATGGTAGCCATAGAACCCAGGTTCTTGTAGCGGAAAGGCTTGAGCTGGGAATCAGTGGCTCCCTCGGCAATCTTCTGGATATTCTTAGCCAGGAGTGCTGCCTGCTGAATGGCTACCTGTGCCAACTGTGGATGACCGCCAGGATAAGCTGGGTCTGTGGTCTGGATACACTGGTCGCCGATGGCGAAGAGACCGTCCATGCCAGGGATGCGGTTGAATTCATCTACTACGATTCGGAAACCACGGCCCAGATGGTCGCCATCGATACCTGTGATAGGCTGTGCCTTTACACCGGATACCCAGAGGAAGGTGCGGGTAGGAATCTCCTGACCATCCTTCATCAGTACCTTATGGTCCTTGTAGTCGGTTACCATTTTGCCAAACTGCACATCCACACCCATGCTGGTAAGGAATTCGTATGCTTTCTTAGAAGAGTCCTGTGACATTCCGGCGAGCAGTCTGTCGCCCGCTTCCAGAAGATAGATGTGCATCAGAGATGAGTCCATATCAGGATAATCATAAGGAATCACGTAGCGCTTCATTTCAGAGAGGGCTCCGGCAATCTCTACACCTGTGGCACCACCGCCTACAATGACCACGTTCAGGAGTTCCTGTCGTTCCTCTTCTGTGGCACAGGTCAAAGCACGCTCCAGGTTACTCAGCACAGCGTTGCGCAATCCCATTGCCTCTGAAACGGTCTTCATCGGAATCGCCCACTTCTCGATGTTGGCATTGCCATAGAAATTGGTAGTGGTTCCTGCTGCGAACACCAGGTAATCGTACTCAATCTTACCGATGGAAGTCTGCAGAATCTTCTTGTCTGGGAATACGGCTCTCGCCTCTGCCATGCGGAAGTAGAAGTTCTTGCGCTTGCGGAAAATCTGGCGGAAAGGGAAGGAGATGGAACTCGGGTCGATACCTGCTGAGGCAATCTGATAGATAAGTGGAGGGAACTGATGGAAATTGTTCTTATCGATCAACACCACCTGCAGGTTTGAATTGCAGAGGTCTTCTGCCAAACGAAGACCACCGAGTCCGCCACCTACGATAACTACTCTCTTCAACTGATTTCTCTTGATATTAATGCTCATAACTACTGCTGTTTTTACATATTAATTACATATATTTGCTGAAAATTCTATTCTTTATAAGGCGCAATGCCTGGTACTCGCAGAAAATTCGATTGCAAAGGTACAACTTTTTAATGAGGCGGCAAAAGAAGATGAGAAG